>JBEKLF010000280.1:0-10610 GCA_050010335.1 Terriglobia bacterium
CCCGTAGATCCGTTCCCAGTCTGCCGCGATTCTTCGCGCCATCTGACCGAGAACGTGCGACGCCAAATGCGGGACGCGGACCCAAGGCAAAATGAGATAGCGAGGATTGTAGGCGAGAAAACAGATATTGCGGCGCCGCGCCTCCGCCGACCAGCCGATAAAGCGATCGCGGGCGCCCAGATGCCGCGGCGCCGACGACCATGCCAGGCAGGCAATCACCCGGCCCGCAGCAGAGACCAGATACTTGAGGTGTTCCCCGACCGGCCGCGTGTAGCCGAGCGGATGATACTGGGCGACGAGGTAGTTGAAGAGCGGCTCCTCGGGTGTGCGCCGCACTTGCTGAAACTCCAAGGGCCGAAGCGCCCGCAGCGAGGTCTCCAGGGGAGTGGTGTCCACGAGAAGCGGGGCCGGGGCTTTTCCCCCGTCCGTCGCGCGCCGGACGAGGGGGTTGCGGTGCACATGGCGTGCGGGCGGCAACTCCAGGCGCCCGGCCCGCGCAAGTTCCAGTAGCAGTCCTCGGCAGACCATGTCGCGCAGTGCGCCGTTGGCCTGCTTCCACCCCCACGCTTCGCACAGTCGCAGCGAAAGCTGCCGCCGGTTGGTAGAGGGATGCTCGGCGATCAACTGACGAATAAATTCTACTTCTGCCGCCGTGATCACCCGGCCCCGATAGCGAAATTCGCCTGCCATGCCCGGAGCTTAACAGAGACGAAATTAGAACGCAAGGTCCCCGCGCTACTTTTTTCTCAACTCACCACGCTGATCGGCCGCCAGACGGGAGCTGCCGGTGCCGAGGTGGGATCCCCGCCCGCCAGCAGCACGTAGAGTTCGTGCGCCTCCAGGGCTTTCGTCACCCCCGTCGGGCTCACCGGCCAGAAACCGAAGCGCCCGCGCGAGAGCCGCTTCTGGCACAACCAGAATCCTCTACCGTCGTAGGCCAATATCTTCAGCGCCGTGCGCCGACGGTTGCGGAACACGAACAGCCGACCCGAAAAAGGGTCCGCCTGCAACTGCTCCTGGCACACCCGCGCTAAGCCATCAATCCCGTTGCGGAAATCCACCGCTTCCACTGCCACCAGGATGCGGGTCTGCGGGGTGACCTGGATCATGCCTCGCCGTCCCACAGCGCCCGGATCAGCGCCACCAGTTCTGCCGTGGCGACACCCTTGAGCTCGATGCGCATCCGGCCCCGCGGCCCTTCCATCTCCGCCACGGCTCCCGGAAAACTACCGCGAGGCGGTGCCATCAGTTCCACAAACGTCGGCGGTGCGGTGCGCCGTGCGTGTCGCCGTGCACGGCGCGGGCCCTCTGCCAGGGCCTTCACCTTGCGCCTCTTCACTGTCGGCGCCGCAGCTTCCGCCCGCTGCTTGAGCTTGCCATACTCCAGGTGCAGAGCTTTCGCGGTGGGATTAATCCCATGCGCGCGGGCCAGTTCTCCCGCCGCCGTCCACAAAGACTCCGGAATTGGCACGCGGCGGGCGTGCGAACTCCGCCACCGCTTGAGACGCAGGTAAACCTTCCGCATGTCAGGGGGAATAACAGGAACCTCGCCGGCCATCGTCTGTCCTCCTCGCCCCGTGGGGCAATGGACAGACCTTAGCAACTTCCCTCAGCTCAAGTCACGCAGCCTTGCCGTAAGGACACGGTTTTCCGTCACCCCGTACGAGTGGTAAGATACCATTCAATTTCGCATGTCTGCTTTCGGTAAATGATGGAGGAGCTATGAAGCCTGGCGATGTGCGTACATTCAAGCGGGGCGAAGGCAAGGCAGTTGTACTCGGCATCGGAGTGTGGGCGAAGCGCCGCGGCAAACAGCTCCATATTGATATTACTGGCACCCCAAATTTTCATACTACAGTGACAAGCGATCCCGAATCGGAGCGCTATACATCCGCGCATAATTAAAGGGACATGATGGCTAACAAAAAGGTAGCAGCCTGGGTCGGATCAGCTCAGGGTAGGATTGCATCTCCCCGAAGACCCGGGTCAAAGTGGCGAGCAGTTCGCCTTGGCTGGCGAAGTAGCGATCATGCGTTCCAGTTTTACGGGTGTATTGCCACAGCCGCTCGGTGGGATTGAGCTCGGGCGAGTAGGGCGGGAGTTGGTGGACTTCCAGCCAGTGGCGGTTGGACTTGAACCAGTTCCAGACCTCGGAGTCCTTATGATAGGAGGCGTTGTCTTGAATGAGAATGGCACCGCGGCGGCGATAATGAGGGGCCAGGCGATGCAGGAAGCCCAAATGGGTGGAAGCATTGAAGACAGTGGCTTGGCCATAGTGGAAGCGGGCACTCCAGAGCTCGATAGCGCCCAGGATCTTCACGCTCTTACGTTCTCCGCTGACGGGGATCTCGGGCGGATGGCCGAGCCGGCTCCAGGTAGCGTGCAGGGTGGAGTCCTGCCGGAAACTGGCTTCGTCGGTAAAAATCAGCGCCCGATTCTCGCTGCGGGCTTTTTTTTAAGGCGGGGATAAAGGTAGCGATGCCAGCGGTCCTGCTGGCGGCGGTCGGCACGGGCCAGCACCCGGCGGGGTCGCTGCACGGAGAAACCCAAGTCATGAAGCAACTTGCGCACGTGCCCGGGATGGTAGACGACGCCGAACTCTTCCTCCACCACCCAGGCGATCATCGGCGAAGTCCAGATCCCGGTGTCCAACCCATAAGCCACCGGGCCGCTATCGAGGATGTCGCCGAGGCGGCGGTGCTGTGCCTCGCTCAAGCGCGCGGGCCGTCCGCAGCGGTAACCTTCCAGGAGGCCCTCGACGCCTTGCGCCTGATAACGAGCCAACCACGCGGACACCTTGGAGTGCGGCGCCTTCAGAATTCTGGCCAGATCGCCGCTGGTCCGGCCTTCGGAATTCAGGACCACGGCCTGCAGGCATTTCGCCACGCGGTACGCACCTTCCTGCTCCGCCTCCTTACTCAATCGGATCAACCGGCGATAGGTCAAAGGATGCAACCGCAGCAGGCGAGGAAGCATGGCTACTCCTCCTGCGAGAAGTATGCCATCCAGGGGCAACCTATGTCCCTTTAATTATGCGCGGATGTATATCACCGCACGCTCTTCCGTGACCTCCGCAGAGTGTTAGTCGAAAATCAATGTTGGCCTTACGGTGAGGAGGGGTCGGAAACGGAAAGAACCGATTAGAATGCCAAATCTTTACTCGATGTAGGTTATGGAGGATCAAATGGGACGCGATGATTTTCCTGCCGAAGTCAAAGATGTTTTGGCACTCCGAGTTGGAATGCGTTGCTCCAACCCCAACTGCCGACAGCCCACTAGTGGACCGCAACAGGATCTGACGAAAGCACTGAATGTTGGAGTCGCAGCACACGTCACGGCGGCCTCGCGCGGCGGCCCGCGCTATGACCCTAGCCTTGGCACCGCCGATCGCAAGTCCGCCGAAAATGCGATTTGGCTATGTCAAAACTGCGCGAAGCTCATTGACAACGACTCGAAGAGGTATACAGTCGACCTGCTTCAACAATGGAAGAAGTTGTCTGAGGAGGCGGCCCGACTCGCGATCGACAGTCCAAGCTCCGAGGACCTCTCCGCCGTATCGGACAGCGACATAATCCGCTTCTATGCCCAATGCTTTGACCGGCCGGCGTTTCAAGATCCCTTCATGGAAGAGGGTTCTATGGAGGCTTTCGACAAAGCAATCGAAGACACGATTACGGCGATTAACACGGGCTGCCTCCGGTCCCGCGATGGCGGTGTTCTCGTTAAAGGTGAGGGCAAGGCCTTTCTCCACAATACCGAGTGGCGTGAACAGATGGGTGTGATCGTCGATCTGCTACGCGCGATTCGTTCCCGTTACGACAGTGCCATTCGCTTGAAAGAGATTCACGTAAGTTCGCAAGCGGACGGACGAACCTGGTATTGTATCCATGCTCAGACGGTCGCGGAATGGATGGATGGGACTCGTGCCCAGGTAATTGAAACCTTCGCCCGCGTCGCAGAAGCAGCCGGCGTGGATGCGCCCCGATTTCCACGCCCCCGTCCTCGTCACTGGTAAGCCGCCTGACCAGTTGGCGCGCGGGACGGGGCGCAGGCGTGAAATCATCGGGTTTTGAGGGGGACTGCTCCGCCGCTTTGTAATCGTGCGTATGAAAAACATCTGGACGTTTGTCGTGTTTAGAGCCGAGGAGTAGTGCGCTGTGCTCCCAAATCCGCGCCATGTGCTTCGGCAGCAGATTATATCCGGCAATAGTTAAACGCGACCGCACGGCAAGCAGATGGCATCGACGATATCGGATTAGGGGAAATCGGCGGACGATTATATGGAACCGGAAAACTCGGAAGACGAATTTACTAGTTTCGGCGTTGTGGTCAGCACAGATCGAGACCAGTTTTTCCGCCTTACGTGCCCTTCCTGTGGCCGCGACTTTAAGGTTCTGATTGACCCAACCGATCTGCAATGGGCGCTCGGTTCATACTGTCAGCGGATGGGCTACAACCTCGAACCGAAGAACCGAGACCAAGCTAAACCAACTCGCATTCATTGTCCATACTGCACGTATGAGGATCAGACCGTTGAGATGCACACCGATGAAACTGTGACATACTTGAAACGGTTTGTATACCGTGAGTTGGCGATCCCTCGGCTGAACGAATTGGCCTCCGCCCTCGAAGAAACAGTCGGCGGTGCAAGGCAATCTGGCGGACTTTTCCAGATTTCGGTTGAATTTATGCGCTCCCGAATTGCCATGCCAGTACGACCGATCCATGGACCTGAACCTCCGGATTTCAAGATAGTCACGTTCCTCTGTTGTGGCAAGAAGGTCAAGATCTCGGAAGGCTGGACCGGCGTGCGCAACTGCACGTTCTGCGGATGTGAAGTGATGATTATCTAGGTTGGAAGACGAGGGCGATTGTATGCGATTTCCAAGGGAAGAGGTTGTGGAGTCTCTTCAATCATTCAAGAGCCGCCGAGACAATTTGCTCCATGAGGACGTGGACACATTTGACCACCATTCCCAACGATTCCTTGAGTTTTGCAAGACTAATCCTCTTGTTCGAAGTGTCCTGGATCCTCTTGAGTCGAAGTGCAGTTACGATGTGAAGGCATGGTGCGACGCCGCGACAGACTACCCGCCCAGATTGTCGTTCCCTCCGGACCGCGATGCGGAATTTGCCCTCCGTTACTGTCTCATGAAGTCTGCCCAGGAGGACCAAAATCACATCATTAGTTTGGGAATAGCTCACGAGAAAGGAGAAATGAACGCGCAAATAGAGCTATTCCGCACACTGATTGTCCGGCCGTTTGTTGAAGACCTCACATACCGAATAGGTAGAGCTGCCGATTTGGCAACGCCAGAGACGCGCGCAGTTCAAGCAGTTCCCCTAAACAGGATCCCTGCCTCCACGGAAGTAAAGATCTTTTTAAGCCATAAGTCGATAGACAAGCCTCTCGTTCATCGTTACTACCAAGCTTTAAAGGCCATCGGGTTTGAACCGTGGCTCGATGAACCAAATATGCCAGCAGGTTCAAATCTCGAGCGTGAGCTCCTGCGAGGATTTGAGGAGTCTTGTGCAGCAGTCTTCTTCATCACGGCCAACTTTAAGGATGAGAGATATCTGGCGACCGAGGTCGAATACGCCATTCTCCAAAAACGCAACAAAGAAAAGAAATTTGCGATCATCACTCTCCGCTATACAGACGCTTCTCCGGTGCCTAGCCTGCTGGCACCCTATGTATATAAGAACATTTCCAATGATCTTGAGGGATTCCTTGAACTGGTAAAAGCACTGCCCATAGAGCTGGGCCCCTTGCGTTGGAGGGCCGATGTTGTTTGATTATATAGGGCAAGGGCGGAAGTTCGAAAATTCAACTGGATCGGCAGCATCAGGGCGTCCTCATCATCATTGACGTCTCAAATCACCCATTTCACTCGGATTTGATCGTCATCCATGAAGACGTCCGCGAACCTCCTGTCCTGCATTGCCCGTAGGATGGCCAACCGCAGAGTGTCTTCGAGGCGATCATACCAATCTATCTGGTCGGAAGTCGCACCTCGACTTGTTGAAGTTGACAGAAACGATGTGCCGTGGGCTAGCCCAGATCGGAGGTCGTAGGCCCTGTCCGCCTCGTTTTCGGACAAGGTCACCCCGAGTTCAGATGCCAGTTTGGAAACTCGTTTCTTAAATTGCATCGTGCTCCCACCTCTATCAGTGTGAATGAGTGCTTCCAGAGCGGTACAAACAAAGGTCCACCGGTGATCGAGATAATACGTTCTTGCTGCATACTCGTGGTACCAAAGGGCGTTCAGGATGCGCTGTGGCAAGCTCGACGGATAAGGGGACAGGAGCTTACCTAACCGCTCAGCTTCATGCTCAGTGATCCAGTCGCGCGTCCGACTAGAGGACATGAATGCATTTATACCGATGCCCCGGATTTGCGCTGGGTGAACCATTGTCAATCCATTGGGGCCGTATGCAATCCTGGCTGCATACGCTAAACCAACAGAGGTTGGGTGGATAAGTCGGGAGAGCGCAATCGAAGTTGTCAATTGATTGTCGGAATCCCATTCGTATATGTCCGAGTTTGCTGGCAGTTCTCTGATAAACGAATACAGTTGGGCAAACTGCCTGATAGGAGCGATGATTCCGAGACCCTTGGTTTCGCAGCTATCCATGACGGCCTTGGCTATGTCTGCTTCAATAGGTCCTATCCATATTTGATCGGACAGTCGCACAGGTTTGCTGACAGGTGGGAATTTCTCTAGGGCCACGTCATTTCCGAAGATACCTGTATTGGTATGGATTACAACATCCCGTAACTGTTTCTTCGGAAGTGGGAGTGTATCTGGCGATATTGCCACGGCATAACGAGGCCCTTGGCGTCCAATCGGAGCATCATGTTTCGAAACCGGTTGCCCTTCTTTGATGCTCGATTGCTGTGCATTCCGCGCCGCCAACAGGCTCGTCTCGACAGATTCGAACTGGCTATCGTCGATAATCTGATTTATGCGTTTGAGCGCTCTGTCCAGCTCAGGGTCGAGTTGGTAGTCATCAAGCTGGGTATTTGCCCCGAATTTCAAGTCGCCGATATATGCTTGGATGGCAGCTATGGACGGCTCAGCAAAACGATCCAAATGGTGGCGCAGCGCGTGACACAACTGACCAGATATGTGCGTCGCCCACGCCTTACCAGCCCTATTGTCCTGCGAAGGTAATAGCTCAAGCATGCTCTTTGTCAAGCATGCGGTATCGCCTAACTTCACCCAAAGCGGGATTGTGACTGCAAAAATCGTGTGCTTTCGGCAAGGCTGTCCAATTTATTTATCGGTAGAGGGGGTCCTTGCAATTGTTGCTTTCCTGGAACTCGCTCTCAACCCGTTCCGCACCCCAAATCTTTCGGCCGGCTCGCTTGGGATGTTCCCGAAAATGCTCATTCCTGTTCTTGAAATGCCGGTCGATAGCCGCTTTGGCAGCATCGAGCGAATGGTAATCGCTATTGTGGATGATCGCTCGTGCCATACCGCTGAAAACCGACTCGATGACGTTGAGAAATTGTGCCCCGGCGGGCAGTGGGGCAGTTTTTACAATTGGGTAACCATGGGTTGGCGCTTCCTCATTCCTCTCCTTGATCTTTGAGAAGAGCTCCTTGGAAATGTGCCACGAGGCTGCGTCCCAGGACAGATAGATGATTTTGCAGTCCCGATATTGGGTGCGCAACAGGTCCATCATTTTGATCATCTCCCGTGTGTTCTTCTTCTCTGAGTAGAAGTGCGTCACTTGGTTACGGGATAATTCCAGTGCAGCGGTGACTATCAAGTGGCCCTTCGACTTCTGCCATTGCGGCACCGTGTAGCTCTCCTCTGGCGCGACTCGCTTCCGCCCTCCTGTTTCCTTCACCGCAAACGGACCGAATTCGTCGATCGAGAAGAAGGCTTCGTCACTTTTCAGCTCCGAAAGGATCGTCTTGATGGCTTCGATCTTTGCCTTGTACTGGGGGTCCTTGCTGGTAAGCACAAGGCGTGCTTTGCGCCATTTGTAACCTGCTTCCTTGATGATGACGGGAATCACATCTTTGGACAGCTCTAGTCCCCGGTCATGCAGAACACTTTGTAAATCGGTGAGCCTCCAAGTTGATCGATTGATCCCGTGTGCCATGGGCGGTGTATGCAGTAGTGCAAAGACTGCTTGTTTGATCCCCTCATCCTTGGACTTCGGCGGGTGGCTAACTTTTCTGGCGAAAAGGGCCGCCGTACCACCCCGCCGATAAGCTTTCCAGTACCTAGACACAGTTGTTGGGGAGACGTGGAGAAACGAACTGGCGTGAGACTGGCTAATGCCCCGCTCACGGGCGAGAATGGCCATTGCTTTGTTTCGGTGCGAGAGCCTTCCTTCGTGCATACCCATGAGGAGTCGATCGAGCTCAGCCACGTGTCCCAGTTCCTTCGCCAGCGCCGCACGATGCAGTGCTCCCTGCAGCAGCGCACGCATCCAGTCAAACACTCCTTGTCGGATCGCGTCAGGCCACGAACCATCCATAAACTCGACGTCCACCTGCCCGAAGGCGTGCACACAAGAATCTCCCGGCAGACCCTCGAGACCAACCAGGGGCTTAACCTGCTTTGGCCGCAAGGAGGCCACCAGGGCGTAAAGCATGCTCTTGCCCCCCTGGTAGCCCGCCTCCCGCACTCGCCGCAAGACCTCTAGCGACGGCAGGTCGGCCTTCTCTTGCAGAATTTCGACGACCCTTTTCCGGAAATCCTCCATCAGGCTCGGCCTGCCGATCCGCCGCTTCATTCGCTCGGCAGCGTCATCGAGATGGTCGACCGGAGCTTCCTCGGCCATGCGGCTTACTGAATGAAAGGAAACTCCTGTCAAACGCGCCACATCGGTCTTCGAGTGACCGGCCTTCAGCAATATCTTGACTTCATGACGCTTTAGCATCCCCAGCATCGTCCTCAAATCCTCCCTGCGCCCCGCTACTCCGGTGAGTCTCTTCACTGCCATTTGTCCCCGGTTGCCAGAGTCTTGCCCAGCGTGTTTCGTCCTGTGGAAATCTCTCTGAAATGATCCCGGTCGCCGGACGCGGCATAGCGCTCTGTGGCAGGCGGAAGATCATCGCAGCGTCGGGAGCCTTTGGTGGTGGTTTCCTGAATGTGGCGAAGCTGGTGGGGGCGAATACCGCTCTCGCCAAGCCGGTAGATTCGGAACAGTTGATCTCGACGATCCGAGACCTTCTCGGCTAAGACCCACGCGGAGGATAAGTTCTGGTTCGTCCAGAGGGATGGCCAAAAACCCCGCCGGATTTGGATCCCGAAATGACACGTTTTTGGCTCATTTTGAATGGGTGAATCATTCCGGCCAGAATTTATCGTTTCCGGCCAGGTGGGAGGCATTCTACTTCAGGTGGGGGCCTACGTGGAATCCCCTCCGGCGCCAGCCCGCCCCAGCGTCTCGCGGTAATTCCAAGGCATCCACGCTGCCGGGTTCTGGGCCAGTGCGGCGGCGTGTTTCTGCAATTCAATGAGATAGTCAAAAGGATTGGCGTCGTTCAAATCACCGGTGGGGATGAGACTCATGAACAGATCGCCCACTTCCGCACCGTTCTCGGTCTTGTAGAACAGCGAATTCTTTCGATGGCGAATCGCCATCTTTAAGGCCCGTTCGCAGATATTGTTGTCCAGCGGAGCGCCGGCTTGATGGAGGAAGAGGGTTAGCCGTGACCAATGTTTCAGACTGTAAGTGATCGCTGATCCCAGCCCGGAGTTCGGTTCGACTTTCTTCTCCTCGATCTGAGCGCGGAGCCAGGCGTGCAGTTCGTCCATGATCGGGCCACTGTGCTCCTGGTGAAAGCGTAGCCGTTCCTCCGGCGACAGACTCCGTTCCTCCGCCTGGGCGTCATAGCCATAGACCTTGCCCAGGCTTTCCAACACATAACGGCACGGCTCGGGAAAGTTGGGCAGGACGTCGACGTAACGGCGCCGGGAATGCGCGTTACAGTTCCCCACCATGATTTCCAGGGGCTTTGGCAGCTTGGGGAAGTTGCGGGACAACGCGTCGCACATCTGGATGGGCGGAGCCAGCCCGGCGGCCCGTTGCGCCAACACCTGGGCGAGATTCTCTCCCGCATGCCTCCGGCCGGTGAAAAATAGCGCCATCCGCCGCCCCTGCCAGGTGGAGACAATCCCGGAAGTGAACAGCCCCGTGCGCTCCCGCGAGCGCGACGGTTCTTCTTCCCCCCCGGCCGAGTGCGGGCTGGCCCGGGCCAGCGCCAGAATCTTCATCGCCGTATCGTCGTTGTAGAGCACCTCGCCTTGGGCCGCCTGGCGGATCAACTCGTCGAAAGCCGGCTGGATCACCTCCGCCGTTTCCGCAATGATCTCCCACTGCGTCGAAGGCGGCAGCGGAATCCCCAGACTCGCCTCCAGACCCGCCAGCCGGTAGAACGGAACGCCACTGCCATACTTCAGCAGCCCGATCATCGCCGCCGCGCTCTCGTCGTATTTCTTCTCCCCCACGCCCTCCGGCGCGGCGGCCTCAAAAACCTCTCCGCACAGATTACAGCGCAGGCTCTCCAACTCGTAAACGGTGGCCGCCAGCGGCGCTTGGCCCACCACCCGAATTCTCAAGGCGGGCTCCTTGCGTACGTAAAC
>JBEKLF010000281.1:0-10588 GCA_050010335.1 Terriglobia bacterium
GCCAGGGCGAGTTGAAGCGGATGGGGGAAGAGGTCAGCGAGCGACTGGAGTATGTGCCCGCCTCCCTGGTGGTCATCGAGGAAGTGTGTCGGAAGTACGCCTGCCCCAAGGGATGCACGGTGGTGACTGCGGAGAAACCCATGGCGCCGATGGAGAAAGGGTTGGCGGGGCCGGGGTTGCTGGCGCAGGTGGCGGTGAGCAAGTATGGGGATCACTTGCCTCTGCACCGGCAGGCGGACATCTTTCGCCGCCAGGGGGTGGAGATATCACGCCAGACGATGTGCGACTGGATGCGTGCCTGCGCCGATCTCGCCCGCCCGCTCTACGAACTGATGAAACAGGGCGTGTTGGGCTCGAAAGCGGTGCAAACCGATGACACGCCGGTCCCCGTGCTGGACCCGACGTTGCCCCGCACGCGCACGGGCCGGATCTGGACGTATGTCGGGGATGACGACCATCCCTACACGGTATATGACTACACCCCCAACCGCAGTCGCGACGGACCGGAGGAGTTCCTGAAGGAGTTTCAGGGATTCTTACAGGCCGACGCGTATTCCGGGTACGATCACTTCTACAAGGAGCCCAACCGCGGCATTGTCGAGGTGGCATGCTGGGCGCATTCGAGGCGGCGCTTTTTCGAGGCGCAATCTTCCGACTTGATGCGCTCGACGGTGATGTTGGCCTATATCCGCTTGCTTTATGACGTGGAGCGCGAAGCTCGCGACGGAAAGCTCGACGGAGAGACCCGTGGGGCGCTGCGGCAGGAGAAATCGAAACCGATTCTGGATGACATCCACGCCTATCTGGAGCAAGAGCAGCCACGGGTACTGCCGAAGAGTCCCGAGGCAGAGGCCATCGCCTACACCTTGGCGAATTGGAAGGCCCTGAACCGCTACTGCGACGACGGCAATCTGGAAATCGACAATAACGGCGCCGAACGCAGCCTGCGCGGAGTCGCGGTAGGCCGCAAGAACTGGATGTTTTACGGCAGCGATCACGGGGGACGGACCGCCGCCGTGCTGACCAGTCTGATCGCCACCGCCAAAAGACTCGCCATCGATCCATTCGCCTACCTACGCGACATCTTCGAACGTATCAGCAGCCATCCCAAGAACCGACTGGACGAACTGCTTCCCGACCAGTGGCTGGTTACACGGCGGCCCGCCGCCACCGCCTAACCCTGCCTGCACCGGCGTCGCTCGGAACTGTTTACCTCCAACCATCTTTGTCGCCTTATTTCCCAATTGGGCAAGAATAACAGCTATGTAATCCAACTGGATGATTGGAGGGTAGAATGCAACTCTACAAACGACTTCGACGGGAATACGAACACGGGCTGGGAACCATCAGGGGAGTCGCCCAAAAATACCGAGTGCATCGCCGGACCGTTCGGGCGGCGCTGAGGAACCCCGTGCCACCGAAGCGGAAAGTAACGCCAAGAAAGCGGCCGAAAATGGCGGTGGCCATTCCGTTCATCGACGCCATCCTGGAAAACGACATGAAAGCACCGTTCAACCAGCGACACACGGCACATCAGATCTGGCGCCGCATTCGAAGCGAAATGCCAAAATGCGATATCGGGGAATCGACAGTCCGGACGCATGTGCGAGTGCGGAAGGCTGCAATGGGTGGAGGTGGGCAACAGACGTCTTCTCAGGCCGCAGCAGCCTGGATGATGGAATTACTCCATGGTGGCGCTGCTCTGCGGATCGTTGAAAAAGAATTCAGGGCTGATTTGGCATCAAGCCTCGTAGGGGTCATCAAGCGTGGCCGATTGCGGGAACGCAAGAAAGCCTTAGCGGTTATCGGTCGCCTGAGGGGCATCCGCACGGCTGTGATTGCTCGGTGTCTGCAAATGTCGCGCAGGACGATCGGCCGCTATCTCACCCGCTTTGCAAACGACGGCCTCAATGCACTCGTGTCGACGAAGGCGACCAAGCCGAGAGTTGATCCAGAGCACGAGCAGCTCCTGTTTTCGCTACTTCACTCGCCTCCGTCCGCTCACGGAATTAACCGTACCTCCTGGAGGATGGATGATCTTCACCGAATCATGGCTGAGAGTGGTCATGGCACATCGAAGAAACGTATACGTGCCCTCATCAAGACAGCCGGATTCAAATGGCGGAAAGCCAAAGATGTCCTCACCAGCAACGATCCCGAGTACCACGCCAAAGTGGGGATGATCAAGCAAATCCTATCGGACCTAAAAGAGGACGAAGCTTTCTTTTCCATCGACGAGTATGGTCCATTCGCAATTAAGCGGAGGGGCGGAAGCAAGCTGGTTGCTCCCGGCGAGGACTATGTGATCCCGCAGTACCAAAAGTCGAAGGGCTGGTTGATCCTCACGGCTGCGCTCGAACTATCCAGAAATCAAATAACCCATTTTTACTCCTTGAAAAAGAACACCGAGGAGATGATCAAGATGGCGGATCTAGTGCGCGCTGAGTACCGCACCTGTCGTACGATTTATCTGTCGTGGGACGCGGCCTCATGGCACATATCGAAGAAGCTGTTCTCACATTTGGATGAAGTTAACCGGCAGGCAGATCAAGACAGGTTCCCCATCGTGAAGACCGCACCCCTGCCCGCTGGAGCGCAGTTTCTCAACGTAATCGAATCGGTCTTCAGTGGGATGGCTAAAGGAATCATTCACAACAGTGACTACCCGTCCACAGATGCTGCGAAAGAGGCAATCGATCGATACTTCAGAGAGCGGAACGAGTTTTTTGTTCGGTGCCCGAAGCGTGCCGGGCGAAAGATCTGGGGACATGAGCGGGTACCGAGCGAGTTCTCCGAAGCCAACAACTGCAAAGATCCGCTCTATCGCTGATTCCACGATTGCAATCGCTGCGGCGGATAAAATCCGGAAGCTTGGCAGCGTCTCGCTACTCTACGTGGGGAGCTAGCTAAACATTACCTGGAAGTCATCGGGAGAACGTCGCCGGCAAACATTGCGGCACGTTACAAGAATGGGTTCACCGGACGCTTACATTATATGCTGGTCTGTGAATCTCCCTCTTGGTCCACGGTAGTCTTAGCCGAGCGCCAAATCTCCGATGGCTGGCGCACCAGAGTGAAAGTAGAGCTGTGCTCTGCTCGCAGCCGGCGGATTATCTGAAGAACTGTAGGCGGGTCGAGGTCGCGCGACGTATGGGGGGGTTCGAACGCCAGAATCACTGGCCTCTACGACCGGCGCAACGGTGACATCAGCATCAGCGAAATCAAGCGCGTAGGGATTTGAGAGTGGGAAAAAAGGAATCACAAGCAATGTCGGACGCCTCGGCGCTGCCCGTGGCCTCGGATTGTTGGGCGGCCTCCTTGGGCGATTGCGCCGAAAAGATCACGCGCGAGCACGTAGTATCTCAGTGTTTGTTCGAAACCGAGGCGATCATGGTTCAGGGATTCAAGTGGTGCCTGAATGAGCCAAAGAGAATCGGGCTAGCAAACCTCGTTGCCAAGATTCTTTGCAAACGGCACAACGAGGGTCTAAGCGATTTAGATACTGCCGCCTTGAATGCCTTCAACGTTTTCCGCGAAGGGATACGGCTGAATCAGGTTCGCGGAAGATTGAAAAAGCCAATCTGCTGGAATGTAAAGCGACTGGAGATAAATGGGCCGCTCCTCGAACGATGGCTCTTGAAGACACTTATTAATCTGTCTGTCGGCGGAGAATGGCTAATGGGTTCAGGTTTCAAGGGTATTCCATCGAAAGACCTTGTCGAAATAGCCTTCGGAAAACGTCAGTTTGAACATGGTGCGGGGTTATACGTTGCTGGTCGGGCCGGCCAGCGAATTGATTCAATGGACCGAGTCAATTTTACACCCATGACCGACAAAGCAAACGCCTTGGTAGCAGGTCGTTTTAATTTCCGGGGCTACACATTCTTCCTTTATCTCATGCCGCAAAAATTAGGAATGCTCGGGGATTCGAATCTTCTCTATCGTGGGGCTACGTTCAAGTGTAATGTGCAGGACCGGCTCTCGCACGTGATAGAGATCAGGGGATGGCTCACGAGTCCGGTATCCGCACCGAAAAGTATATGACAGAATTCATCCAAGAGTTGATGACCGAAATACGCGGTCGGATCGAAATACTAGATGCCAGTCTTCCCCTCCGGGTTGATGCTATGGTGTCGCCGGACTCAAAACTGCCCTACAAGGCGGTGATCTATCGCGAAGCCCTGGCTTGGAGGATGGCAGAGCTAAGCCGCGGCGCTTTCGAGAATTTCGAAAGGGAACGGCTCGCCTTGGCGATTCTGGAAACACGCGCCGCCGTTGAGACGAGTGCCGCGCTTTGGTACCTACATGCAAAGCTCGATACCACGCTAAAAGCCGGCGCTATGGGCGACATCGACGATTTTCTTATGAGGCTTTCGCTGGGCAGTAGAACCGATACGGATATCATGCCCCAAGCCATAAATGTTCTCAAGTTCGTTGATCGCGTGGAGAAGGACGTCAAAGGTTTCAGGCAACAATACGACCGCCTTTGCGAATTCGCTCATCCCAACTGGGCTGGAACCGCGCTTCTCTATTCGAAGCACGACCAAGCAAAGCTCTGGACCGACTTTGGCGCGAATATTCGAGGCGTGGAAGGCCCCAAACAGATCGGCGTTACAAACCTCAGCGTAGCCCTCATGCTCTTCGAGAGCAGCGACAACCGCATCGCTGATATTATGCCCGCGTTCATTGAATTGTGTGAGGGATCTGTAGGGTAATGGCTGGTAACCATCGCGGCCAGTGCATTTCTGCCTGGGCTTTTCTCCGCCTGGCACCGATGGTGGACGTTTGATGCGCCCCCTGCGCACCGCAGCGTCACGCCAAGGAAGTACCCACGTCTACGCCAAGTTGCCGGTAAACAACGTTGCCGTACTTTTGGCTAACCAGCGGCCAACACCTGGTCAGAAAAGCAGTTTATTAACTGAAGAGCCGTAAGGGTTGAGCGTCACAAACTCTGCACCCTCGCTCCACGCTACTGCGCCAGTTGCCCTCGGGGCCTAAAAGATGACGATCACGTGGAGGTCGATTGCGTGCTGTTCCCCCATTATTGTCGGGGGCTGGAACTTCCACGCCTGGGCAGCGGACAGGACCAGGGGACCCAAGCCGTTTTCGTCGGACTCTGTTTCGCCGGGAGTGACGTCGCCACCTATGTTGATGCGAATGGGGAAGACGACAAACGCCCCCGGAGGAGCCTTGCTGGAGGGAGGGACGGTGAGTTTGCCCACGGGCACGAGAATCCGTTCGATGTCATCGGCCGGAATCGGTTCATCCGTTACCCCCGGGTGGACCACTTGGGGATGGCTGGCCGGAGGAATCAGTCTGACGAGAGGGTTGCGGGTGCCGCACGTAAAGGGCACGGGCAGGGTGACTCGATCGTTCTGGCAGGCTTGCATGGCCGCGGCGAGCTTCTTGTGGAGCTCGGCGCTCGAAGGGGCGAGTTTCAAACCTTTCTTGTAGGAGTCGATGGCCTCATCATACTCCCCGCGTTTGAATTGGGAATCACCCATCACCCGCGCCTGCGCTGCCGACTTGGGGGCGGGTGGAGTTGCTCCGCACCGGAAGTCCTCGCCAAGCATGGAATTCTCCGCCTTGCATAATCGAATGGTCTTCCTGAGTCTTTGGCGTACCTCGAGGTTGGACGGATCCAGTTGCAGCCATTGTCTGTAGGAGTGGATGGCATCATCGTACTCTCCCCGTTGGTATTGGAAATCACCTATCACCCGCGCTCGGGTCATGGCGTTCGGATTTTGGGGTACCCTGCTGACGGGGCGAGGAACCTGCGGTGAGGTGGGCGTCGGCCGAGGGCCCTGCGGTCGCGCCGTCGCCGCCAGGTAAGCGAGCAGCGATCCGAGCGTCAGACTCGCCAAGAGGTTCGAGCGAGTGAATCCCTGCGACATTGCGGTTCCCTCCACACGCCGATGGATGCGCTTGTTGACCGGCCCGTGCTGCACCACCGGCATTTCTTTCCAAATCGGGCGCCACAGGGCGATCCTTCCTCTCATTGTTCGGCCCATTCTGTCACCTGCTGGGGAAAACCTCCATTTCAGGGAGACCGACCCATCATCACTTGAAAGGTCTATTCAGGATCGGGCGGCCTGCACTTGGTCGTAAAACGGCCTACCCGTGCCTTTGGCGCACCGCCGGCAACTTCCAAATCACAAAAACGGTTTAGCGACTTACCAGGCAAGTGGAGGTCAACCGCTAAACACAATCGCATTTTGCTGGGTCTCAATCTTGGGGAACAAATCTATTGCATGACGTCCGGCGTTCCGCCGACAGTCTCAACGCGTTGGGCCGCTACTCAGATCACGCCGAAATTCGAGGAGCTCAACCGGCGCGTCGCTATCGAGGATCATCGCCACTGTAACGCCTTCCGAAGGCGAATTCGGGGCAGTGAGAATTTCCTTTCCTTCAATCGCGGCCTGAAGGTCGTCTACTTCAAACGCTATGTGAGGGACTGACTTAATCAAGGCGTGCACTGGGCTATCGGGCTCGAAGCGCATCCATTGAATGCCACAAGGACTCGTCTCAAACGCGGAGACGTACATCTTGAATTGTTCCAGATAATATTCGCCGGGTCGTGGAACGTCAGTCGGGATGCCGATGTGGTGATACCGCCAGCCATGTACCGAAGTGGCCGCAGGTTGGTCGTGCCCCTTCCGCAGAGTATTCGGGCTATCAGACTTGGCCTCTGAAATGCACATGATCTTTTCCCGGCCAAGATACCACGGCACCCTGCTCGGAGCAATGGCCAAGGCAGGAAGTAATTGTCCATAGCGTCGTTCATGTGTCGTGCAGCGTTTACTGATAATTCTCAGAAAGCGGGTTTGCCAGCCATCGGACCCAATTCCTGGTAAACGGCCTACCCGTGCCTTTGGCGCACCGCCGGCAACTTCCAAATCACAAAAACGGTTTCGCGACAAACCGTCAACTAACAGGACCGCCACTACACCCACTGAGGGTCGCACAGTCATGAGGTTCCTGATAGACACTGCAGGGCGGTGGAAAGTTCTCAGTGTCTCGGTGCCTCAGTGATTAAGAATAAAGAGATGAGTTGAAAACGATTCTGTGCCTGGCAGGGATTCACCTCGGGTTGTTCGTGAATTTCAACGTCCCCTCTCCTCGTGGGAATCAAACGCCTAGTTTATTGGAGAAGAGATTCGCCACAGACACACCTTGAGACTGAGGACGATTCGCAGAGTGTTCTCGCGGCAACTTCCAAGACACTATGACGATAGAGTATCTTCATCAACTGAAGAGCCGCGGAGGTTGATTGCGCAAACTACGCGCCATTCGCCCCACGCTACCCTCCTCTGTTGCCCCTCGGCTTAGAAGACGACAATCGCTTGGGTGCTGACCCCGACCGGTATCCCCCGCAGTGTCGGGGGATGGAACTTCCACGCCTTGGCAGCTTCCAGGACCTGCGGGGCCAAGCCGTTTTCGTCGAACGCTACTTCGGCGGGAGTGACGTCGCCGCTTGTGTCGATGTGAATGGCGATGACGACAACCGCCATCGGAGGGGCGTTGCTCGAGGGAGGGACGGAGAGGCTGCCAACGGGCTCCAGACTGATTTCGAGGTAATTCGCCGGGACCAGTCGCCCATAATCCACGTGCCCGTCCCAGCGGGCAGGGGGGCCCGGAGGAATCAGTTTGACGAGGGGGTTGCGGGCGCCGCACGTAAACGGCACGGGCAGGGTGACTCTATCCTTCTGACAGGCTTTCATGGCCGTGTCGAGCCTATTCTGGAGTTCGGCATTGGAAGGGGCCAGTTTCAAGCCTTTCTTATAAGAGTCGATGGCCTCGTCATACTCCCCCCGTTCGAACTGTAAATCACCCATCACCCGCGCTTGCGTTGCAGACTTGGGGGCTGGTGGAGGCGCTCCGCACCGGAAGTCCCCGCCGAGAATTCTTTTCTCCAGCTTGCACCCTTGAATGGCATCCTTAAGTTTTTGGGGTACCTCGCGGTTGGTCGGATCCAGTTGCAAGGCCGCTTTATACGCGGCGATTGCCTCATCCCAATTGCCACGCTTGAAGTGAAAATCACCCATCACCCGTGCTTGAATTGCGGGGTTCGGAGTTTGCGGAGCCACGCTGACAGGTTGAGGAACCCGCCGTGAAGTAGTCGCCGGCCAAAAGCTGTGCGGTCGCCTCGCCGCCAGGTATACGAGCAGCAATCCCAGGGTCAGAATTGCCGCGAGGCTCCAACGAGTGACTCCCTGCAACATGGCGGTACCCTTCCGAATTCGATGGACGAGCTTGCCGGACCACCCATACCGCGCCACCGGCACTCCTTGCCACCTCGCGCGCCACACGGTGATCGGTCCTCACTTCGTTCGGCCCATTCTACCACTTGCTGGGAAACCTCCATTTTCAGGAGACTGACCCATCACATGAAAGGCCTGTTCACGATCGGTCGGGCACCACCTGGTCGTATAACGGCCTAACAGTGCATATGCGCCGTCGTCGCCAGACTCGAGTTCACGAGATCGGTTTACGGCCGAACCGCACATATGGCGTCCCGGATCTCTCTGTTCAGCAAATCTCATGATTACGGACGGAAGAGAATGCATGCGCGGATCTCGCGGCGTGAAAAACTGCGTACAGAAGTACGGCGAAAAGGCCCGCAATGATACCTGTTTCGATCTTCCTGATCACTGACAACTCACTTCCACTGGAATCCTGCCGGTCAACCCGGGCGGTAGAGTCACAGTTTCTTCCTCCGGATCAAATATTGCCGCGGGCCTGCCATTGACCGTTGCGGACTGAATTCGACGGCCTTCCGGAAGCCGTAATCGCAGCTTAACTGTGCCCGCAAAGGATGCTGGCAACACGATTTGCCCTTCCACCTTTCCTTGGCTGACCTGGGAGGTGACGGTGATTTTCTTGCCCTCCTCCAGCCAGCTTCGCGGGGTTCCTTTGGCCAGCCAGAGCGTATCAGACTGCGGGTCTTCGAAGGCCAACATCCAACGGGTCCTCATGGGAACCACCAACTGGGCGGGCGTGCAATAGGACCCCGCCGTGCCTTCCTGATCCGTCGCCCGGCTTTCCGGCGCCGTCCATGTACCCCGCGTATAGTGGTGGGCCATGATGCTGTAAAGGGTCAGGAGATATTCACGAACGAAATCGTGCTGCAGCAATCCATACTCATGGCCGTAGGTCAGGAAGCCTTGCATATCATGTTGAAAACCGTAGGCGAGAGGAATCCCCAGGAGAATATCCCGATGTGCGGCTCGGTAGTTCACGATCATCGCCACCTGTTCGCGCGTAAGCATACCTGAGAACAGCATTTCCATGTAGGCACGATACGAACGGACCTGCGGGTCCAGGCCGTCATGGTCGATGGCGACATCAAAGGGCTCCTTCGCACCCGCGACGGCTGGCAAACAAATGGGATGAGTGCCCTTCAGGATGGAGCGGCTGATCGAAGTCTGCAGGTCTTTCCGGATCGCGTGCGATTCCTCAACCAGCCGCTGGCCCCATGCCACGAGGTCCTTTCGACCGCTTTGCCTGCCCATGCGCTGCCAAACTTCCCCGAGGTCCCGAAAACCCCGCGCCGCTTCCGTGCTGTTGGAGAAGTAGGGCTGCATGTACCCTGTGGTATTGGGATCAAAAGTCGAATCGGCTTCAATCGTTCCGGCAATCATGCCGTAAGCAGGATCACTGGGAGAGAGTTTGAGCGCCTTCTCGCGCATGGAAAGCAGGAGTTTGGTCACCCCGTCAATGCGGCGCCGGTGCTCCAGCAGCAGCTTGTAATCCCCGGTGTAGTTCGCGTACTCGGCGACTACGGTGAGCATTCGAGCATACTGGCCGGTTTCCGGACCGCGATAAAGGATCGACCCGTCGTCACGGACGTATTTGCCAAAGTAGTTGTCAATGTAATCTGCGGCCAGACCCCATAGCCCCCACTCGAGCATGGCGGTTGTGTCAGCGTTGAAAGTGTCGGGGAAGCCGGCATGCTCATTCCCACCATAATCTTTGTCGTAGACGCCATACCTCGGGTCCTTGCCCATGCGCGTGATCATGTCGCGAACCAACGAGTGCCGCGCCATGTTCGCCAGGCGTTCGTCCGGAATCGCAATGGTCATCGCCGAGCCCATCGCGCGATTCCAGCCCTCCCGCATGCCCAGGAGTTCTTTATAAAAAGGTTCGGCAGGATATTCCAGGCGAGGCGGAAACGGGTGGTAGGAATCAAAATAGCGAACCCACTTCAGTTCGTTGTCTTCCACCCGGCTCATCCGATACCATACGGGCTGAATCGAGTTGTTGCCGTTATCCATGCGCATCGGCGCATAGGCAACCAGCTCCGTCCAGCTTCCGGATTCCTCGGGATAAACAAAGCGTACGGCGGGCAACCAGCCGCCTACGAGTCCGTCCCACACTTGTCCTTTCTGCCGGATCTTTTCAATTTGCGGTACGTATTGATCGGGAAAGAACCGCTCCGTCCTCCCTCCATACCTGAAGCCAATCTTGTCTAGCCTGAATTTCCACGGAACGGAATTCGCCTAAGTTTTAGGGTTGTCAGCCGGCCCATTCTAGATGGTCAGCCGCAAAGGCAATCCATTCCACCAAGGGACTGGAACGAGTTTTTCCA
>JBEKLF010000282.1:0-10577 GCA_050010335.1 Terriglobia bacterium
AGATTTCAGCGCGCGTATTCGCCCCACGCACTTTGGCGGCAACGCTCATAAGGGGTTTCTCCTTGTCTCCATCTCCGAAGACGTGGGATTCCTCTCGCGGGTGGGATGCAAAAATAGCGCCGCAGAGTGGGACGTCCCGGGCCACCGTCGGCCCACGCCTTACAGCATAAACAATCCCGGCAGGAATTTCGATGAACAACACGAGTCCTGCCGCAGGGCTTACCTTACATTTTCTTTTACAATATTTCGATTCATGTGTCAAACAAAAGAATTCAAAAGTTGGCATTGGGCAAACTGGGGCCTCTTCGAGATCAGGCCGACTTGACTTCCCCCAAGGCCGGGCGAACTCATCAACGTGTCGAAGGCCAATGGGCGTCCAATTCCTTTTGGCAGGCGGCAGAAAACCGTAGATCCCCTTTTTCTCAGGCGGGCGGTGGATGATGTTCCAAATCCTCCCCTTCATCCTGATCGAGGGCCACGCCTCCCCGCTGGTCAAAGGCGAAGCGTTCGAAGATGCCGGCGAACTCATGGACAATCTGCTCGCGGCTGAAGCCCATCTTTCGTAGTTATAAACGTGCGTGCTTTGGTGAGTGCGCGTTTCGGCAACGGCCTCCCGGAGGATTTGTTCCAGGTCACGACTCAGTGGATAACCAAACCGGGAGTAGAGATCGCGGATGATCACATCCGGGCAGCGGATCAAATCTTCAAAATTCAAAATCACCCGCAGGGGAGAGGGATTCTTATCCAGCACGTCAAGCGGATGATCGTACCAGTATTTAGTCAGCGCCAGGACCTCATCCCGGTACGGATATTTCTCCTGCGGATCGCTCAAAACATGCCAGGCGTAGCTCAGCCAGGAAATGGTGGAGGGCAGCATGTCCAGCGGGTTGCGCACCAGATAGACGATGCGGGCATCCGGGAAGAACTCCAGCAGGGTTTCGATTTTTGCGCTGAAAACCGGATTCTTGGCGATGAAATGCCGGCCGCCGCCGATGGCATAAAGATGGCGCTGAAGGCAGGCGCGGTAAAAACCCAGGATGCGCTCCCGCTCGGCCTTGGGGATGGCCGAATCGAAAAACTGATAGGGGGGGAGTTCGTCCAGCAACGGAAACAAAAAGCCGATGAAGAAGCTGGACCAGGCATACATCAGGATCATTTCATCTTCCTCGGGCTCAAACAGGCCAATCTTGTGGATCCGGACCGCGCCAAAATAACGAGCGTCGAAGCGTTGCAACATTTTCATCACCGGGCTGCCCAACCAAGCATCGAGGCGCGCCAGGCCATGGAAAAGCCGGCGCTGCGTAATGGAGGGCGTGAGAAAAATATCCCAAGTGCGCAGGGTGGTGAATGTTGTGCCGTCACGCGCCAGCAGCCGGTGCAGGAAGGTGGAGCCGCTGCGGAAATTTCCCAGGATAAACAGGGGCTTGTCCACAGGTTGCTTTCGATAGGCTGGAAAAATCAGGTCGTCGAGCAGGAAGCACGCCCACGTAAAAATGGCCATGGTCGGCCAGAAAGTGTAAAACAAAAAGAGGAAGATGATCCTTTTACGGGTCAGAGCGCCGTGAGTGTTTGCGGATTGAAAAATGGACCGTACCGAGATGCGCCAGAATAGAGAAAAGTTGTAAGTCATGCCGGGGTGCGACCCTTTCCATCGCACGAACCTCATTCTCAGAACCCTTCTGGCGAAAGAAATCTGAATATAGCTGAAACCACTTTGTCAGTGCTCACCCTGGGATTCTCCTGATCTGTAGAGCAATGGATTTCCGGAGATAGTGGTGGTTCGTAGGGATCATCGACCCCGGTAAAGCCCCGGATTTCCCCCCCTCGGGCTTTCTCATAAAGACCCTTGGGATCGCGCCCTTCACAAACGCTTAGCGGAGCATCCACGTAGACTTCCAAAAAGTTTCCAATCGTCCTGCGCACCTCCTCCCGAATGGATCGATAGGGAGAGATGGCAGCTACGAGTGCAACAACACCGCTGCGAGAGAGGAAGTGCGCGACAAAGCCGATTCTACGGATGTTCTCATCTCGATCATCTTTGCTGAAGCCCAAATCTCGATTGAGGTGCTTGCGCAGATCGTCCGCGTCGAGAGCTTTTGCGCGGATGCCACGTGCCAGCAATTCCGTGTAGACCGAACGACAAATCGTGGTCTTGCCGGAGCCACTCAGGCCCGTGAACCAAACCGTGAGACCCCCATTTTGCGGGCGCGCCGCGGCGCTTTGCAAAACCTCGGCAGAACCTGAATTCTTTGGCGCGTCGCAGGGAACGGAAGTTTCTACGATCATGCCCCGGGCTAAGGTCGTGCCGTCCACCGGATCGATCATGACAAAGCTGCCGGCGGTCGGGTTGGATGTGTACGGATCACAAAACATCGGCCTGTGCGTTTCAAGTTCGAAGGCGCCGAGGTCGTCGACTTGTAGAGTTGTGGCCTTTTGTTGCTCGAAACTCGAAATGCCAACCCCCTCACCCGCTCGCCTTATGCATCCGCAGAGAGTTTGAGTCGTGTGCTTGATGAGATAGGGAGTGTTGACAAGGAGGGGAGTCCGAGACATCCAGGTCAGCTTTGCCAGCACACGCTTTGATATCGCAGGCATTCGTTTAGTGAGCAGATCTCCCCGTCCTGAGTTGGCGAGGAGATAGAGTGAGATCCACATTGCGGCGGAGCCGCAACCAATCATTCTATTTAGTGGCTGTGCTTGCCCTGCCCAAGGGCACCCCAAGGGGTGCCTCTACAAAAGATGCAGAAAGTTTGCTAAAAAAGCAAAAATTTAAGACCTTGGAATATGAAGGTAGATGGAATGGCTTTCGGCATTCCTGGCTGAAGGGAGCCAGCAGCTTGTAGCGCGGGCGTCCCGCCTGCTGTCGCGGGAGCGTCCCGCTCCCGCCTCCGGTATGCGACAGCGGGCAGGATGCCCGCGCTCCCACCTGCGGCTCTTCCTGAGACTCGCGCTCATGGATCGGTTCACTATTGCCTCGGGGCGGCATCGCGCGTAGATTGGGGTGTCCAATACTGACCCGCTACCAGGGGTTCAGTCAACCAAACAGGGGAGCGAACGGATGCGAATTTCACGGCGTAGCTTTGTGAAAGATTCAGTATGGGGAAGCGTGGCGGCGGCCGCCGCACTCAACATGCCAGCCGGTCGTGGGGTAGCTGCCTCCCCCTCGGCGCAAGGGAACAGACTGCGTTTTGGCGCGAACTACGTGCCACGCAAACACTGGTGGTATTGCTGGCAGGATTGGGACCAACAAGCCATCCGCGAGGACTTGAGTGCCGTGGGCGAACTCGGACTGGACCACATCCGCATCCAATGTCTGTGGCCGATTTTCCAGCCGGGAATCAGTAACGTGAGCGATTCGGTCCTGGAGAATATGCAGTCACTCCTTGACGCCGCGGATCATGCCGGTCTGGACGTGGAAGTCACCGTTTTGAACGGATGGATGAGCGGCCTTCAATACATGCCGGCGTGGGTTGCTCCCGTGAAGGTGCCGTCGCGCCAGCACTCCGGGAACATGTTCACCGATCGAGAAGTGATCGAGGCGGAGAAGCTGCTCTTTAAGCGACTGGCGAAGGCGGTGGGGGAGCATCGGCGCTTCCTGGGTTTCGACGTTGGCAATGAACTTGGCGTGCTTCAGGCCATAGGCAATCACGTAACCTCCGAACAGGCCGATTCCTGGGGAACGGAAATCCTGGCTTACTGTGAGGCGATTGCTCCGGGGAAGTTTCACGTCAACGGCGCAGACGATTCACACTGGTTCGCGGACTTCGGCTTCAGCCGGCAGAACCTGGCGACCACGGGCCAGGCGACGGTGGTGCACTGCTATGTTTTCTTCACAGGCGCTCTGGACCATTACAAGTATTCTGACCCCGGCTCGCTGCACCTGGCGGCGTACATGGTTGACCTCGCCTATGCCTATCAAAACGATTTACGCCGCCGCGTCTGGGTGGAGGAGGTGGGCACGTCATCCGAGTGGATGCCGGAGAGCTACCTGCCCGAGTTTATGGAGCATACGGTGAGAAATGTGGTGAGCACCGGAAAATCCTGGGGGGTCACCTGGTGGTCTTCGCACGATATCGATCCCGCTATAAAGGGATTCGACTTGCTTGAGTACACGTTGGGCCTGCTGGACCTTCAAAACAAGCCGAAACCGCTGGGACGTAAGCTCGCGGCGCTGGCAGAGGAATTTCGCCGCACGCCGCCGGACAGCCCGGATCACCCCGTGGCACTCGTGATCCCGGACCATGGACTGTCACACAAAACCTCGCCGGCGGATTGGGCCTATGGCAAGCCTTACATGGATTTGGTCGCCCAGGGAAAACGGCCGACAATAGTTTTGGAGAGCCGAGCCAAAGACGAGGAGTATTTGAAAGCGCGCGGCATTACGGAGTTGATTCCGTTGGCAAGTGTGAAAACCTAGCGCAGCGCAAGCAAGAGGAGACGTATCGTTGCCGCGCTGCCGCGCGAAGAAGACGAGGCGTAGCGCCGTCCTTTAGGGCGGCACAAGTGCCGGGCTAAAGCCCGGCTCTACGAAAAGCACATGGCGGGGTAAACTCGCCGCTACGGCACGTGCCGGGCTACAGCCGAAGTGAGGATGACAGAGACCATGAGTACCGGCAAGAAAGAGTTCTCCCCTGATTCCGGAACTACCCGGCGCGAGTTTCTGAAGCGGTCCGGCCTGGGCTCGGTTTTCGTCATACTGGCGCCGCACGTCGCGCTGCCCGCGCCTTCGGACCATCAGACGGAACTCCAGTCGGGGTGGCGAATCATCTCCGCCCGGAATGTCTCCGGCGGCGATGCAGAAGTTTCTCAGCTTTCGTACGATGCCTCAGCCTGGCACGCCATTCCCCGAATGCCAGCGACGGTGCTGCAAGCCTTGGAATACGCGGGGGTCTATAAGGACCTCTATTTCGGGATGAACCTTACCGAAAAGGTTCCATCCGATCTTTGGAAGCAGGACTGGTGGTACCGGACCACTTTTGAAGCTGCGAAGGCCGAAGTTCATTCCCTGATCTTCAATGGCATCAACTATCGCGCGGACGTTTGGCTGAATGGGCACCTGATCGCCGATAAATCCCAAGTGGTGGGGATGTATAACAGTTTTGAATTTGTAGTATCCAAGCATATTAAGCCCGGCAGTGAAAATGTTCTGGCAGTCAAAGTAACTCCCGAACAGAAAATCCTGGATGTGAACGGAGTCGAGCTGGCGGATAGCTGGCTGGACTGGATCAACTGGAAGTACTTCGGTTATCACGATGCCGCGAAGAAGCTCAACGTCTCCTTCCTGCCCGACCGCAACGCGGGAGTTTGGCAGCGAGTGTTCCTCAGCACGACGGGCAAAGTTCTGGTGCGGAATCCTTACGTCGAGACCGATCTGCCGCTGCCTTCCACCAGTCCGGCGTCCTTGACGGTTTACTGCAATCTTCGCAACGGGGTCTCTGAGCGCGTGACCGGGACCCTTCAGGGTGAGGTTTCGCGCCCCGGCAAACCCTCGATCAGCTTCCGGCAGGAAGTGATGCTGGAGGGAGACGAGACGAAGGAAATCTCATTCACCCCCGCCGCTTTTCCCCAGCTTTCCGTTCCCGACCCCGATCTGTGGTGGCCCTACCAATGGGGCGAGCCCGCGCTCTATCAACTGAAGTTGGAGTTCTCGGTTGACGGCCGCGCGTCTGACTCGGCATTGATCAACTTCGGCATTCGTAAGGTCACGCAGCACCGCGATTCCGACAATGATTTCCCCAAGGTGGGAACGGGCGGAAACTTCTGGCTACAAGTGAACGGCAAGGATTTCCTGATTCGCGGCGGCTGCTACACACCCGATTTGCTCTTCAAAAACGATCCGAACCGTGATCACGCCATTACCACCTACACGAAGGATATGGGTCTCAACATGCTGCGCTGGGAGAGCAAGCTCGCCGATGACACCATGCTCGAGCACTGCGACCGCGAGGGCATCCCCGTGATGCAGGGCTGGATGTGCTGCCAGCAGTGGGAGAAATGGGACCAGTGGGACGCTGAAGATCACCGAGTGGCAAGCGCCAGCCTGCGGGCGCGGATTAACAACCTGCGCCATCATGCCGCGGCGTTTATCTGGGCGAGCGGAAGCGACGGGCGGCCTCCTGACCCCGTACGGAGCCAGTATCATCAGATTCTCGACGAACTGCACTGGCAGAATGCGGTGGTGGATACCGTGTCGAATTTCCAGAAGGACCCTCAAGGTAACACCCGCTGGGACGGTGTCCACATGCTGGGGCCGTATTCGTGGCGACCTCCCTACTACTGGTTTTCGGGGAAGTTTCCAGCGGCGCAAGGTTCGTGCGCGGAACAGGGCGATAATGAGAGCATCCCGCCGTTCGCAAGCCTCAAGAAGTTCATCCCTGCGGACAAACTGTGGCCGATCAACGAATGCTGGTACTACCACGCGGGGGCCAATCGCGGCAACAACACGCTCGAAACCATTCAGAAGGTTATCGAGAAGCGCTACGGACCGCCCACGGGCGCCGAGGACTTCTGCAAGAAGGCGCAACTGGCCCACTATGAGAGCACGCGCGCGCAGTTTGAGGATTTTGCCGCCAACAATTGGTCCACTCACAAGATGACACTCTATTGGATGCTCGATAGTCAGTGGCCATCGTTCTTTGGCCATTTGATCGACGCTTACCTGAACCCCGGCGGGGCTTACTTTGGCGCGAAAAAGGGGCTCAGGCCGCTCAGCATGGTGTTTGATTACTACGCCACTGGTGACCGCAGCACCGCGCACATCTACGTGGTGAACCAGACTCTTGAAGCCCATCGCGGGTTGCACGCGACGGTGAGGTTCTACAATCTCGACGGAAGCGTAAAGTTTTCGAAGGAAATTGCGGACATCAATATCGAACCCCTCGCGCGGGAGCCGGTGTTGGCCATTCCGCGCATTGAGGGCGTGAGTTCGACCTACTTTGTGCGGTGCCAGCTCTCTCAATCCGAGGTGGGGCCCATCATTGACAACCTCTATTGGCAGTCCACCACCGACGACGATCTGGGCGAGCCGCACAATGACCAGGCGTTCAATCTGAACCAGGGCAGTTGGGCCGACTTTACCGCGCTCAACACTTTGCCGAAGGTGGAGGTCGGAATTTCGGGCAACCTCACCCAAGCAGGAGATGAAGCGAAGGGCCTAATAACCCTTACTAACCCTTCCAACCAGGTAGCCTTCTTCCTACGAGTCGAAGTGACAAGAGGACGGGACGGACAAGAAGTTCTGCCCATGACCTACGAGGACAATTACGTCACCGTGTTCCCCGGGGAGTCGCAAACCCTCTGGGCAAGATTCAGGACGGCCGATCTGGACGGCAAAAAGCCTTATCTAAGGGTGGAAGGCTACAACGTGAATCTGCAAAACGCGGAGATCGAATGACGGGTAGTCGATTTTGTAGAGGCGGCGTGAATCCAAGGCAGTCCAAATTGGCGGGAAACTGTCGCACTCAATGCGGCTCTGCCGCTCCGCGGAAAGGCGGAGCCTTTCCGCAAAGCGAGCGGCGAAGCCGCAGGTCATCAATCAGCGGCCGGACCGTAATTCGGACAAGCTTGGGTTTATCCCGCCACTTGGCGGCGTGATTGCCGCCGGTACAGGCGGTGGCGGCGTAAAGCCGCCTCTACATCCGTTAACCCGTCACCCAATCCCGGGCGAGATACGCCAGGAGGAAAATCATGGCAGCAATTGCAGGAACCTCAATGCCGACCACGGCGGAAAAACTGGTGCCACCCGAGGTTCGCCCCGGAACCAAGCGCTGTTTGGCGCTCGATGCCTTCCGGGGCTTTATCATGATCGTGCTCGCCTCCCGCGGGTTCGGATTCTCGGAATTGCAAAGTGATCCCACCTGGGGCCGCATTGCGCATTGGTTCGATCACGTCCCCTGGCAAGGTGGCGTTTTTTGGGACATGATTCAGCCCTCGTTCATGTTCATGGTGGGGGTAGCGATGCCGTTCGCCCTGGCCCGCCGTCGGGAACTGGGCGCGACGGATCGCGACAACCTCCGCCACGTCCTGTCGCGCTCGATTCGCCTCATCATTCTGAGTCAAATAGTTATTTGGGTCGGGGATGGCGAAATCCGGCCGCAACTGATTAACGTGCTCTCGCAGATCGCGTTCACTTATTTCCTTACCTATCTGATTATGCAATGGCGCTGGCGCTATCAGGCGGTCGCCGCGGTGGCGCTGCTTGCCGGATGGACGGCACTGTTCTTCGCGTTTCCCGGACCTGACGGGCCCTTTTCTCCGCGCAACCACATCGGCTTGGTCGTGGACCGCGCCATCTTTCACTATGATTACGATCCGGCGTACTCCACGCTCAACTTCATTCCCAGTACGGTGTGGACGCTCGCCGGTGCGTGGGTGGGAGGCATGCTGATGACCTCCAAAGTGCACCGAAACAATCTAAAGAAGCTGGCCGGTGGAATGATTTTCTCCTTTGCCGTGGCGTGGGCGTTGCACCCGTGGATTCCTTTCGTCAAGCAGCTCTGCACGGCCTCGTTCATTCTCTACAGCCTCGGATGGGTGCTGTTGATGTTGATCGGGTTCTACCTGGTCACGGAAATTCTGGGATATCGCAAATGGATCTTTCCCTTGGTGGTGGTGGGAATGAACTCGATCTTCATCTATTTCTTGAGTGAGGTTCTGTTTCGGTGGCTGGACCGCGCTCTGGGCGTGTTCACATTCCACTACAACTTTATCGGAAAGCTCGCGCCTGTGGCGCAGGCCACAACGGTGCTGCTGGCGATGTGGTACATGTGCTACTGGCTGTATAAGCGGGCTATCTTTTTCAAGCTTTAACGAGTGGAGTCAATTTCTCGCCACGCACCCGCGACCTCGGCGCAAACATGTAGCGCAGGGCCGGAGAGCGGGCCCTGCGCTACATTTCCCTGCGGTCAGGCGGCGTCGATGGCATCTGCCACCCGATTGGCGGAGCGGGTGGCGGCTTCCTGTCCCCAATTAAGATTATCCGTGTAGGCGCCGGCAAAACGGACGCGCCCGACGGGTTCCATCAGAAAGGGCCACATTTTCTTGAGGCCGCCCACCCGATAGGTCACCGTCTCACATGCCATCGACCAGGGGTCATTTGCCCAAGTCTGAATCACGGCGTGTTCGATATCCTCAGATTTGCCCCAGTAGACTCGCCGAAAGGCCTCGACGGAATCGTGTGCTGTGGCGCTGTTCATCGCCGTGGCCACCAGGATGGCGCGGGGCGTATCGACCTCCTCCGCCATGCGCCACACGGCCTCCAAGTTAGGATCGGCGCCCGACCAATTCGGACTGATCTTGTCCCGCTCCCAAAAGGCCGACCGCGTTTGCAAGGCGACGCGCGAATACATGTTGTAAGCGACGTTGTTGACGGCGTAGGTTTTGGATTCGGGCCAGGCAGGCGTCGCGGGAATGCGGCGGAGGATAATGGCATTCATGCAGCAACCAGAAAGTCTGCGTCCATCTTCCGGTCTTGATCGAACTCCCGATAGCTCACGCGAACGCCGCCGGCCCCATGCTCGATCCCGGTGACGGGAGCGTTCAGGTGGATGCGTTCGCCAAGTTTCCTGGCGAAGGTGTTGGGCAACACCAGGTTGCCGCCTTTCAACCTGTACACCACCGGGGGGACAAGCGGAACCCCGCGCTTCTTCAGGATGGCCGCGTGCCAGATTTCGTGGAGCGCCGACCCTTCACTACCGATGAATCCGATCGCGGCCGCCGATGCGCCGTCTCTGTTCAAGACGTCATTGAACGACACATCGTCCAACGGGTTAAGGCCGGCTTCGAAAGGTTTGTATTCATCGGGGAAGCTATGGAGATAGGAGTTCAGATAGATGGAGGGGAAGTCCCACCAGGGGTGCTGGCGAAGGTAGTCGATCTCCCGCTGACTTAAACCGAACCCGGCGAGGATTTTGGGGTCGGCAAGATCCTCGTCGGAATAGCGCTTGCCCTTAATAAAGCGAATCTCGTGCTCGTGATGCGGATAATACAGCGGCGTCAGGTTGAACTCACGCACGTAGCCCCAGTAGAGGTCGTAGCCCGGCTTGGTGAAGTGCTCGGCGCCGACGTCGGCGTAAAGGTTGTCCGCGAATGGGTCGTGCAGGGTCTTGACGTGGCCGCCAGTGTGCTCGGACGCCTCAACTCATGCCCGCGCATCATGAGTTCATAGGCGCAACACAAGCCGGCAATGCCGCCGCCTCCCACAATCACCTTCCGGCGATTTCGGGCTTTCTGTCTCAGTCGGAGAGGGATCTGATCGAGCAGCTTTCCCGAATCCGCCTGGAGCAGGGCAGGTCCCACTCGTAAAGTGTATGCGGCGACTTTCAGCATGTCGCGCCGATTTATCGCGCTCATGAAATTATCCTTGAGTCGGCAATTGCCCGACAAAAGCAAACGTAGCAGACCTGCTCCGAAAATACGACCAAGCCCCTTGTTTTCAGAGACGGCTTTGTATTATCAGATCAGTACTGTCCGGTAAAAGTTTCGTTGATTCGTTCTAACTGCATGAATGCGCGAAAGTAAAGTGCCCGAATGAAATTTTTCGATTTCAATTTTTTGCCTCTTTATGGCGACCATAGAAC
>JBEKLF010000283.1:0-10572 GCA_050010335.1 Terriglobia bacterium
TTCCATCGTTCACCCTCCGGGTGTGGGTCTGGATTTCTTCGCAAAATCTCTATAACACACATCCCGTGAGGGTGAACGCCTTTTCTGCGGTCTCCCGCTCGTTTCAATCGCGATTCTTGGGTCCTTCGGAATCGCCCCGATACATCGGGGCGCTAGCCGGGGGCTTAATGCGATAAGAGAGTATCGGCGGCCGCCGGAGACCAGTTCCACCCGAGCCCGCGAACGAGCAGAGATTGGCCGGTTATGTCGCCTACACGTAGAAGTGGCCCCGTTGGTAATCATTAACGCGGTCCTGATTGGTGTATCTGTGAACTGCGCTTGCTCACTCTCCGGGCTCGCTTCCAGTACCGCGGGTCAATCCTCATTACCGAAGCTGCTCCGGTTGCCAAATTGAAGAAGCCGCCGTGATAGCAGGTTTCCCCGTAGCGAAACAGCCGGGCCAGCAACGCGAGAGCGTGCTGTGCGAGCGTTGAGTTGATAAATGGTTCCTGTCTTTCCAGGGCAGCCGCAGCGCTACAGCTTGGCTCGCCGTCATGGTCGAGAGCCGGGTCGACTATCTCAGGAAATAGCTCTGACGCACACCTCAACCGGAGTTTTGCTCTGCGATTCCGCTGGTTTGGTGGCTCACCCAGGATGAACTGCCCGCTGTCCGCATTGTTGCCCAAATCAAGCCAGTAGGAAACCGTGCTCCATTTCCCAACGGCATCACGAATCACAGCCCTTGCCGCCCGCGTATCCACGCACCCCACCACAATGTGAGCACCAAGGTCGTCGCCAGAGTAGCTGCGGGAGATAAAGGCTCCTGGGCGCAAGTAAGCCGGGACGGCTTCCCACTTTAGCCCCCAAAATAGGTTAAGGCGGTTGACCAAAACGATTGCCTTGTTGAGGCCAATCTCCGAACGAGCGAATGGTTGGCAGACGCAATTGGCGGGGGAAATCATATCGCCGTCCACTACCGTGACATGCAGCCCTCCGGGATGGCCGTGGGCCACAAGCGATTGGTGAAGGTAAGGCAAGCCCGCAATTACCGCGCTGCCTGTTCCTCCGCAACCTACCACCAGCACGCGCACTTGCCGTTCGAGCAACTCCGGGTGGATCCGGTGAATTTCCATGACCGTCTCCTCAACGTTCGTTTGCGGGAGTGACGAATTCTTGTAGGGTTTCGCCGGCATCGATCAGGTACTGAACTTGGAAACGCTTCTTGCCAACAAGGCTTTTCCACAACCCAATGAAGCCTTCTGGGTGGCTGGTAAGCCGCACCGCTCCGGCTGCGTGGTTGAACTCGGATTGAAAGAATGCGTCTTGCCACTGTGGTATCGACGCGACGTCAAATGTGTCAGGCACGCGCATACTGCCGGGGCAGACTCGACCGTCCGTGTTCCAATAAGGAGCGGTTTTCATGGGCGTTTCAGGGCTTGGCCGTGAATTCGTTGCGACCGCTCGCACGAAGAGGTCCTTCCCTGCAACTTTGAAGATCAGCGCCGGATGCGGGAAGACGAGACCGTTAAGCTTCCGCGCCTCTTCATTCGCTCCTCCGAAGAACATGACCCGCTGTCGTGGCCGTGACCACCACACCAGCATGTCGGGGGTGCGTGCCAGGACGTTATCGGGAAGGATTTCCGGCTTGACCTGTGCTCCCAGCCCTTGGGCAAGCGTGCGCAGGAAGGCGGTGGTTAGCGCTTCACCGGGGGTGAGGTAGGGAATTCCATCCTCAGTTTGCTTGACTTGATGCAGGCTCGCGAAGGCGCCATCGCCTCCACCCCGATAAACAAGGACCGCTTCGGTGAGCCGGAATTCGTGATTGGCGCCTATGTTGACGTAGGCTTTCATGGCTCTCACCTTGAAATAATCCATTGGTCGTTGCCGGGCATCAGGTCGATGACGCGGCTTGCCGCGGCAATGGTCTGGCAGGCCACTCCGAACATGTGGAATGTTCGCTGAATGCTTGCCGTATCCGTGGGGTCGAAGGGCATGATGATATTAGGCTCCGGTTCCACTTCCATCATTCCCTGAGCCTCTTCATCAAAGCAGCCTGCGATTGCGTCACCGTCAGCAAACACGGCCAGCAGACAGGGCAGCGGCGGATTGCAATCCGAGAGCTGTTCGCCAACGTCATCGCCAAGCTCGGGTCGCTCTACGCCGCGAGAGACGCCATCGAGGGAGATTTCGGCATCCACCAGCTTTTTGGCGGTTGAATCATTGATTCTGTCATTGACGTGCGCAAGATCGCTGTTCTCCAGCACGGCCTGCCGCATGCACGGTGGAACGGACCCAGCCACGTCGGGTAGTTCGTACTCGGCACCGTCCGGTTCCTGTGCGGCCCATTCCCGCAGCGTCTCCGCCCGTTCTTCGGCATCCCGAAAGTCGTAAATCCTAATCCAGGTATTGAGCGCTCCGACAAAGAGGTGGAAGAACGTCGCCGGGAGTTGCGGGTGGATGCTCTCCAGTAGCGCCAGGGTTGGCCCAAAGATCGCACACCCACACGTTGCCTCGGAAGGCTCAACAATGAGGAACAACTGATTGGGCTTGGTTTCATCACGCTCCGCCCAATCACTGGGACTGTTGCTAATCACGGCGGAAAGCAGGAACCGACGGCGAATGGCTGAGCCGCCATGCGTTTGGATCCATTGCTCAAGCGTCAGCCTGATGAACGAGGTTGGGTCACGTTCCGCCCTCTGCCAATCTCCGGGAACGGCAATGTCCAGCTCGAGGAGAGTCTTGGCCAACATCACCGCCAATCGGTCATCAGCCACCAACCGATGGACTACCGGGACGGTGCCAAATCGTGGCAGCACAAGTCCACTTCCCTGTGCCATCAACTGACCGGAGGAAGCCATCCGGGGGGAGCATCGAGTGGCGTGCGGTTGTTGGTGCGCAAGCTCGCCTCGACTGCGGCAACCAAGAGAGCGGCGGATTGTTGCAGGTCTTGGCATCTCGCAAACCTCCCCATTAGGGTCTGGTAACGGGCGTGGCGGCCCTGGCGAAGCCTTTCGAGTTCCGCCAGGACCGCACGCTTCGCCACCTCCTTGCGTGTTGGATTTCGGCTCATGGGGTCACCCCTTTGAACCGATGGCTCTTGAGAACGAATACCGCAGCTTGTCTTCGACCGCCTCCGGCCCAGTGATTGTTGCCGTAGCGATATCGGGATATTGGTGGGCGTACGCGGTGCGGATTTCCTCCACCGAAAGCGAGGGATTAATATCTGGAAGTCGAACGCCATTAAGCTCGAAATAGCGGGAAAGTATATGGCTTTCCATTAGAGTGCGAGACCTCCATTCGATTGAGTTGGAGCGGGTTCGGGCGTTGTAGGTGGGAACAGCCCGAGTGTACCCGTAAATGCTGGGGAGGGCGCAGGGTCAGAAGGAGTTGGGGATGCGGAAGAAGATGCTGGGGCAGGCTCAACCGCGGCAGTGGTGGGCGACTTCACGGTTGCCTTCTTGCGCTTGGCTTCGTCCTGCGCTGCTTTGGCGGCAGCCTCCATGGTGGCCTTGGCTTCAGCCAGGGTGCTGGCGGTTTGCTGGTGGGTTTGGACGTAACCGGCCAGATGCTTGCCAAGTTCAGCATCGAGTTCCTCGGGCGAGCCGGTACAGGTGAGCGGTGCACTGAGAGCCGGATTGTCGTCGGCCTTTCCATGGGGGATTACGTTTACACGAAGTGTTTTGTCATCCACCTTGGCCACCGTGATGAGCACGGTGCGGCCGGCGAGAAGGGGCATGAGTTCAACGAACATGGAACCTCCTTTTCGTGGCATAGGGGCCACGCGTGCTATTTATTGGGGAGAAGATTGGGAATTGGTTCAGCTTGCGAGAAGCGGCGCTTCGTCCGTGTGATTATTGGCTTTTGCTATAGGGCTACGGCAGGTGGATTCCGACCATCCCGTTCTACACTACGGCACATAGTACCTCCGTACTATTGCCAAAGCAATGCACGGTCCTTAGAGTGTTATAGCGTGACAATATCGTGACAACCGGTCCACCATGCTGATTTCGGAGTTAAGTTAGAGGCGGGCGAAGGGCAACAGAAACCTCATTCATTGAAAGCCAAGTAAATATCCTAGGCGACATAGAAAGTCGATAATAGACAGTCCGGGCAAAACTTTCATACTGGGCATTATAAAGGAAACTCTGCAAGAAGTGTTCAAGGGCTAGGTTAGACGCCCTTGTTCCATCAGGAGGACCTTATGCCCGAGGTTTGCGCGGGTCACGTTTTGCTCGTTGACGACGATCCTTCCATTCGGGAGATATTGTCGGAGCAATTGGAAGAAGCGGGCTTCGAAGCACGGCAGGCCGAGGACGGAATCGACGCTCTGGTGAAACTCCGTGATGAGATTCCCAAGGTTATTATCTCCGACCTTCAAATGCCCCGCATGTCCGGATTCGAGTTTATAGGAGTAGTTCGCCAGCGGTTCCCTTCCATACCCGTCATCGTCCTTTCAGGATCAATCCCCAATGAAGTTCCGGCGGAAGCCGAACCCGACGCCTGGTTCGAGAAGGGTGCGCTAAACATCGGTGAACTCGTGCGAGTCCTCCGGGACCTGGTTCGGAAGACGCCCGATGGGGCTGACCTGCCGAAGGTGGCGACTACACTTGCCCGGACACAGACCGGCTCCGCCGGTTATTTCACGCTGGCATGCACGGATTGGCTGCGCACCTTTAGGGCGACGAGTGCGCATGTCGCTCTTACGTCGCGTAACCTTGTGATGCGGGGCTGGGGAACAGAGGAAGGAGCCAATTGAAGAGACTCGTAGGCGTTGCCGCTGCCTTGATGATGTCGCCCTGCCCGGAGTTCGCCGGACTGCTTTTCTTCCTTTACCTGTTCTGGGAGAACCTGGGAGACCTAACCCTCAGGATATACGACGACCAACTCATGAAAGTCGAGAAGGCCCGAACGGGGAGGCTTAGCGCCAAGGGGGAGAGGTACTGCGTTCGTATGCTGACCATGATGTCCATGGCTGAGCGCAAGCGCCGGAGCAGAGCACTGCTGGCTGGGAAGCGCATGATTAAAGCCGCATACAGAGCCGTTGCCTGCGCCTCCTCCTGGGTCAGGTATCTCATCCAGGGAGGGCAAACGGTCCCCATGCCTGCCACAACCGATGAGGAATAGACACCCCGAGGAGACGATAAGGACGCATCAGAGCCGCGCAATTCCAGGACTTAATCACAGCAACGCACCAATATCATACTACCCCGAGTTCGGAGTTCCGATTCAGCGTAGCAGAGGGGTGTCGTCGTGAATCAGGAATAAACACCGCACTGTTACTTATATCTATATAACCCCGAAGGGGGCCAGGAATGGATGAATTTGCTTGCCTTCTCCTAAAACCGCGCCCACACTTGGTTGCCTGGAGATGAGGTCAAACCACGAAGCAAAATATATCTAAACCAAGACGACCGGGACAGAAGGGGGCCAGAGCTAGGGAAAAGACGGCTAACAAAGCCCTGGTTTTGGGACTCTGCGAGATGATCGGAGGGACTGGCGATGCAAACGATTAGTCCGCCTGACCTCCGTCGGCGGGAGCGCGAACCGGTCGCCATCCCCGTTAGTCTTGTATTGAGGGCTGATAAGTTAAAGTTGGACACCTTCACGACCACCATGAACATTTCCTTGTCCGGCGTGGGTATTCGAACGATGCTCGCGCTGGTTCCAAAACAAGAAGTGGAAATCGTTATCAAAGGGCAATTCTCCCAGACCATTCCTGCTCGCGTAGTTTGGGCGCGGGAAGAGGAGTCCAGCAATTCGACGATTGCAGGGCTTAAGTTCCTACTTTAGAAAAGCGCAATGACTACCTACACATTCGAAGTTCCGCAATCCAATGTCGTCTGTCCGCATCCATCTGGCATCCAAGTGGACACAACCAGACTGCCCACTTGGGAAAATGCCCACTAACAGCAAACCCCGTCTAGATGGCCAAGACCGACCGCTAACCTTGCATCTCTCACGAGACCGCCGTAACCTGAAGACATGAAGAGTAAATCGAACCACGCTGCATATGAGTCTCTCGAGAATCTCCTCTCTGAAATTGACCTGCTTCTATCTACCACCACACCACTTCCTGAAAACCGTACGCCACGATGTCGGGAATTACTCGGGGCTGCGCTGGCGATCATCGATGACCTGCTCAAGTTGGACCAGACCCATGACCAGTGACGAATGCGCTAAATGCGGAAGTATGAACCTCGCTGGATCGCACCGGCGAGGTTGGTTCGAACGGTGGATTCTTACTTTTCTTGGCATCCTACCCCTCCGGTGCATGGACTGTGTGACGGGGCTGCCCATCAAGCTCCGGGTTACCGCCGGGATTCGTTCCGATTGCGTATACATGGTGCACGGGTTCGGCAACCAGTCGCGTGCGCTTCGCCGCGCTTACCGGAAGGGGGCGTCCGACGCGGACCTGATGACGCGGGTGAAGATCGACCCAATCATGGGCGGCACGGGAATGCGCGTGAATTTTGTGCGTGTTTTGAAAGATCTGGACGGTCAGGGAGGCTGACGCTCAGCTATCGCTCGCTACGCGATGGTCATTGACCTGAAGAAGTGCGTCGGCTGCCAGGCGTGCACGGTGGCGTGCAACTCCGAGTGGGAAGTGGCGGTTGGCATGGCGCGAACGCACGTGCGGGCGACGGAAGCGGTCGGCACATTCCCCAATCTCCAGTCGACCTTGTATGTGGCGCAATGCAACCATTGCGACCATCCGGCGTGCGTCCCTCCCTGTCCCAGCGGCGCCACCTACCAGGCGGAAAACGGAATCGTGAAGGTTGATCGTGATCTCTGCATCGGCTGCGGATATTGCGTGGATGCTTGTCCGTATGGAGCCCGCTACATCCAGCCGGTGCTCAAGAAAGTTGATAAGTGCGATTTTTGCGCGGCGCGCCTGGAGCGCGGGCAGTCACCTGCCTGCGTCGAGACCTGCACGGGACACGCCAAGTTCTTCGGCGACCTTGAAGACCGGTCAAGCAACGTCTTCAAAATGGTCTATGAGCGTGGGGCACGTCGGCTCGAAACCACGGATGTGTCGATAGGCCCGAATGTCTATTACCTCGGGAAAAAGGAACACGTGGACCTCGTGCTGGCCCAATTCCCGCCGCACCGGCCGCGCCTGCCGGTGGCGGGAGACTGGTGGGCAAGGGTGCTGAAGCCCCTCGTCTTGACAGCGGTGGGCGCTACGTTCCTTGGCCAAGCGGTGGCATTCTTTCAGCAGTTAAGGAAAGGCGAGAAGGAGTTTGACGACTAGAGGCAATACCATGGATTTCCTGACCATTCCCGCTGTTCCTGAACCGTTGACCTTCGAACAAACCGAAGCGATGGCGCAACGCCAGATTAAGAAGCATCACGTCGCCATCATTCTGCTGCATTGGTTCAACGCGACGGTCTGGCTGACCGAACTCGCCACGGGCGCGGCTCTCATATCTTCCCCGCACTTTCGGATCGCCCCTCTGTGGTACATCGCCATCGTTCAGGGCTTTTTTGGGTCCCGTGCGCACATGCTCTGGTTCCATATCGCGGTCGGAATCACCTGGATTTGTGTTTTCGCTGTTTACGGCACATTTGGATTTCGCACCTATCTCGCGCGCGAAGTACTGGAGAGGGAAATTGCTCTCGACTGGGATGATTTCGTCTGGCTTATCGTGCGCACACTGCGGATTCTGGGGAAGAGCGACGATCCGCTGCCCCCGCAGGGCATTTACAATGCCGGGCAAAAGCTCTTTGCGCTGATGGTTTACGCCATGATCCCGATCGTAATGCTCACGGGGGTGGTAATGGCGTTTCACCTCGGTGGCACGACGCTGGTGGCGTGGGCCGTCGTGCTGCACTTTGTCGCGGTCGGAATGGTGTTCTCGGGCCTGATGATCCACGTTTACATGGGGGCGGTGTTCCCGGAAGAAAAGGCCGCCTTCTTTTCCATGATCACCGGGATGGTGAACGAACTCTACGCCTATCGCCACCACTTCAAGTGGTGGAAAGAGGTCAAGATGCAAGAGCGTGAATGGAAGCAGGAGATCGAAGGGTCTGGCGGCAAGGTCGGGCCGGATGGCGGCAATGCGCCTACACCGGCGACCGGCGGATCGGCTGAGGACACCACAACCCGCAAGGGTGGAACTGGTGGTATTTTCCGCCGGATTTTCCGTAAACCCGAATACTGGCCACCGTACGTGGCGGGCGTCGGGCTTGGGATCACCCTGCTGATGACTTTCATCTTGATGGGTCAAGGATTGGGGGCTTCGGGCGGCTTCACCCGGTATCTCGTCGCTTTGCTGTCCTGGGTTGCTCCCGATTATGTTGCACGCAACCCGTACTGGAGTGAGTACGCACAACCGGGTCAGTCGCCCCTGATGTCCTTCCTGGTTTTCGAATTGATCGGAGTGGTCGCAGGCGGATTCGTCTCCGGTTGGCTGGCACACCGGTTGCGCATCAGCGTGGATAAGGGTCCGCGCATTTCAGCGCGCAGCCGCTATGTTCTGGCGCTCGTGGGAGGCGTGCTGACCGGTTACGGGGCACGGTTGGCCCGCGGCTGCACGAGCGGCCTGGCGCTCTCGGGCGGAGCCGTTCTTTCCGCCGGCGCCTGGGCGTTTATGATGGCCGTTTTTGCCGCCGGATTTATTGGAGCCTATTTCGTACGGAGGTCATGGATATGAGTGCTCCGTTTTTCCCCATGTTCTCGCAAACGATGTATGTAATTGTCTCGCTGCTGTTGGGGTTCTTCTTCGGGTTCTTTCTGGAGAGGGCCGGATTTTCCAGCGCTAAGAAGCTGACTGCGCAGTTTTACTTCAAAGACTTTTCCGTTCTGAAGGTCATGTTCACGGCCATTGTGGTGACGATGCTGGGCGTGGCGTACCTGGCGGCAGCCGGTTGGCTCGATATGAGCCAGGTTTACGTCCCCTTGACCTTCCTCTGGCCGCAAATTGCGGGAGGGTTGCTGCTTGGAGCCGGGTTCATCATCGGCGGATATTGACCGGGCACCTCCGCGGTGGCGGTCGCCATCGGAAAGCTTGATGCGCTCTTCTACATCTTTGGAATCTTCGTCGGTATTTTCCTCTTTGGCGTCTCGGCCCCGAGTATCGCGCACTTCAACGTATCAGGTGCCATGGGCAGCCTGACCCTGCCCGTGTGGCTCAATCTAAACACAGGGATTGTAGTGCTGGCTGTGGTCCTGATGGCCGTCGGAGCCTTTTGGGCGGCGGAGAGGTGCGAGGGCAAGTGGAACACGTTCGCGCGGGTTTATGGGAAGCACGCAGAAGGAGATGATCAGCGATGAAAGTCGAGCTGAAACTGAATGGAAAAACCATCGCAGCCGCCACCCTGGTCTTCCTGGGAATCGTTCTCGCGATGGCCACGACGATCGTGCGGGGAACGGGCGCCGGGGCCGTCAACGCGCCTGCCCTGGTGCAGACGATTGTGAAAGAGGAAGACCATGTTACGCCCGGCCAACTTGCGCAGTGGTTGATCGAGAAGCGCACCGACTTCCAATTGATCGACATCCGCGAACCGTGGCAATTCGATGATTACCACATCCCGAGTGCCGTGAATATCCCGCTGACGGGACTTTTTGAAGACGCCGGCCTGAAGAAACTCTCGCGCGAAAAGAAGGTTGTGGTGTATGGACTCGGTGGGACCCGGGCGGCACAAGCGCAGTTGCTCCTCAGCCTCAAGGGCTACAACGCGTTCTCGGTGCCAGATGGCATTACGGCTTGGTGGAATGACATCATCACCCCCACCAGTCTGCGCTCGGAGGATCAGACGCCTGCCGGATATCTGCAAGCAAAACAATTACGCGAGCACTTCCTGGGATCGGCGCCAACGGGAGAAACGACCGCTGCACCTCCACCTGCCACGCCCGCTCTGCCACCTGCTCAGACCACACCCGCTGGCCCGACACAGGGAAAGAAACTGAAACTGGGAAGGGGCTGTTCATAAACATATGGCTGCTCGCCGTTTTGACATCTACGAACGACAGGCCCAGATCTGCAAGGCTTTTGCTAACGCTACACGCATTCACATTCTCGACCTGCTGGGAAAGAAGGAGCGGGGCGTTTCCGAGTTACAGCAGATTCTGGGCCTTTCGAAGGCAAACCTCTCGCAGCACCTGAGCATATTGCGGGCTACCGGCACGGTGGTCACCTACAGAAAAGGGAAACAGGTTTTCTGCGTCCTGGCATTCGATGAGGTCAAGCAGGCCTGCTCCCTGATGCGCGAAGTTCTGCGTCGTGTGCGGTCAAGGTGATTCGTGGCCGGGTGGGCTCGCTAAACCCGCTTGAGCTCAAGGCATTTACTGGTGAGGAGGATCGGGTTGATGGCATCGAGAAAAGTACTGATTGTGGGCGGGGTGGCGGGTGGAGCAACCTGTGCCGCAAGGCTGCGCCGGCTCGACGAGAAAGCAGAGATCGTGGTGTTCGAAAAGGGGCCATACCCGTCATATGCAAATTGTGGCTTGCCCTACTACACCGGCGACATTATCACTGACGAAGCGAAACTCCTGGTCGCGACGCCAGACCTCTTCCGCGCGCGTTTCAACATTGACGTCCGCCCGGAACATGAGGTTGTTCGCATAAATCGCAAGGAAAAGAGAATTGAGGT
>JBEKLF010000284.1:0-10499 GCA_050010335.1 Terriglobia bacterium
CCGCAACCGCCGATGCGGCATCTTGCCCGACCCTCTCAGTCACAAATTGGATTCTAAGTTGCGTTACCGCGGTGGGTCATTTTAGACGAGCACAGGTGGGTCATTCTTGGTGAGCGCCGAAGCCGCCTCCAAGACATTCGTATCAGGGTGGGATTTTCCATTGTAGCGGCGCAATCTAAACACGGTATATGACCCTGGGAGCATGTAACCAAGGATGACCGAGAAGTCCAGGGGATTTACGCATGACTGTCTGGCTTTAATGACGAAACGATTCCCAGAATCACAGTTAACCTCGAAGCCCTTGTGTTTATGATTGTTTCTCTCAGACATCTTCATTGGCCAGCATAGGCCGTCTGGAATGACCTTTTCCTCCCCAATTAGCTCTTTGATTTCCGAGTCTTTTAAGATGCGCATTGAATCGTTCTTGATTTCGAGAAACCAATCTACGATACTCCCATCTAGAGGGAGCTTCGCGTTAACCTTTAATCGCCCCAAGGATTCTTGGCGGAAGGCTTCGGGCGGTCTCAGGATAATCTAAATCCTCTCACGGTTAGCGGCTTTAGCGTCAGCCGCTTTCCGCTTTACTGCCCCATCTTACGCAGTAATTCCTCCAATGTCCATACGCGGTCGGTGATTCCGGCTCCCATCGCATGCGTAACGCGAATCGCGCGGTGGATTCTCACGAAACTGTAACAGGAGAACCACAGGGAGAGCAGCCAGTCGATGGGGCGTATAGCTGCGGGTTTACCCCGCCATGTGGCGAGGTGAACTCGCCGCTACACTTCCGATTGGCAAGTCCCGACGTAGGGCGGGGTACGGCGCTGCGCGCTACCTGCTGCCGGCTTTCTCTTTCCCACGTTTCCTGAACGCGCCAATTCTCGGGAGAGTTTTCCGGCTTGCGCCTTCTGTTTCCCTACTCGGGGGAAGCTCATCGCCTTCCCGGGGAGGATTGCCCTTCCCGGCGCCGGTCAGAATCCGCAGAGTTTCCCGGCGGTTGGCGCGGCCGGCGCGCTCGCGGAAATATTCCGCCGTGCGCAAAGTGGAAACCTTTTCCGCCACCGCCACATTGATCAGTTGATTTAAGGCCACGCCTTCCGAGTCCGCCAGCTTGCGGGCCTCCGCCATCAGCGACGGGGCGAGTCGCAAGGCAAAATTACTTCTTCTCATGGATTTGAACTCCTCATCCGTCCGAGCGCCGCGCCGGGTAAAATCACTGCGCAACCAAAGTCCCGGACGGCTACTTCAAAATCACGCTGGTTAAAGGTCACGATGGCATCAGCATTCCCGTTCACGGCGGTTTCCAGAACCATTATTACATGTCAAGAGCGCCGACGTGCGCGTGGTTCGCCTTCGCCTGCGGCTTTTCGGCCTTTCGGATTGAAAGACATGTAAACGCGCTTCTTATCAAGAGCCGCAGAGTGTTGCAGAGAGTAGCGGCGGGTTTACCCCGCCATATGGCGAGGTAAACTCGCCGCTACGTTTCGGCATGGCGGATAGTCACGGTCACCGATTTCCTGATTGTGGGGCTTTCTGATGAACGAAAAGCGTGTAGCGCAGCTCGGCGGAGCCGCAACCAGAGGCGTGGCATGGCCATCCTGGCCATGCGGGAGAACACGGGCGGGACGCCCGTGCCACGTCGCGTGTAGGGGCCAGCGGCGCTGGCCCGGCCCGAAGGCCGTTCGGCCCTACGCTCAGCTCGCAAATTCTCGCCAAAAGAACAAGCATTCACGAGCTTACAATGCAGAGGTGGACGTACTTCGGGCTCCTCTGCGACTCATCATCTGGCCCCGTGTACGGAGCGGCTTGCGCATGGCCATCAAACGCGGGTGCACTGACCGGTGGCCTCGTCGACGCGACATGCCGCCCCTGATAGGCCTTCCACCCCCGCGTCCCCAGGCGGTCATTTCCCGATGGAGTGCCGCGGAGGAGGGCCAGGTACGCCCACGTCCGCGCTGCTGTGGCCTTTTTTCCGGTGCGGCAAATGAAGGGTCACATTACCAGTGAGTGTGGTTACCGGCTGAAAGGGCGGCTGAAAAGACGGGTTGACTTTCGTTCGCAATTATGCGAACATGCTTGGGGTCGACATGCCGGCAGTTGAGGTGATCTTCTACCAGGACGCGCAGGGCAAAACGCCACGTCTGATTGAGTGGCTGGATGCCCTTTCGCCCAAGGCGCGGGTTAAATGCCTGGTGCGGCTCAAACGCCTGGAGGACTTGGGACACGAACTCCGTCGTCCCGAGGCGGATTTCCTCCGCGATGGAATCTATATGAAAAAGAAGCGGCAATTCAACTCACCAGCTTTGCAGTTTGCGTATAACCGCTACGCCGGCGCGGATGGAGAGTTAAGTGCGGCGTTCGAGGACGGTCTCTCCGCCACTGATGTCGCCAGCCAGATTTACAAGCTCCGCAGCCGGTCGGGTCTTAGCCAACGCCAACTCGCCGCCAAGGTGGGAACTACCGCTTCCGTCATTTGCCGCCTTGAGGATGCTGACTACGAAGGGCATTCACTTTCGATGCTCCGGCGAATCGCCACCGCTTTAGGCCGAGAGGTGAAGATCATTTTCGTCCCCTCCCGTCGTCGAGCGACGGCCTGACGAAGAGCGGGTAGCAGAGGTGGACGTCCTTTGGCCTCCTCCGTGGCTCGTCATCTGGACCCGCGTACGGAACGGCTTTCGCTTGGCCATCAAATGCAGGTGCTCTGATCGCTGGCGTCGCCGACGCGACATGCCGCCCATGATAGGCCTTGCACCCACGTCCCCAAGCGGTCATTTCCCGAATAAGTGCCGCGGAGGAGGGCCAATTACGCCCACCTCCGCGGTACCTGCTTATGCGAGAACTCGTGCGAGAACATTCCCCAGCGAAGCCATATGGCGTATACTTTGGTCTGTTCGGGATTCAAAGATGACTATTCTCATCTAAGGCAGCGTATGCCGGAAGTTCACGAACTCGAAAGGCTGATATCCGACCTTGAGTCTGATCGCGTTGAGCGCAAGCAATCGCTCTCTGACCCCGGGAGGATACGGCAGGCGATTTGCGCGTATGCGAACGATTTGCCTGATCATCGAGCTCCAGGATACATTTTCATAGGCGTCAACGACGCGGGCATTCCTGTTGATCTACCCATAACCGACCAATTGCTACTCACGCTGTCGGATATGCGGTCCGATGGGAACATACTTCCGTTGCCGTACATGAACGTCGAAAAGGTAACCCTCAAGGGAGTTCCGGTCGCGGTCGTTGAGGTTCACCCATCCGATATGCCCCCGGTCAGGCTGAGAGGTCAAGTCTGGATTCGCGTCGGCCCCCGACGCGCGATTGCTACTCGCCAAGAGGAGAGGGTACTGACAGAACGTCAAATAGCAGGATCTCGCACCTTTGACCACCGTCCGTGCCTCGACGCTACGCTTGATGACCTCCTCGTCGAATCATTCCGTGCGGAATATCTTCCTAGGGTCGTCGAAGCAGATGTAATTGCCCAGAATAATCGGTCAGTCGAGGAACAGTTGGCCTCACTGCGATTCTTTGACCTTAGAAAGCACACCCCCACTTACGCCGGGGTGTTGGTGTTCGGAAAAGACCCGCTGAACTTCATGCCCGGTGCCTTTATCCAATTCGTCCGGTTTGATGGAATGACACTCGCCGATTCGGTGCAGGACGAAAAATCGATTTCGGGCAACCTCCTAACGCAATTACTCCAGATTGATAACCTCTTGCCGCTTCAAATCCGTGCAGCTCGCGTTTCCGCTGGCGGCCTGCGACACGGGGAAGTTTCCGATTACCCCTTGGTGGCTGTCCGCGAACTCACTTTAAATGCCGTCATGCACCGAGCGTACGAGGCCACCAATGCTCCAGTCCGAATTAGCTGGTTTGAGGACCGAATTGAAATTCAGAATCCCGGTGGTTTATACGGTCAGGTAACTCCTGAGAATTATGAGCGCGTAAGCGATTACAGGAATCCCGTCATTGCTGAAGTATTGAAGGCCTTGGGATACGTCGAGCGGTTCGGTACGGGCATAACGCGGGCAAATTCTGCGCTTAAAGCCAATAATAATCCTCCGGCGGAATTCACATTTGAAGCAACTCACGTTCTGGTCACGATTCGGAGGCCAGCTTGAAGACCATTGCTTTTTTCAATAGCAAAGGTGGGGTCGGGACGACGACGCTCGTGTATCACTTGGCATTTATGCTATCTCGGCTTGGCTATCCCACCCTTGGAGTTGATTTGGATCCTCAAGCAAATCTGACTTCTGCCTTTCTTGACGAGAACGCCTTGGAAGTAATTTTAGACCTCAAAGAATCAACGATCCAAACTTGCATAAAGCCACTTCTGGAGGGAACGGGCGACATTCAAACTCTGGAACCGATGCAGGTTGGCGACAGTCTATGGCTCATCGCCGGCGACCTTGGTTTGTCACGCTTTGAGGACAAACTTTCCGAGAGCTGGTCTCGTGGATGCAACAATGATCCCGCAGCCTTGCGTGCTACATCCGCGTTTTACCGAATCGTGCAAGCGGCTGGGAAAGAAGTGAGTGCGGTGGTAGCCCTGATCGACGTGGGGCCAAACCTAGGCGTCATGAACCGCGCCGCGCTTCTTGCCGCTGACCACCTCGTGATCCCGTTGGCAGCGGACTTGTTCTCCTTGCAAGGACTCAAGAGCCTCGGCCCGACCGTAAGGGACTGGCGGTGGCAGTGGAAGAAGATTCAATCTGAAGTCTCGGTAGACTTTGAACTCCCAGGCGGATATATGACCCCGGCCGGTTACGTCATTCTGCAACATGCCGCCCGTCTCGACAGGCCAGTTCGAGGTTACGCTCGGTGGCTGGATCACATCCCCGGCGTTTACAGGGAAGCAGTCCTTGGCGAGAAGCCTTCTGGCCCCATCGACCAGAGTAAGGATAATTACTGCCTTGCAACGTTGCGCAACTACAGGAGTTTGATGCCCATGTCGCAAGACGCACGCAAGCCCATGTTCGACCTCACTTACGCCGATGGTGCCATAGGCAGCCACGCACAGCTCGTGCAAACCTGTGCTAACGAATTCAAGAACCTGGCAAAGGGAATTGCTCAGGCAGCCTCGCTCGAATTCCCCCACCCCGCTTCTTCTCGACATTGACCGGCACGCTCACCCTGTCGAGCCGTCTTGCTTCAGGCGGTGCGCGACTCTGCGGGGGCCGCCACGCCTACCGTCGCGCCCGCCATCACGCAGCGGTTCGGTTGACTATTGCCTCCGCACGGCATCGCGCATATTGATCCAATGTCCGGTCTGCAGCGTCGGTTCATTTATCATCGTGACATGTTCGTGACCGTGGCTTACCTTGTGGCTCTCCTTGCGATGGCGCAAGTCTCGCGTTGCGACCTCTCGCGGGTGGCGCAGACATTGGTTTTGGTGTCTGCGTCCCGGGCCTCGCGTTACGACCCCTCGCGCCCAAGTGTTCACAGCAAGCGATGGGTGTCAGGTATCAGGTGCCAGGTGTCAGAAAGATCGGGACAAGGGGTTCGGGGTTCGGGATTAGGGGTTAGGGAATTGGAAAACGCAGATTCGAGATTCAAGAATACCGCCAGCCCGCAGCGGGTAGCGACGCACGCGCATTTTTCCTTCGTCTGCGGCTTTTCGGCTTATTTGGGAAAATGGAGCTATAGACATCGCAGCAGGGGGGGCGGTAAACTGAATTGGATCTTGGAAGGTGAAGGAAGGGAACACGATGGCCATCACTCTGAACCTGCCACCCGAGGTCGAAGCGAGTTTGGCGGCCCGGGCGCGGGCGCTCGGCGTTGAACTGGATGCCTACGTCCAAACCTTACTCCAGCAGCAGGCGGCGTCCTCGCCCTTGAGGCCAGTAGACGATGCTACCCAGGAAGTCGAGCGGCAAATGTCTGAACTAAGCTGGTTGGAGACTCACCGCGAGCAGTTTGCCGGCCGCTGGGTTGCGTTGGAAGGCAGTGTGTTGCTGGCGGTTGGCGACTCAGCGCGGGAAGTGTATGCCGCCATTGCCCGCCGCGAAGGAGCGCCGCTGGTGACGCGCGTCGAGCCCGAGGAGCAACTTCCCTTCGCAGGGTGGTAGGTCTGGGGATTTTCGAACTGCCAATGGTGAATTTCAAGCATTCGGCCACGAAGTGACGATCACCTGCTTTGATTGGCAATTCGATTCCGTCGTCTTCTTTCCCGCCGCAATTGAGATTGGCCGCAACGTGCTAGGCCGCCATGGCTGGCTCCAGAAATTTCGTGTGGCGCTGATTGACTACGATTCTGTTCTCCACCTCAGCCATGACAACGAGTAAGCGCATCGTACCGCTTCACCTGTCTGGTGGCTCGCGGGCGGCGCAGACATTGGATTTCATGAATACGGCCCAACCCTCGTACACCTGACGGCAGTTTCGGTCGGGTCGCCGCCTTGCGACCTCAAGATTTGCTCTCTACAGCGAACCCGATCCGCTTCCTTGGCCTTGCGGGAGATTCCATCAACTGGCGGATGGCTCCAAACAACGCGGTAACTTGAGTGTCTGGAGGTGGTCGCAATTTGCGACCACCTCCGCTTTCTCCTTTGCCGTCAGCTTAAACATGAAATCGGCGGGAAAGATGAATTAGGTTTCATCGGTGTTCGGTACCTGATTCAAGTTAAGCAAAAGGGAAAGGCTGGAAGGCCGGATATAGATTCATTTGAAGCCGCAATGCAGCCCTGCTCGAGATTATTCATCGAGATTATTAATCTTGACTTGGAACTTTTGTGGAGTAAGCTGTATGTATACGGAGGTCGTCAATGGGCCACGCGTTCCTCTTTGTGCCATTGCTGACCTTTGTCGCTTCGTTGAAGGGCGACCTTCCAAGAGTCAGCGACGCCAGCTTCCCTCAACGGACGACACCCTCAGGTCAAACCTCATCATTACCGTGTGTGCTTGCGCATCACCAAGTTCCTGATCGAGCGGCGCCCACTCCTACGGTGGGCAAGATTTCCTGCGTCCAAACAATTTTACGGGGGAATAGGCAACCCTCGGTGAATTTACCCATTAATCGACTTGTGTGAGCAAAGACTGTGTCATTGGCAGCAGGGCGAAAGCCCCAGGAAACGGCCCGCAAGGTGAGGTTCTTCCACCGAAGGGAGAACACCTTTCGTGACTCTTAAGGGGTAACTTATGAGGCTAAGAGAAGCAATCCAAAAAGTGACAAGACTCCCTCTCTCTGGTCCCAAAGGAACCGCGCTTTTAGTGGGCGAGGATCCCGGCGCCCTTCGTCATTACCGCTCCATTCTCGAGAGGCACGGGTACCGGGTCCGGATCTGCAATTCTTATCAGGAGGGCGTCAACCTGCTGGCGGATCAAGTCTTCCACTTCGTTATGGTGAGTCAGGGGACTCCCAACTTCGAAGGGAGCCGCGTGCTGAAACGCGCGGCGGAGATCAACCGCAGCTTGCCCGTCCTGGTCGTCGCGCGCTTTCCCGACATGGGCTGCTACTTGGAAGCAATGCAGTTGGGGGCTGTGGATTATTTGGTGGAGCCCTTGACGGTGTCGGAGCTAGGCCGAGTGTTAGAAAACCATCCGCCCGTTCAGAGAATGAAGCCCGTATGACCCGAGCTAAACGCTGCCGCGCCGCCGCTTCCACAGATGCGCGTAATACCTCCACGTGACCCCAACTTGACGCAAAGGCGATCTATCAGCCCGAATCCTGCATGGTGGAGGGCAAAACACAGCCTTGCGCCGTGGTGTACCCTTTCAGGATGGATTTCTCATTCCACGGGGAGGCCGACGACCATGAAGGAGCTCACGCGACGTGAACTGCTGAATCGAGGGGCGGGGCTGGCGGGTGCAGCCGCGGTGGGACTGCCCCTGGCAAGAGCCGCAGAAACTGCGCAAGGGGGTGGCGTCACGCCTGTCCGCAAGCTGAAAGTGGTGGTGGCGGGCGCGCATCCCGACGATCCCGAGACCGGCTGTGGCGGGACAATCGCGCGCTACAGCGATTTGGGCCACGAGGTGGTAGTGCTCTATCTCACCCGGGGCGAGCGCGGGATTAAGGGGAAGTCTTGTGACGAAGCCGGGAAGATTCGCACGGCGGAGGCCCAGAAGGCCTGCCAAATCCTGAAGGCGCGCCCCGTGTTTGCCGGGCAGGTGAACGGTATGGTCGAGGTGACCTACGCTCGCTACGACGAGTTCCGTAAGGTTCTGGAGGCGGAGAAACCCGACCTGGTTTACACCCAATGGCCGATTGACACGCACGAAGACCATCGGGCCATGTCGCTGCTGGTCTATGACGCCTGGCTGCGCGGGGGAAAGAAATTCGCTCTCTATTACTACGAGGTCATGACGGGCGAGCAGACTTCGCATTTCTGGCCGACCCACTACGTGGACATCACGGCGACGGAAGCACGCAAGCGGCAGGCGTGCTATGCCCACTCCAGCCAGGACCCGGACGGATTCTACCCCCTGCACGACGAAATGAACCGCTTCCGGGGTCACGAATGCGGTTGCCATTTTGCCGAAGCCTTTATCCGCCACGTGCAGTCGCCTGACGATTCCCTCCCCGAGGCCGTATAGGGGAGTCAATCCGCTGGCGCATGACCCTTACGCTTTGTTCAGGACGAGGTCATGCACCTCGTTGTAGTCATGGTAGCGCAGGCGGCACTTATAGCTGCCGGAAGCGTATTTCGCCGTGTTCCATGCCGCCATATGGTACCCGGCTTCACAGATGGCGTTGGAGATCACTTCCACGTTGTTGCCGCTCTGATCGAGGATCTCTACCAGCACCCATCCCCTCACTGGGACGCTGAACTCGATGGCCAATTGGGGATTGTTCGCGTTGGGATAGTGCTGGTTGAGCACACGTGTCGTCGGCCTGGGGGGAATGCTGAGTTTCTTCTCGCTCACCTTGGTGTAGTCGAACGGCTCGTTGCAGAGATGCCACAGCGGCTCTTTCTTGCGCTGCTGGAGGTAGAATGTCCTCAACGGGGTGCGGGTGAAGCTCGCGAGCGGACGGCGGACGGCGACACCATCCTGCCACTCATACACAGGAATGTGCATCGGATTCATCACGTCGAGCTTGCCACGCTCCATCGCAATGTGGAACAACCCGAAATTCCCGGGCTCATGACCGCCGAGCCAATGGCCCACGATATCGACCAGGTAGGGGCTTTTGCCGAAGATGACGACGTTCGTCATGTAATCCCAGGCTCTCCCATCGTAGTTGTTCTCGTTGCCGAAGGGATTCGGCCCCCAGTTGAAATCGCCGTCACGCCCGTAGATACCCTCGATAATATGCAGCCCCATGGGCGACGCAGCATGATTGTCAACGGTCCGGTGCGCCCACAATTCCATACATAGAGCGGTGTAATAATACTGCTCGTTGTCTTCGGACTCGTTCCGCGGGAAATCCGGGGTGTCCCATCGGGGAATCGTGCCGGTGTGCCGCTTGAAGTTCGCCCCCACAACTTCATGAACTTTGGGGTGGATACATTCCTTATTGATTTGCTTCTCCAGCTTTTGCATCGCATCAATATCGGGCCAACTTCCGCAGTATTGCTGAAAGGGCGCAGCATGGCTCCCCTGCCAGTTCTTCGAGGCGAGGGTCAAACCCATCTCGTGAGCCTTGAATTTCGCTATATTCAGGTTCCATGAATCCGGCGCATTGAAGGGCCACAGGTAAGGGAGCTGTTGACTCACCACGCCGCCCGGAACCTCTTTCCAGACAAAGGCCTCGGCATCGTTCGCATCTCCCCGCGCGGCAATGGTGTTCTTTACCGTGGCAACCGTCGCCCCCACCCGCTGGCCCATAGCGACGTATCCGCGGGGTTCGATCACGCTGGCGCCGTTGGCATCGCGGGTATGGATCCTGCTGCCGGCGACCCCCAGCTCCTTCAAGGATTCGAACAGACCCTCGACGAAGAACACGTCGGTGGCAATGCCCATCGTGTCCTCCAGGGTGAATCCTCTCTTTTTGTCGACTGCCTCGTGAGCGGTGAGATTCGGCTTGGCCGCGATGATGTAATTCGCCGGAACGCCGGTATTGTCCATGGGAACGAATACCGACCGTCCCAAATCGAGTCCGACCCGCTTGCACGCGGCAGAGTTCGTCTTGTAATCCACGTGCGTCCGTAGGATGAAGACCGCTTCCGGGTGCTGTTCCACAAACGGATGGACACCAAAATATCCGGACGGTTTCGATTCGGCGGCAAAAATGGAAGCAGGCCGGCCGAGGAAACCCAAGCTGCCACACAGTAATGACGAAGACTTAAGAAAATCCCTTCGATTGAACATATAGACCCCTCGTTTCCAATGTCACGCCATTCCTCTTTGTGCCAACCGATGACCCGCCAGCGTCGTAAGCCAGGGTTTCCATTTTGGAAACGGACGAGTATCCCCGATACAGCGTGCGGGGTCAACCCAATATAGGGACCCAAGAATCGCGATTGAGCGATGGTAGGGTGTTCCTGAGATGGTGGAAAGATCGTTTGCCGCGAGCCGTGGTTAATCCGGGTGAGGTCGCGACTCCATTGCGGTCAAGATTCAGGGGT
>JBEKLF010000285.1:0-12806 GCA_050010335.1 Terriglobia bacterium
GGCCTTTAATGGCAAATAAATCAGTGGTCGTTCAGCAATGAAGTAACCCGCAGCCGTGCGGGTTTGTTCATGACAGCGCACCCGCAAGGGAGTCCTGATTCTGCCGCTCGGGATTCAGCCGCGGTTCTGACTGCCGCTTCTCGCGTGCTACGAAGAACCAAGGGCAAGAGGCAAATTTTGTTTCTGTAGACGGCGAAATCAGCCTTCCACATCACCCAAGCGGGATTGTGCCTGAAAAACGCCCTTCCACACTCAAATCAACTTCGTCACCCGCAGCGATCTTGGCGGCATTCGCCCTATGGTTCGGGAGTATGGGAGTATGTCCGACGTGTCGAAATCGGCACAATCGTCTCAGGCGCGTTTGCTCAGGTGCTGGCTCTCATCGGCTGCTCAGACGGGTCTACTGCTTATGAGCCAACGGCATAGGGCGGCCCGTCTCCGAACAGAGGGGCGTCGGATTAGCGCGGGTGTCCTACGGGAACCAGGTAAAGCGGACGTTGATCCACAGGCAGCGCCAGAGCCTTCTGAAGGGCCTCGTCCTCGAAAGCTCCTATCGGCACCCCACCCAACGCAAGGGCTACGGCTTCCAGAAGCAGGCTCTGCGCGGCGTGTCCCACTTCCATGTGGACATAACGAGGGGTCCGCGCGGCGCCGTACTCGCGGGATATCAGCTCATAAACCGCGGCAATCACGAACACCGCAGGGGCTTGGGTGATAGCCTCCTGGTCCAACGCGGCGCGGCGCATGGCCGCGCGCAGGTCGCGGTCGGAAAGCTGGATAAGTTGATGGGGGCGCGCTTCGTAATGATAGAACCCGCCGGCCGAGGCGACGTAAATCTCAAGGGGATAAAGCGCTCCTGCGGAAGGAGCCGTCCGCAGGCCCTCCGCATGGGTTATGCCCTGGGCGGCCCAAAGCAGTTGTGAGAGTTCTCGTTCGGTCAGGACCTCCCGCGTGAATTCCCGGACCGACCGTCGGCGCGCCAGCGCTTCTTCGAGCGACATCTTCCCCTTTTGCTCCGGTGCCGGAAGTCGCAGGATACTTGCAGAACTGGATTTGGATTGGATCATCACGGCCCCCATGGCTGAGAACGTCGCGAGACCCGCCGAGAAAGCGAAGAGGGAAACGAAAAGGCTCAATTCACAGCTCGAGGGACCTCCTTCTTTATGAGCAGGTTCAGCCCGGCCATAAATGTCCCTCGGGTGGAATCCCTATCCCTCGGAACAATTCGGCACCTTGTCCCATACGCCGGGGATGAGCCGCCCACATTGAGGACACCTCCCGGCGTCCGACCTGTACTCCACGACATCGAAGCCCCATCGGCGAATCAGCAACGTGCCGCACGCCGGGCAGTACGTATTGTTATGCCGATGGCCGGGCTCGTCACCCGTGTAAACGAATTCCAGGCCTGCCTCTTTGCCGATTTGCCAAGCGCGCTCCAGAGTTGGAATCGGTGTCGGCGGGGCAGTGAATTGGTACGCGGGATAGTAGCTGGTAACGTGCCAGGGCACCTCGCGGCTCAAATCTCCTGCGATCCGTTCTGCGATCCCATGGAGGACTGAATCGGAATCGTTCACGGTGGGAATCACCAGCGTGGTGATTTCGATATGCACGCCACGTGAGCGTGCTAGCTTCGCAGCAGCCCACACCTGATCGACGTCGACCATCTTGCAAAACTTCTTCACGGATGCGGCATCGCCTTTGATATCGACGTTCATCGCCTCCAGGCCCGATTCAATCGCCAGGGCGAGCGCCTCGGGCGTCATATAGCCGTTGGTCACATACGTGTTGTAGAAACCGCGCTGCCTGGCCAGTCGAAAAACGTCGATCGACCATTCCAGGGAGAGCGTAGGCTCATTGAACGAAATGGACGTCCCCTGGCAGCCGTTTTTCTGCACCAAGTCAATGAAGTGCTGTGGAGAAACATAATCGCCTTTTGCGGGCGGGGGCGACTTGCTGATGTCCCAATTCTGGCACCACGGGCAACCGAAGTTGCATGACCAACTACCGGCGGTTAGCGCTTTGGTGCCCGGGTGAAAGTGGTAGAAGGGCTTTTTCTCAATCGGGTTCGCCGCGAGCGAGGAAACGGAGCCGTAGATCAGGGTGACTAATCTCCCATCGCGGTTCTGACGCGTTCGACACCAACCAAAGCCGCCCGGAATGAGCGTGCACCGTCGCTCGCACGCATTACAGCGGACTTTGCCGTCTATTGCTTCTTGCAGCAGTGCCTCATGAACGAAGATGCTCTCGACTTCTCCTGACCAGGCACGTGCTGCACGCGGCTTCAACAAGGTTCCAACCTCTTTAGTCCGTCCCCGGGGCTTCTTGCCTGCCCCAGTATATCGCCGAACGAGGCACACGGGGCTTGTGGCAGCCCTTCGAAACAGCAGATCCTGTGTGGTCAGATCAGCGGAGAAAGGGCGAACAGACCTTCCGCCAGGGCACGCCCGATGTTGGCCATGAGATCCAGTTTCCCATTCACGGCGTAGAGATGGGACCTGGGTTCCAGGCCGGCGATGTTCCAGTTCCGTCACGAGCATGGGCAGAACCTTGTCGCTGAGGCGCAGCGCGGTGTCCACCACAAAAAGGGTCACATCAGGCCGGAGCAGGTACACGCGGTCGAAGAAGGCAACCACCTCGTGGATCCCCAGGTTTTTAGGCGGAGACGACTTCAGCTCAAGATAGGTCAGTTTGCCTTCCGCGGCGGCGACTACATCAAGGTCGCCGCCCACACCCCGCGCGTGGAACCTGACACCCGCCGCCACATCGACGCCAAACCTCCGACTGAGCTCACGCGCTACGTACCATTCCAGTGTTCCCCCGAAGCTCTTTGCCGCCCAGAGCAAGCGGTAGCGGCCTCGAGAGATCCGTTCCGCGAGACCAAGCCTGACCAATGACTCCGCACACTCCCGCGACTGAGCCCGCTTCAGGTACTGCGTCGCTTCCTCAGGGGCAAATCCTTGACCTTTCTGGATGGCCCCGCGTAGAAACAGGCGGAAAGCGTAATGGCCCAGCAGTTCCGTGAGCCGAGTGGCTGTCTCCTCATCGAGATCCTCCGGGAACGGCAGATCGGGTCGCGACTTGCTCGGCCGCAAGCCCCGGCGCGCCAGCATGGCCATCGCTTCGGCGCTGGGAAACTGTGGCCCCTTTGACCGCGGCGCTCGCGCCGCTGCTGCCTCAAGCTCCAATTCGCGCGCTGTGCGGGCTTTCTTCATAGGGCGATTCTGCGCGGCCTGCCAACGTGTCCAGCCCCGGCCGCGGCGATTGCCAGTAGCACCGACCTTCAGGCCGGCAAATGCCGGGCTAAAGCCCGGCGCCGCTTTGCTGCCGCGTCCGCGCCGGAGGGATACCAGATGGGACGCACTTCCCGCAGAAAGATCCGCGCCGTGGTTGGACCAACATGCTTGAACTCCTGAAGCTTCTTAGACAGCTCCGCGGGAGTTTTCGACTCGGCAACGAGGTTGGTTAGCGACCCGAAGCGCTCCTTCAACTCGTTCGAGATGTGGAGGAGTTTGGTCGCAGTAGAGAAATCAAAGCGCACGTAGTGGGCTTCATCTAGCAACCGGACCAGTTCGTCCCACCCGGCGCCAAGAATTGCGTCGGGACTTAAAAGTCCAGCCGCCGCGAGTCTCAGAAAAGCCCGCTCCACCACCTGCTGCTGAATGGGCTTCCCGTAAAGCAGGCAGGCCAGGAACCATTTGAATAACTCTTCCTCCTTTTTCGAGGACAGTTGGATACCCAGATCTTTGGTAATGTCTATTCGCTTCATGCTCATCTTTTCGATCGGAAAGGAAAGCCATGATTCGCTGCCTCAGCTTTCATATCCGAGTGCTGCTCCACTGCCGCGCAAGCGTATCGGTCAAGGCCAATCGGGGTTATGCTTGGCTTTATGCGAATTGTCCCGAGGGCCTTGTTGCTGTTGATCCCACCCGGGACTATTCTGCTGCTATCGCCCATGGCCGCGTAATTTACGCCTCCCACTCGCGCGCAGCAGCTTGCTGCCATCGGCCTGACGAAGGGGCTACCGCAGCCACTTCAGCGGGCATTGGAGCCTGGGGATGATTTCCAATCCATCCCTGAGCCCGAACCCAGCGACTGGCTTCGAAGCCACCCGGAGGCCGGACAGACATTTGACCAGTTCACCCACTCTCTGCCGAACCGGCCGGATAACCACCCGAGTAAACTCTACCTCCAGCCGCTGGGCAGTTTCAATGAAAGGGATGGGCCGTCACTCGACCAATTGCGGCGGTTCGCCGCGGCCTTCTTCATGATGGACGTGGTCGTCCTGCCGCCTTTGGACTGGGCCCAGGACCACATCACTAGCCGGCGGAATCCCTGGACCGGCCAGACGCAGTTCCTCACCGGTGACATCCTCAACGCACTCGAGGCTCGGTTACCCCAAGACGCTTTCGCACTATTGGGCATGACCATGACGGATCTCTATCCGGACGCAGGTTGGAACTTCGTATTCGGCCAGGCCTCGACTCGGGACCGCGTGGGCGTTTACAGCTTCGCCCGTTACGACCCGAGGTTCTCTGGCGAGGCTCCTACGGCGGACTCGCGCAAACTGATGCTTCGGCGCAGTTGCAAGGTTCTAACGCACGAGACATCTCACATGTTCGGCATCGAGCACTGCGTCTGGTTTCACTGCCTGATGAACGGATCCAACCACCTCGTCGAATCGGATGCCAGGCCGCTGCACCTCTGCCCGGTAGATCTCCGCAAGCTCCAATGGAGCATCGGGTTTGATGTAGTTGAACGCTACCGGCGCCTTCTGGACTTCGACCGGCAGGCGGGGTTTGAGGACGATGCGCACTGGTTGGACAAGCGGATTCGATTCATCGCGCCAAACACCAAGAGCAGGGATGCGCGTTGAGTCGGCTCAACAGATTACCCGGGGGCTTCGAACGATGTAGTCCATGCCTCCCTCGGGCAGTTTCCCATGTTATAGGCGGTTGGAGGCTCTAGTCGACCTTTTGGGCGCCCCACAGTGCCGGCTCGCATGCCTTAGCCGCGGCCTCGCTGGGTTTCAGAGTGGTATCCCAATGAGAGGCGTCGAGGCGTTGGCCCGTTACCTCGTTGGCCGCATCCGAAACCAGCCACAGCAGCGGCGCCACCATGATCTCTGGAGAGATCAACCTATTCCGCATATCTGGGGGCACTTCCTCCGGAATCATCCCCGTGCGGCTCGCGCCACCCGGCAGCAAGGCATTGACCGTCACCCCGGTTCCGGCAAGATCCTGGGCCCAGATGATGGTTTCGGATTCGAGTGCGGCTTTCGAGGGACCATAGGGAGAGAAGCCGCGCCGCCGCATTGTTGCGCGATTCATCGAAATGTTGATGATCCTGCCCCACCCGCGAGCGATCATGCCGGGGGCGACGGCCCGCGCCATAAAGAAGGGGCCGTTCACGTTCGTGGCAATGATCATCCGCCACGTCTCCGGGTCCGTCTTCCAGAAAGGGTGAGGCTCGCTGAGAAACCGCTCCGAAACAAAACGCATCCCAAGGCCGGCGTTATTGACCAGAACATCGATCGGCCCGAGGCGGGCTTCGACTTCATTGACCAGGGCCGCGCAAGCAGGTTCGCGGCTCACGTCTGCCATCACGCGGTAGATCTGTCCTTCAGGTGCTTCCTTGGCAACGGCTTCAATCTCATCGCGTTTCAGGGCAGCGGTAATGGCCACGCGAAAGCCCGCGCGGCTCAAGCCGAGCGCCATGGCTCGGCCCAGCCCTCGGCCCGCGCCGGTAACAATCGCGATTTTTGCATGGTGTGCCATAGCCATCATCCAGATTCAATTTTATCTCGACATAAAAACCATCAGCATGCCACCTTTGTGCGTCAAGTTCAGATCGGCACTGCCACCCTTGGACCGTATCGCGGGCCGCTAGGCAGTTTCGCCGGTTTGTTGGAACTGTTCTTCAGGGTTGGAACCACTTCCCAGAAGATTCATTTGAAAATCCCCTGAACTGAGATAGCTTGGTAAGCGGGGCCGCCAAGCGGCTGGCCCGTCCCCCGGTGCCTTCCGGGGGGCGAGGCGATTGGCTTTGCACTTGGGGCGCAACGGAGGAGGAGGGAAACGATATGGCGGGAAAAAGGATACTCATGCTGGCGGGCGACTACGTCGAAGACTACGAAGTCATGGTCCCCTTTCAGGCGCTGCAGATGGTGGGCCACCCCGTGCATGCCGTCTGTCCCGGGAAAAAGGCGGGAGAGACGGTCCGCACGGCCATCCATGATTTTGAAGGAGACCAGACGTACAGCGAGAAGCGCGGCCACAATTTCTCCCTCAATGCCACGTTCGAGGAAGTAGAGGCCGAGTCATATGATGCGCTCGTCATTCCTGGCGGCCGGGCGCCCGAGTATCTGAGGATGATCGAACGAGTATTAAAGATGGTCAGACACTTCTTCGACACGGGGAAGCCCGTGGCGTCGTCGTGCCATGGCGCACAGTTGCTGACGGCAGCGGGAGTCGCGAAGGGAAAATCCATGAGCGCTTATCCGGCGGTGGGGCCGGAAGTAGCCGCAGCAGGAGGCAAATATGTGAACCTTCCGATGACGGAAGCCCATGTGGAGGGGAACCTGGTAACGGCTCCGGCTTGGCCCGCGCATCCGGCCTGGCTCGCGAAGTTCCTCGCCGTGCTCGATCATGGCAATTCGGAAAAAGCTGCGGCCCGGTGAGCGCTGCTGCCACGTCGTGCGGATCTTGACGACGATCGCGAACTACCCATCGAGGGGTTGCTGGCCCAACCACCCCATCCCGCGGATGGAGCTTCCCCTCGGACGAAGGCAAGGTTTTCCGTAAATTGCTCGCAATCTCAAAATACCGATGATTCCCCAACCTCAGATTAAGATGAAGGATCTACCCCTGTCGAAAGTCTACCAGTTGCTCGAACCCGGACCTGTGGTCTTGCTTACAACCGCCCGCAGGGGCCGCGCCAATATCATGACCCTGTCATGGCATATGATGGTCGAATTTGAGCCCCCGCTGATTGCCTGCATCGTCAGTAATAGGAACTACAGTTTTGCCGCCTTGCGGGCGACGAAAGAGTGTGTGATCGCCGTTCCGGCGCTCAAACTTGCGCCCCAAGTCGTGAAAGTCGGCAACTGCTCAGGCCGCCACGTGGACAAGTTCGCGAGATTCGGTCTGACGCCGATGCCCGCCGAGTGCGTGGCTGCGCCTCTCGTGGCCGAATGTTTCGCCAATCTCGAATGCAAAGTGGTTGATACGCGCTCCGTCAACAGGTACTGCATGTTTGTTCTGGAAGTGGTCAAGGCCTGGACCGATCCTGCGCAGAAGGACCCGAAGACCATCCACCATCACGGATACGGCAGGTTTGTGGTGGATGGCGAGTTAATCAGGTTGAGGTCAAAAATGCCATAATCGGAACACGACGAGGGCGCTGGGGTTCGCCGCCCCGCAGCCAGGCTGGAACGAGGCCTGCTCGTCAGGATCACGACCCACAAGGAGCACAGCTTATGCCTAACCTGTTCGATCCGCTCTCGATCCGCGACGTGACTCTTCCCAATCGCATTGTCGTTTCGCCGATGTGTGAATACTCCAGCACCGACGGGTTTGCGAATGACTGGCACCTGGTTCACTTGGGGAGCCGGGCAGTGGGCGGGGCGGGCTTGGTGATGACGGAAGCTGCCACCGTAACACCGGAAGGCCGGATCAGTCCGCAAGATCTGGGAATCTGGAGCGATGAACATGTGGACTTTCTCGCCCGCATTACCCGGTTCATCCACTCCCAGGGCAGCACCGCAGGGGTGCAATTGGCGCATGCCGGGCGCAAGGGCAGCACCTATCGTCCTTGGGACGGGGAGGGAACTGTACACGAAGAATCGGGCGGCTGGAAAAACGTGGTGGCTCCTAGCGCGATCCCCTTCGGGGAGAACTATCCGATGCCACAGGCCCTGACCCAGGAAGGAATTCGGGAAACTGTGCGGGCATTTGCCCAAGCAGCCGGCCGCGCCCGCGCCGCGGGATTCCGCGTGATTGAGATTCACGCGGCCCATGGCTATCTGATTTCGGAGTTTCTTTCGCCACTCGCCAATCACCGCGCCGATGAGTACGGCGGCTCGTTCGCGAACCGCATTCGCCTGTTGCTCGAAGTCGTCTCCGCGATTCGCGGATCGTGGCCGGAGCGTTCACCATTATTCGTGCGCATATCGGCGACCGATTGGGCCGAGGGTGGATGGACCCTTGACGATTCAGTCGCGCTGGCCAGGCGCCTGAAGGATTCCGGAGTGGACTTGGTCGATTGTTCCTCGGGAGGAAATGTGCCACCTGCCCAAATACCTGTGGGGGCGGGATATCAAACCCCCTTCGCCGAGAGAATTCGGCACGAAGCAAGAATCCTGACGGGTGCGGTGGGAATGATCACGGGTCCGGCGCAAGCTGACCATATCATCCGCACGGGTCAGGCCGACGTCGCGATCATCGCGCGCGAGTTTCTGCGCGATCCCTACTGGCCTTTGCGCGCGGCCCGTGAACTGGGCTATCCCGTTCCCTGGCCCGTACAGTACCTGAGAGCCGCTCCCCGTGGCAGCAAGGCGCGCGGGCCTGCAAACTCGTGCAACCAGAGCATTCCCTCCCTGCCCCGCACCCTATCCCTGTAATGGTAATGCTCGGCTTGAACATGCCGCCCATCGAGCACCGCCGGAATACCGTTCTCCGCGAGAACCACCCAGCGTGGGTGCCGCACCGAAATAGCCTTGCCTAGGCTGACTGGTGGGCGCTCGGAAGGCTGGTGTGGACGTCATACACTGCTGGGCCTCGCCCCTCCCGGGGGCTAGAACTTGGGGGGCATCAGATCGCATGATTAAGCCGATACCGAAGCCGATCTCGGGTGGTCTGATTTTATCCTACAAGTGTCCCTCCGCCTGCCGTCACTGCATCTATGCCTGTTCGCCGCAATGGAGTGCCGATTGGATGCCGGAGGAGATGCTAGAGAAGATCCTGAGTCAGCTTGCGGGAAAAATCCTCCCGGCGCCTTATGGGCCGGACGCCACCTCGCTCAACCACGGGCTGCACTTTACCGGCGGCGAGCCCTTCGTCAATTTTCCCCTGCTTTGCCGGGCCGTGGAACTGGCCACACAACTCGGGATTCCCTCGACCTTCGTCGAGACCAACGCTTACTGGTGCCTTGACGACCGGTCCACGCGGGAGAAACTCGACACCCTGAAGCGGAAGGGACTGCGGGGAATATTGATCTCGGTGAATCCTTTCTACTTGGAGTACGTACCGTTTGAAAGGACCGTTCGGGCCACACGGCTCAGCCTTGAGGTCTTCGGCCAGAACACGATGGTCTATCAAGTTGGGTACTTCCAGCGCTTCCTGGAGTGGGGCATTCAGGGAAAGGTGGCTTTTGAAGATTATCTGAAATTCGAAAGCCCCAAGGACTTTGTGCGCCACGCCGAGTTCTTCGTGATGGGGAGCGCGCCTTACAAACTCCAGGAGTTTCTCCGGTCCATATATCCGCGGCGCCGCGCCCAGACGTTCTTGCGCGAGCCGTGCCTGATGCCGTTTCTGCGTGCACTGCACAACCACTTTGATAACTACGGAAACTACGTCCCGGGCTTTTGCGCCGGCGTCACCCTGGGCGATTGCCGCAAGCTCGACGAACTGCTGAGGGAGGGTGTGGACACGGCCCGCTTCCCCGTCCTCAGGCTTCTGATGGACGAGGATCTGGAGGGCCTATTCGCGTTGGCCAAGGAGCGCGAATACCAGGAATCCGCCGAAGGCTTCTATTCCAAATGCCACCTCTGCATGGAACTACGCAAGCACCTCGCCTTGACCGGAGATTACCCCGAGTTGAGTCCACGGGAGTTCTATCTCCAGCTCGTGTCCAACAGCTAGCCGCGGGCGCCACTCTCCAGAACAAAGCGCAGCCAAACCTCGTGACTTGCTTCGTATCACGAGATTTTGTGCCGCGTCCAGGATGGCTTGAAGAGGGTTTCGAAGATTTACTTCAGGGCGAACTGTATCTGCCGCTGCGAAGCAAGGCCACCGGCACATACAGGAGCATGGAAGAGGCGGCCTCGGCGGCTCGGGCCCCGAAGCTCTGGGGCGCCATGCCAAGTCTTAACGCGCTCAGGGCCATGAAGCCGATGCCGATGAGGCCGGCGGTCGCCAAACAAAATAAAAGATCGTGCAGATGGGCCCGGCGAAGATTCCGCAGAGCGTAGGCGGCGGCGAAAGCTCCGGCTACGGCGGCGAGATACTATATCGACTCAACTGGGTTTCCTCCTGCTCGCAGGTTTTTGGCCAAGCGGTAGCAGGGGTAGGCGGCCAGAGTTGCGGCCATGGCCCAACCCCCCGCGTCGAACCTGAAAGGTGTAGCCTCGCGCACCCATAAAGCCCGAAGTGGTTGGCGCCGCACGCCCCATTGGAAGGCCGCCGTCAGCGGGACGCCGAGCAGCAGATAGGCGTTCGTACTGAGTCGCAGAACGATCCCAAGGGCGGTCCACAATGCGACCACCGCCGTCACTTTGAGCATACGCTGCGTTTGGGTGGTGGCGACCACGCTTATTGCTCTTGCTTTCACCAATCCTCAACCCGCCATGCTGCTTTGCGCGGCAACTCACTGCCGAATCCGCGAGATGCCCAGCTTAGCCATACAATATTGAAGCGTGGATCGTTTCGTACCGAGCCTGGCGACCGCCCCTTGAGGACCAGCCAGCACCCAATTGCTTTGTTCCAGCACATCGAGAATGTGCTTGCGCTCGGCTTCCTCCAGCGTGTCTTGCTTGTTGGGGCTACCGCCCCGTTCACCGGCGGCTGTTTCAACTCGGAGAGGAGTAGGCGCGCGCACATAATGTGCACACAATCCTGGATGATTCGCGTCGTAACCACGTCAAACGACGGCATCAGCGGCATGTTGACCACTGATCAGCGAATCAGTGGCCCGGGCCTCCGGTTAGTTACACAATCGGTCCGAAGTCAGCCGGATTAGGCTGACTGCGCTCACGTGGTGCTGGGAACGTATGAGAGCATCAATGTCTCTGCGTGCATTTGGCCAAAGGCGGGTACGTTAGCGGTGTTACAGATAGAAATTACTGGTGCCCAGTGCATCACAGACAGGCTCAGGGCCCGAGGCAAGTCCTTGCCCATTTCCTTGCCCAAAATGCTGCCGACTACGCCCAAATGAGGCCGTTTTCCCCTACTGATACCGCCGTAAACCGCTGAAAACACATGAACCCGACACATGACAGAACAATTATGAGTCCGCTGCTCTAACCAACTGAGCTATGGGCCCGCGCAAAGGCCGGGAGTATCCGCCCATTCCGTTTATCTGGACTCGGCAAGCGCCGAGGCACATTGCGGAACAATCCCGCCGAGGATGAATCGGCGCAGCCGACTTCCTGAAGTTACCACCCACAGAGCGAACTGACAAGCGTGAGCTGAAGCCTTCAGTTCTCTCCATCGTGACCGAGCGGCGATATCATCGTGCTGCCGGCCGCCCGCATTCTAACAGGTGAATACACCCTGGGCGACTCCCCGATGGCAAGTTTTCCGGGACTTCGTGGGCAAGTGCGTGCGCGCACTCCGAGAGATTTCCAGTGGTTTTTCGTTGTCAGTTCTTGATTTGGTTGGCGGGTTGCTGTAGCCTTAAGACGCATCGATTTTTCAAGCGACGAATTACACCCCATTCTACCGAGGCGGGATCGCCGTGGATGTTACTGTTCGCAAGATCGGGAACGTCAGCATTATGGACCTGAAGGGCCCTCTCCGCATCGGTGAGGGCGAACTGAAGTTCCGCGAGCAGGTGAAGAACCTGGTCGAGAGCGGAGAAATACACCTCGCAGTGAACCTCGCCGCCGTCCCCATGGTCGACAGCTCGGGCATCGGCGCATTTGTGCGCACGCACAAACTGCTGAAGGAAATCGGGGGAAGATTCATTCTATTTGCGCCCACCAAAATGGTCAGGCAGACACTCAAAATGGTGGGGCTAGATCGATTCTTCGGCCTTTACGAGGATGAAACGAGCGCCCTGGCAGGCTGATTCCCGCTCCCTCCTCTGCCCACGAAACCCTTGCGGGACTAAGCCGCGCTCATAGTCATTTCAAGCCCCCGCCTTTAATAAAACCACATACAGGTATTTCCGGGATGTTTAGGTAAGTTTCTTCCGGAGGGTGATAAGGTTTTTCCCTGCAAGACGTTGGTACTCGACGCGTGTCATGATCTGGCGAACTAAGAAGATACCCAAGCCACCCTCTTTCCGCTTCTCAAGGGGGGCATCCAGATCAGGGGATGGGTGGTCGGTGGGATTGAACTCCACTCCATCGTCTTCGATACAGGCCTTGAATTCCCCAGGAGTCACCGCGATTTGCACGGTGAAATGATGCTCCCCGCCGTCCGGGTAGGCATGTTCGACCACATTGATAATCATTTCATCCAGGGCCAGGTTAAGGTCATATTCTATTTGGGGAGGAATAGAGTTCCGAACACAAAGATCGGAAACAAAACCCATCACTCTTTCCAGTTCCGATACATCGTTCTTCAGAGTCAACGTGGTTTGCTCAGTCATGACCTGCCGTCTTCCGTTATCGTTAACCATTGTAGCGCAGCGCCACAATGGTGACATCCTCAGTCTATTTTGGAAACTGCTGCGATCCCCCGCCCCCACAAACCATAGTACACCCACTTGCTTGCTGACGCAGAGAAGGTGTTGTGCGAACGTGTGCTCTAGTGTCCCGTCCCATTTAATTATTTACAATAGGACGGAATTGTGATGTAATGGGCGCATGTTCACCCGTGCCACGGCTCTTATGATTGATGCAACTCAAAAGCAACAGTTGGAGTTCT
>JBEKLF010000286.1:0-10461 GCA_050010335.1 Terriglobia bacterium
GGCGGACGTTCCTCGACCGTCACCTGAAGCAATTGGTCGCGACGGATTTCTTCGTGGTACCGACGGTGAACTTTCGCATTCTCTTTGTCTTTGTGGTTTTGGCCCATCATCGGCGCCGCGTGATTCATTTCAACGTTACTGCCCATCCCACTTCAGAATGGACGGCACAACAGATTGCTGAGGCCTTCCCTTGGGACACGACCCCACGCTATCTGCTCCATGATCGTGATCGCATCTATGGCGACGTCTTCCGGCAACGAGTCCGACGGATGGCGATTCGCGAAGTCCTGACGGCCCCGAAATCGCCATGGCAGAATCCCTACGTAGAGCGCCTGATCGGATCGATCCGGCGGGAGTGTCTGGACCACCTGATCGTGTTCAACGAATCGTCTCTGCGGCGCACTCTCAAATCGTATTTCGATTATTACCATGGGGCCCGTACGCACTTGTCGCTGGAGAAAAATGCACCGGAAACCAGGCCGGTTCAACCGCCGGAGCTGGGGTCCGTCATTGAACTGCCGGAGGTCGGCGGACTGCATCACCGCTACGAACGGCGGGCGGCTTGAAGGATCGTTCTCGGACTGAAGAAGGGTGTTTTCCGACCTCGGTCGACCGAGGTCCGCAAAGACTCCGGCCTCCCGGACAGGACCTTCCCCCAGCTCCCGCCGCCATGAAATCTGTAGCCTGCACCTGCTCAGTAACTACCTCGCCTCTTTGGCGCCCCTGGGAATGGACCGCTCTTTGTCGTCGATCGAGTTTTTGGCAGGGACAACGGATCGCTTCTTTTGGGTGTGGCTGTCCCGGGGTTGGAAGGATTGGCGCCGAGCGCTGGTTATCGTAAGGCCAGAGACCGTCGTGGCCTGGCAGCGCAAGGGCTTTCGCCTTTACTGGAGCTGGATTTCCAGGCAGAAGAGCGGCCGTCCAGAAGCCAGTCCCGCGATTCGAGCTCTGATCCTGAAGATAGCAACTGCCAACCCGCTTTGGGGAGCGCCTCGTATCCACGGGGAGTTGCTTAAGCTGGGTATCCCCATCTCGGAACGAACCGTGTCGCGACTCCTCCCCAGAAAACGTCAACCTCCCTCTCAAACCTGGAAGGCGTTCCTCGACAACCATCTGAACCAACTGGTTTCCATCGATTTCTTTACGGTCCCGACCGCCACCTTTCGGGTTCTGTTCGGTTTGGTGGTTTTGGCCCATCGTCGACGTAGGCTGGTGCATTTCAACGTGACCGAACATCCGACGGCGGCTTGGTCCACTCAGCAAATCCTGGAAGCGTTCCCGGAAGACACGGCGCCACGATTTTTGATCCGAGGTCGGGACCAGATTTACGGGGAATGTTTCCAGAATCACCAAAGTCCTGACCGCACCGCGAAGCCCTTGGCAAAACCCGTTCGCGGAAAGGTTGGTGGGCTCCATCCGGCGCGAGTGCTTGGATCACATGATCGTGTTGGAAGAGAACCATCTGCGACAAATCCTGAAAAGTTATTTCGATTACTATCTGGGTTCGAGAACTCACCTATCTTTAGCCAAGGACGCTCCGACCACTCGCGTCGTGCAGGGGCCGGAGGCGGGAGAGATCGTGGAGATCCCGCAGGTCGGTGGCCTGCACCATCGCTACGAAAGGCGGGCTGCGTAACTGATGGCAGGGTGGGCCTGCCGTTCTCTTACCTGGAAAACTGAAACCTACCTCGCGCAAGGCGGGCGCTGGTCGGGGCAAAGGCTCGACCACCCCGATGACCTCACGAACCCGAGACCGAGGCACAGAGCGACGGGCCGAGACTGCGGTCTTTGGGCGGCTGTTTTTGCAACGAATGCATCAATATCGCATTTTGGCGAAGGACAGTTGGGGCATCGATAGTCGGCCGGGCGCATTCTTGGTCTATGCCGGATTTTTGACGGGCATCGTTATTGCCCGCTGGCTTGAGCTGGGCATGGTAAACTTCGATCCCAGAAGCTCAAATGCAGTCGTTAAGATACGGCGATACATTCTGTCCATAGGCATGGTGATACTTACACTGTTGCTTCTCGATAAGGTCTTTGGGGCGATGGCCGATAAGTTCTCCATGTTGGGGTATTTCTTACAATACGTCCATTACGCCGTTGCGGATATCGTGAGCATGTTTCTTGCCCGCCAACTCTTTTTAAAAATCAAAATGGCTGAACCTTGTCGACTTGACGACCATATCCCGCTCTTACTACCGTCCGTCAACCCCGACAGGCGATGGGGTTGCCGGCCATGAGAGTTCTTTTGAAACCAAGGAGGCCCACATGGGTAATACACGACGGCTGACGACCGCACAAGCCATCATCGCCTTTCTGAAGAACCAGTATGTGGAGCGGGATGGGAAGCAGAATCCCTTCTTCGCCGGCACGCTCGGGATCTTCGGGCATGGGAACGTCGCAGGCATTGGACAGGCGTTGCAGCAAAACCCCGACTTCCCCTACATTCTGGTACGCAACGAGCAATCGGGAGTACACATGGCGGCGGGGTTCGCCAAAACCAGCAACCGGCTACGCACCTTTGCCTGCACGTCTTCCATTGGGCCCGGGGCGACCAACATGATTACCGGGGCAGCGCTGGCAACGATCAATCGCCTCCCCGTGCTGCTGCTGCCGGGCGATATTTTCGCCCGCCGCAACGTGGCGCCGGTCCTGCAACAACTGGAATCCCCCTCCACGCAGGATACGGGAGTCAATGACTGTTTCAAACCGGTTTCGCGTTACTGGGACCGCATATACCGTTCCGAACAGATCATCACTGCCCTGCCGGAGGCGATGCGCGTACTGACCTCTCCGGCGGACACCGGCACGGTAACCTTGGCGCTGCCGCAGGATGTGCAGGCCGAGGCGCATGACTACCCGTTCGAATTCTTTGAGAAGCGCGTGTGGCTGATTCGCCGGCCTCCACCCGATCCGATTTCCTTGGGGCGAGCAGTGGAAGCCATTCGGGCAAGCCGCAATCCGCTGATCATCGCTGGCGGTGGGGTCCTGTACAGTGAGGCCTGGCAGGCATTGGCGGATTTCGCGGTCCGGACAGGCATCCCGGTGGGCGAGACGCAAGCAGGGAAGGGATCGCTGCCCTACGACCACCCACAGTGCGTGGGGGCAGTGGGGGCGACGGGCACGCTGGCCGCCAATCGTTTGGCCCGCGACGCCGACTTGGTGATGGGGATCGGTACGCGTTATTCCGACTTTACCACCGCCTCGATGACGGCATTCCAAAACCCCCAAGTGCGCTTTGTGAACATTAATGTCGCGGAGTTTGATGCCTACAAGGTTTCCGCCATTCCTGTGGTGGCGGATGCGCGTTTGGCCCTGGAGGGCCTTGCCGAGGCGCTCAACGGCTTCCGCGTCAGCGCCGATTATGCCGCCCAGGTAGCCGCCCTGAGAGAGGCGTGGGAAGTGGAGGTGGACCGTCTGTTTCACTTGGGCAATCAACCGCATCCGGCGCAGAGTGAGGTGATCGGCGCCTTATGGGAAGCTTCCGGACCGCGCGATATCCTGCTTTCAGCGGCAGGCAGTCACCCCGGCGATCTGCACAAGCTTTGGCGCACTCGGACCCCCAACGGCTATCACCTGGAGTACGGCTACTCCTGCATGAGTTACGAGATCCCCGGCGCCCTGGGGGCCAAACTGGCTGATCCCAGCCGGGAGGTTTACGTGTTCCTGGGCGACGGCACGTACCTCTTGATGCCGACGGAGATTGTGACTTCGGTGCAGGAAGGCATTAAACTCATCATCGTGCTGGTTGACAATCACGGCTTTGCCAGCATCGGTGGGCTGAGCCAGTCGCTGGGCAGCGGGGGATTTGGGACGCGCTTCCGGCGCCGCTCCGCCGATTCCAGCCAATTGGATGGGGATTACCTACCGGTGGATTACGTCGCCAACGCCCGCAGCCTGGGGGCGCACGCGCTCAAGGCCAACAACCTAGCCGAACTTAAGGAAGCATTGCAGAAAGCGAAGACGCTGGACCGCACCACGGTGATCGTGATTGAGACTGATCCCGAACTGCGGGTGCCGGGTTACGAGGCTTGGTGGGATGTGGCAGTGGCGGAAGTCTCCGAAAGCGCCAGCGTACGAGCGGCGCGAGCCAGTTACGAGGAAGCCCGCAAGAAACAACGCTACCACTTGTGATAATGGTGGCGGCGAAAGGAGAGATTTGAGATGCACGCAAGGTTGGAGAATTTCGTAGATGGTACTTGGCGCGCCTCGCGCGCAGCAGAAGCTCTGAAGGTTCTAAACCCGGCTTCTGCTCAGGTCCTGGCGGAGGTTCCCCTATCGCCGACGGAGGAAGTTGATGCGGCGGCGGAAGTGGCCCAGAAGGCCTTCGAGCATTGGAGGCGCACGCCGGCCGGCGAGCGCATCCAGCCCTTGTTCCGGCTCAAGGCTTTGCTGGAGGAAAACCTGAAGGACTTGGCGCTGACCGTAACCGAGGAGTGCGGCAAGACGTACGCTGAAAGCGCCGGTGAGTTGCGGCGCACCATCGAGAATGTGGAAGTAGCCTGTGGCATCCCCTCCCTGATGCAGGGCTCGAACAACGAGGATATCGCGGCGGGGATCGACGAGCACATGATTCGCCAGCCCTTGGGAGTGGCGGCAGCCATCACGCCTTTCAATTTTCCGGTCATGGTCCCCTTCTGGTTTATGCCCTATGCCCTGGCCACCGGAAACTGTTTCATCCTGAAACCCTCGGAGCGGGTGCCGCTGAGTTCCAACAAGATCTTCCACCTACTCGAGGTTGCCGGTTTTCCGCGGGGAGTCGTGCAACTGGTAAATGGTGGCAAGGAGACCGTGAATGCTCTTCTAGACCATCCCGCGATTCGGGCCATCAGCTTTGTGGGCTCCACCCCGACCGCGCGCTACATATACTGCCGGGCGGCGGCCACCGGCAAGCGCGCCCAATGCCAGGGCGGGGCCAAGAATCCGGTGGTGATCATGCCGGATGCCGACATGGAGATGACCACCAGGATTCTGGCGGATTCGGCCTTTGGTTGCGCCGGCCAGCGCTGCCTGGCGGCTTCCGTCGCCATCACCGTGGGTGACGCGAAGCGAGCGGTAGCTGAGCAGATGGCCGCAGCGGCCCTGCGGCGCAAGGTGGGATACGGCCGGGAGGAAGGCGTGGAGATGGGGCCGGTCATCTCGGCAGAAAGCAAAGCGCGGATTGAAGCACTGATCGCCAAGGGCGAGCGCGAGGGAGCAAGCCTGCTCGTGGATGGTCGGGGCAAGAAGGTGAAAGATTACGAGGATGGCTTCTTTGTCTTCCCCACGATCCTGGACAATGTTCCCCCACAGGGGGAGATCGCCCGCACCGAGATCTTCGGTCCGGTATTGAGCCTGATGCACGCCAGTTCGATTGACGAAGCCATCAAGATCGTCAATGCCCGCAGTTATGGCAACATGGCTTGCATCTTCACCAGCGACGGCGCCGCCGCCCGGCAATTCCGTTACGAGGTCAACGCGGGCAACGTGGGCATCAACGTAGGCGTGGCGGCGCCGATGGCCCACTTCCCCTTCAGCGGATGGGGTGAGAGCTTCTTCGGAGACCTGCACGCCCAGGCGCACCACGGGGTGGAGTTCTACACCCAGACCAAGGTGGTGGTGGAACGCTGGCCGAAACAGTGGAGTAGGAAGTTCTAGCTTCAGTGGAAGCGTGGTAGGAGTCAATCCTCAACCCACGTAAGGAGAAAACATGGTCGCTTTGCGTGTAGGCAATGCCCCTTGTTCCTGGGGCATGCTGGAGTTTGAAGAAGCCAAAGGGGAGCCGATTGCGTACAGCCGTATGCTGGACGAGTTGGTGGAGACGGGTTACACCGGGACGGAGTTGGGCGACTGGGGATTCATGCCCACAGATCCGGAAGTACTGCGGGCGGAACTAACCCAGCGGGGTGTGGTGATGTTGGGGGCGTTTGTGCCAGTGGCCTTGAAGGACGCGGCCGCGCATGAAGCAGGCGTGGTGAGTGCCCTCAAGACCGCGCGGCTGCTGGCGGCCGTGGCCACGGACCCCAAACCTTTCCTGGTGCTGGCTGACAATAATGGCTCCGTCCCGGAACGCACCCGCAACGCCGGGCGGATCACCGCTGAACTGGCCTTGAGTCCTGCGGAATGGAAAACCTTTGCTGAGGGTGCGAATAAGGTGGCCAGCGCCGTGCGCGCCGAGACAGGGCTGCGGACGGTCTTCCACCATCACTGCGCCGGCTATGTCGAGACGCCGGAGGAGATTTCCCGCTTTCTGGATCTGACCGACCCGGAATTGGTGGGGTTGGTGTTTGATTGTGGCCACTACGTCTACGGAGCGGGTGACGGTGACGTGATTGCGGGACTGGAGCGCTTCCATGAGCGTGTGTGGTACCTCCACTTTAAGGATTGCCACCCGGAGGTGGCCCGGCAGTCTCGGGCCGAACACTGGGATTACTTCCAGGCATTACGCCGCGGAGTCTTTTGTGAATTGGGAAAGGGTTCAGTGGACTTCCCCGCGGTAATGCGCTGGCTGAAGGCCCACGATTACAACGAGTACACGCTCGTTGAGCAAGACGTCCTGCCGGGAATGGGCACGCCGAAGGAGAGCGCTCGCCGCAACCGCGAATACCTGCGCTCGATCGAGCATAACTATTCTTAGTTAGGAGCAAACTCATCCTTGGTAGTCGAGGAGAATCCCCTTGAGCAAGCGCAAACTCCCTATCGGTATTATTGGCGCCGGGCGAATCGGGGCCGTTCACGCTGAGACCCTGGCGTTTCGATTGCCCGAAGCCGCGCCCCTGATCATCGCGGACGTCAACCGCCCAGCGGCAGAGAAAGTGGCCGCGCGCTGCGGCATCCCGCGAGTAAGCGAGAGTGCTGAACAGGTCATCGCGGACCCCCAGATCGAGGCGGTGCTGATCTGTTCGTCCACCGATACGCACTCGGATCTTATTGTGGAAGCGGCCCGCGCGGGTAAGCACATTTTCTGCGAGAAGCCGATCGACCATAGCCTGGAAAAGATTGATCGGGCCCTGGCGGCGGTGAAAAGGGCCGGAGTCCAGTTGCAGATCGGATTCAACCGGCGCTTCGATCCCAGCTTTGCCCGCGTGCGAAAGGCCGTCGAGAGCGGCGAGATCGGCGAACCTTACCTGCTACACATCATCAGCCGCGACCCAGAGCCTCCCCCTATCTCATATGTCAAGGTCTCGGGCGGGATGTTTCTGGATATGACCATCCACGATTTCGACATGGCGCGTTTCCTGATGGGCAGCGAGGTGGGGGAAGTTTTCACCGCCGCCGGGGTGAGGGTGGACCCTCTCATTGGCGAGGCTGGCGACCTGGACACCGCGGTGGTCCTGCTGCGCTTCAAGAACGGCGCAATCGGAACCATTGATAACTGTCGCAAGGCGGTTTATGGATACGATCAACGGGTGGAGATCTTGGGCAGCGACGGGGCGATCGCAACGGGCAACTGCTATCCGAATCAGGCAGTGGTCTCAACAGCGAACGCCATCCGCAAAGATCTGCCCCTGCATTTCTTCATGGACCGTTACGCGGAGAGCTACGCGAATGAGCTCCAGGCCTTTGTGAAGGCGGTGTCGGAAGGCAGCCCAACTCCCGTAAGCGGGATCGATGGACGTATCCCGGTAGTGATGGGACTTGCCGCCCGCAAGTCGCACGATGAGCACCGCGCCGTGGCGCTAGAGGAAATTCACTGATCCCTGCAGGGGATAGGGGAGGTTCCCTTTGAAAAGATCAACCGCCAAAGCGGTATTGACCGACGGCCACTTCTGGATACCTCTTTCCGTACTCGTGCTTGGCGTGCTGTTGTTGATTTACGTCCACTGAAGAGGTAACCCTATTGGAAACGCAAACACGTTCGACGCCCACTCCCCGGTCCCTTCACGTGCTGGGGGTAGTATGTGGCTTGGCGGCGGGCGCCTGGCTGGGTGGGGCGGAAGCGCCCACCAAGTTGGTCACCATCGGGCTCTCACCCTTCCTGATTTCGCTTTGTATGGTTAGCGGCGTGTTCGTAGCTCGCTGGACCCTTCCGGTAGTCCTGAAAGGTACCACCTACATTTTTCTTGACCTGCGGGCGAGAGCCCATCTGATGGTTTGGGCCATTCTCGCTGGCGCGTTGTGGGCCGTGGCCAACACCCTGACGGTTTTTGCAATTCGCGACGTGGGCTTGTCCATCGCCTTTCCCCTTTGGAATACGAATTCCCTGGTTGGCATCTTCTGGGGCTGGTTCCTGTTTCGGGAACTGCGCGGCCACGCTTGGAAAACCGCGGCCAAGGTACTGGGCGGCGCCGGAGCCGTTGTTTTTGGCGCGACCCTGCTGGGCCTGGCTTCCGCGCACCAGGCAGGCGGCACGCCGCACCGGCTGGTGGCAGGAATTCTCTCGTCGCTCGGCGCGGGACTCATGTGGGGCACCATGTATATCCCTTACCGCAAAGCCTATCTGAGCGGGATGAATCCCCTCTCCTTTGTCACCGTGTTCACGGTGGGTGAGCTGGTGACAACCATCACCCTTGCCCTGGTATTTCTGGGCGGAGTGCAGCCCGTTATGGAAACCCTGACGGCGGCACGCCCTGTCCTCTTCTGGCTGTTTCTCGGAGGATTCTGCTGGGTGGTGGGCGATCTCTTTCAGCAATACGCCGCCAAGTATATTGGCATTGGCCGGGGCATTCCCCTTTCCAACACCAACCAGCTTTGGGGATTGGCGTGGGGCGTGCTGGTGTTTGGTGAATTGGCCAGCTTCGGAAAGCCCGAACAAGCCCAAGTCATCGTGGGCTCTCTGATCATGATCCTGGGAGCTGTCGCCATCAGCAGCGCGATGGCTCCAGATAGCGAACGGGCGGCCGTCCACGAAGTGGTGGCACGGGAATGCGACCGCTATGGATTGAATCTGGAAGTGACCACCTCCGCGCAATTTGGGAAGGATCCCTTGGGAGCGGAAACGGCGGGGCGGCGCTGGTGGGACTTCTTGATTGTGGCCCTGGCGACAGGCACTTTCGTATGGCTGGCGCGTTACGCCATGCGGCCGCCCATCATCATGGCCGGTGCCTGGATCGTGGTCCTCGTCGTCTTGATGCTGGCCATGTTAGTCGCCTGCGGCTGCCTGCTTTGGAAACACACCCGATTTTCCTGAAGGCTGGATTGCAGATTGAAGCCTACTTCAAGTCAGGGTTGGGGATCATGAATTCCCGGATCTGGCCCGCCAGCTCGTGACAAGCTCCGATGAACTGGCGCAAGGTGCGCCGGGTGGGTGGAAAGTCGTTAAAGTCGTCTATCGATAATCCGTCCTCTTCGTAGGCCCGTCGGAAGTCATCATATTTCCGCAGCAATTCCTCCACAATTTTCGGATCGACCGGTTTGTCGATGCGCGATACGACCTTGACGTCGCTGGCGTTGTAACGAAGCTGCCATTTGTAGGGGGGGGAGATCACCACATCCCCGCCGATGAATTCGCTCCAATGCATGTGATTGCGGAAGGCCGCTGAGAGGAGCCGAATCCGGTACCCGCGTTCCTGAAAGAGGCGATAGGTTTTCTTGAACACGGCCACCCCTGCCCACTCCAGATACCCAGGATCGGTGGTAATGTTTTGATTTTCCGTCACCACCTTGAGCCAGTCATCCAGCCTGCCCACCATGATCGTGCACACCGGCCCCATGCTGGCGATATCCAGACCTTCCTTCTCCCGCCGTTGCAGCCCTCGTTCCAGCGCCTCGGCCACGGCAACGCACTGCGGAAGGCTGAAGCAGACCGTGGCGTTGATGCTTACTCCCCGGTAGGTCGCTTCCTCGATAGCGGGAATACCCGCCCGGGTCACAGGGATCTTTACAATCATGTTAGGTGCAAGCTGGCTGAAGCGAACTGCCTGCGCAACGATGGCCTCCGTGTTCCGGTAGAAATGCGGGTCCGTTTGGATTGACAGCCTGCCGTTTTTCCCCCCGCTCCGATCGAAGATCGGCTTCAGAAGTTCGCCCCCCTTGGCCGACATCTCCTCCACCACCCTCCAGCCGATTTCTTCCTCCGTGGCCGTGGCCATTTCCTCAATTAATTGCCGAATGCGATTCTGCCAGCGGTGCATTTCCTTCTTCAACACCTCCACCACAATGACGGGGTTACAGGTGGCTCCCACCGCACCGTGCTCTATGGAGTAGGTCAACTCTCGAATCGATGCCGAGTCGTTCCATAGGCAGGTGGGGGTGGTCTGGGTCATCTCGTGTAGAGGGCTCTTATAGGCTGTTCGTTCACTCATGGTTTTCTTCCGTTTTGGGTTCCCTTTCTAGCCCCGTCGCCAATGGTGCGCTCATTGGGAGCCACTGAGAGCTTTGTTAATTATGATCAATACCCACATCGTGTCAAGGCATTCGCAGGTTCCCCAATCCGTCGATAGGGGAGCAGAGCGGGTAGCAGGCCTTGGAGGACGATGGAGGGCAAGGGCTTGTAGTTTGGTGGGTTGGGCGATTGAAAGAAGTTTGGTGGGCGTCGAAGAG
>JBEKLF010000287.1:0-10401 GCA_050010335.1 Terriglobia bacterium
GGTGGTTTCGGCAACGACGGCTCGCGCTTTCGAGACGAGTTTCCAATCGATGTGTCGTGGTCTTGACATGCCGCGATTGTATCATTTTTAGTCTCATCTTGAAAGCGAGCTAGAATTAGCCGGAGCCCGCCGCGCAGACGGGAAAGGCTTCGTAAGCATTTCCGAAAGCGTGCGGCAAAAGATGGCCGAGCGGGTGGCCCCCAAGACGGTCGTCAATGTCCGACCCTCCATAACCCACACCACCATCGGAGTCATTGCGACAAATTTAGACTTTGATAGGTCGGACTTAACCAAGCTCGCCGGATTGGCGAATACCCGCGCAGCTAAAGTCATTAACCCCTACCACACCACGGAAGATGGCGATGTCCTCTCTGCCGTCTCGACATATGCCGTCTCGACCCGAAAACTGAAGCCACCTGGAAATCAGAAACAGCGCGACATCGCGCTGGCGGGAATTATGAGGGCGGAAGTTGCCGCCGCAGCCACCATGCGCGCGGCGAAGATAGCGATTTGGTCGAAGGCACCTCCGCGAATCGGGACCATACGGTAAAGTTGAGTCAATAGCGAGCAGCTCGCGTCATTAATCCACTAGCCGCGATTGTCAGTTGAAATAGGTGTAAGATAGGCGCCGAATTGGCCTAACGACGAAAGGTATGCAAGATCAGCAAAAACGTGCTAATGAGGTAAAGGCCACCAGTCCTAGCCCCCCCCCAAGAACCGGCTTTGCCGGGTAATCGCTTGTCAATGGGACTATAATTCATCACGGTGAGGAATCTTATGAGAAAAGATGATGTTTCAGACATGAGCCGGCGCACGTTTCTTGCGGCGGTTTCTGCGGTCGCGTCAGCCCCGTTGCTGGGAGCTGCCAACCCTCCTGGCCTGGCGGTGGAGGGCGGTAACCCGGTGCGCTCGACGCCCCTGACAACGAATTTCGAAGGGGCTAATTTCATAGGTGTTGAGGAAAAGAGGGAATTGGATGAAGCGATTGAGACCCGGAGCCTGTTTCGCTTTTACGGGTTCACGCCGCCGCAGAAGGCAAAGACGTTCGAAGAGGAATTCGAGAAATTCATGGGTGTCAAATACGCGCTGGGAGTGACTTCCGGAACCGCCGCGCTGCACGTCGCCATTAACGCTCTGGGCGTGGGACCGGGTGACGAGGTGATCCTTCCCGCCGAAACCTGGCACTCCGACTACAACGCGATCATCATGAGCGGGGCGTTGCCCGTCTTCTGCGAGATCGACGAAACTTTCGCCATGGACCCCGAAGACCTGAAGAAGAAGATCACTCCCCACACCAAAGTCGTCATACCGTCGCACCTTTCCGGCACCGTGGCGGACATAGACAAAATAATGGCCATCGCGCGCGAGCACAACCTGAAGGTGCTGGAAGATTCGGCCGAGGCCATCGGCGCGTCCTACAAGGGCAAGAGGACCGGTTCCATCGGGGACATCGGAATCTACAGTTTCCAAACCGCCAAAATGATGACGTCTGGTGAAGGCGGCTGCGTCATCACGAATGATCCTGCGCTCTACGAACGAGCCGTCCGCTTCCACGATCTGGGGGGCGTGAGGCCCATTTTCCGGACTGCTCTGGGCATAACGGAGTATCCACGTGGCGGGCAGGGGACAGAAGGCGACCGCGGCGGGGAAACGATGCTCGGTCTCAACTACCGCATGAATGAAGAGACCGGGGCGGTTCTGTGCGCCCAACTCCGCAAGATGGAAACCGCGCTCGCTAACCACCGACGGATGCATCGCTACGTAACGGAAAAACTCAAGGATCTACACGGCATCAAGCTGCGGCCCAGCAACGATGCAGAAGGAGAAATTGGCATTAGCCTTGATCTGCTGCTGCCCTCCCAAGGTCTGCGCGACCGATTCATAAAAGCCATGACGGCAGAAAACGTACCGATGGATGTCGGGATCCTGGGCACGAGGAATCTGCCGACGATGGGTTACATCGAGGACAAGGTAGCTCCCCACTCGCAATGGCCGTCGTTCAATACCCTAAAAGGGAAGGCCATGCGATACGGAGCCGCGTGTTGCCCTCGATCGGTTGACCTAAAGAACCGTTATGCAAGCCTGTACATCGGTCCGAAGTGGACGGATGAGGACCTGGATGACGTCGTCAAGGCGGTTACCAAGGTACATGCGGCATTGATGAGTTAAGACTCCGTCAAGTCGGTGGCTCGATCCGTTCGTCCGCCTCGTTGGCGGTTTCCCGTAGGATCCGATCGGATTCCTTACCGGCCCCCCGAAGGGGTGAAAATCGAATAGCCGTGGGCAAGGGCACGGTTCTTGTGCCCGCCGCCCACGGATTATGTCTGACCAGTCTAATCTAATAAGAACCAGGCGGTGGTGCCCCAACGAAGTAGAAAGATTGTCAGTTCAGGCACCCTTTTCCTTGTGTTTTTCGATCCGCGCAAATTGTGAACCCTGTCCAACCCAGTCTCGATGCAGCACCACCTCGCCCCCCAATTCGCGGCCTGCGCTGGTGGATTGGCGGCCTACTGTTCGTTTCCACAGTCATCAATTTCATCGATCGGCAAACGCTGAGCGTATTGGCCCCCGTCCTTCTGGTGGAGTACCGTTGGACCAACACGAATTTTGCCACCATCTTGATTGCCTTTCGGATCGCCTACACCTTGATGCAGGGTGGGGGAGGACGGCTGATCGATCGGCTGGGGGCGCGTCGTGGCCTCTCGCTCACGGTGGCGTTTTATTCTTGTGTCGCCAGTCTCACCGCGTTGGCACAGGGGCTTGCCAGCTTCCGCTTCTTTCGATTTCTGCTCGGCGCGGGGGAAGGCCCCAACTGGCCGGGCGCCACCAAGGTCGCCTCGGAGTGGTTCCCCGATAAGGAGCGGGCCTGGGCGGTCGCGATGTTTGACAGCGGCTCGTCCATTGGCGGGGCAATCGCTCCATTTCTGGCCTTGTATGCGTACAAATTGATCGGCAGTTGGCGGCCGGTTTTCCTGGTCACCGGAAGCCTCGGCTTTCTCTGAATCCTGGTTTGGCGCAGGCTCTATCACCCCCCGGAACAGCACCCCCGCTTGGCGCCGCAGGAACTTGCGTACATCCGGCGAGGCCGTACCCCCGAGGTTCAAGCTTCACCCCGCGCCCGAATTACCTGGCGCAGGCTGCTGCGCTACCGGCAAACCTGGGGAATCATCTGCGGCCGCTTCCTGCTTGATCCCTACTGGTTCCTCATCGCCGATTGGTTCGCCCTGTATCTCCGCAGCAAAGGCTTTCGGCTGGAACAAAGCATTCTGGGCTTCTGGGTTCCCTTCCTGGGAGCCGATCTCGGCAATTTTTTCGGGGGCGCACTTTCCAGCTACTGGATCTCGCGGGGGTGGCCGGTGGGCCGTTCGCGGCGTCTGGTATTGCTGATTTTCGGGCCCAGCATGTTGATCCTCATTCCGGCCGCTTTCACCCATCACTATCTCACGCTGGTGCTGTTGTTTGGATATGCGACGTTTGCCTACGCCGCCTGCTCGACCATGTTTTTGTCGCTGCCCAGCGACGTTTTCCATCCGGACGCGGTTGCCTCCGTGAGTGGCCTGGGGGGGACCGGCGCGGGGATCGGAACCCTGATCTCCACCTACTTGATCGTCCGCATCTCCGATCGATTTTCCTTCCAACCCATCGTGCTTGCCGGCTCCCTCATTCCCTGCCTGGCCACGGCAGTTTTTGTCTTGATGGTGCGCGCGCGCAAGACTCCCGACCCCGAAGGGATCGTGCTCACCTTCTGAAGACACTGGTGGGGAAGGCAATCGGGGCGCTCGCCTCGCACGGGGTTGTGAGCCGTCGTCGGTTCCAACTCCCTCCGCGGCCCAGTTGGTTCCAATAGGGGCACAGCTTGAACGCCACGACTGGGGCGCCAAGGTTTCCAAGAGCGGTTTGGTGGACGACCCCGTAATCGTGACGCGCGAAAATGGCAGGCTCTGGTATGATGCAACCGCTGGATCGCACCGCCGCGATGACCCAAGGGCAAGCTAACCGTGCGGGTCAGTGGAGGGCTATCAAAAAATAAGGGAGGGTCATGCATGCATAAATCACGCCGTGATTTCATCAAGGAGTTGCCGGCTTTGGCGATGGCGTTGGGCCTCGCCAACGGCGCCCATCTCGATGCCGCGCAGGAAATGCCCGAACTAGATTTCCCCGTGGCGCCACGGGACCGGTTGGCCGTCACCTCTTACCCGTTCCGCGCTTTCATCGACGCTCCCGGCAATGGCGACCGAGACAAAAGCCGACCTGGAATGACCTTGCTGGAGTTTCCGGCGCGGATGATCGAGAAATTTGGAATCCACGACATCAACCCCGTCATCGAGCACTTCGCCTCGACCGATCCTGCCTATCTCGCGTCGTTCCGCGAAGCACTCGCCAAGGCCGGGTCGCATATAGTGGATCTTGGCTTGAATGAGGGTTCGTTCTACGACTCTGATCCCCACCAACGGCAGAAGAGCATCGATGATGGCAGGAAAGGGATCGACGTGGCGTTGACGGTCGGCTCGCCCAGCGTCCGGCAGCACGTGGGCGGCCGGCGCCGAGCTCCCAAAAGCGTTGACCTGGCCGCGGAAAGCCTCGCGAAGCTGGCCGAGTATGGAGCACGGCATAACATCGTCGTGAACCTGGAGAATGACAGCCCCGGCCCTGAGGACCCGTTCTTTCTGGTGCAAGTCATCGTGAAGGTCAATAGCCCCTACCTGCGCGCCCTGCCTGACTTCGGCAATTCGATCCTCGGGCACGATGAAGAGTATAACGAGCGGGCTCTTAAGGGGATGTTTGCGCACGCCTTTAACATGACCCACGTCAAAGAGTATGTCCGCGACGAGAAGGGCAAGGATTACCACGTTGATCTGCCCAAAGTCTTCGCCATAGCCAAAGCGAGCGGTTACCGTGGCTACTTCTCCATGGAATACGAAACTGAGGGGGGCGACCCGTACGAGGGTACTCAGCAGTTGGTCAATAACACCTTGAAATGCCTGTCTGCCCCGGCGTGAGGGAGGAACGCTGCCAGGATGAATGGGACCGCTATCAAAGGCCTTCTCTTCAGGCCCACGTAAGGCAAAGAGCCTCACATGCGAAGAGCCGAGGCCGCTTCCTGGGGGTCAGACACTCGAATATTTCTTACAGAGGGCCTTGATCTTCGCCACAAGTTTGGGAACCCCTGTCGCCGGCTCCTCCTCCGATTCGTATTCGGCCGCCATGAAACCCTGATAACCGGCTTTCGCGAACATCTGCCAGACGCGTTCGAGGTCGATGGGGGCGGGCCGTGGCTCGTCGAAGTGATCGCGGATATGGGTCATGGTGGTGTAAGGAATGAGGGCCTCGATTTGCGCGTAGGGATCCGTGGGAAAGTGGGTGATATCGAGGTTGCATCCGGCGTACGGTGAGTCAACGCGGTGGAGAATTTCGATGATATCCGAAGCCATCGAAGTGATTCCATGGTGGCTTTCAATGCCCAGCGTCACGCCTTTCTTCGCGGCGTAATCGCAAGCCGGCTTCATGACTTCCACAACCCAGTCCTCCCCCTGTGCCACCGTGGCGCCGGGGGGAAGTTCGCCCCCGAAAACGCGGAGGTGGGAAGCGCCCAGCAGTTCGGCGACATCGACCCATTGCTCAATCTCCGTGACCCGGGCAGCGCGCTTGCCAGCGTCGGGCTCGCACATCTCGGTTCCACAGGCGGCTCCGGAGAAAGGAATGCCGTGCTTGAAAGCGAGATGGCGCAGGTTAAGGAGATAAGCCGGTTCCTTTGATTTCAACCAGTAGGCCGTCATGTCAACGCCCACCACCTCCAGGTCTACGGCCTTGAGGATAAAATCCTCCATCGTCATCTTGCCCGCCTCCAGATACTTCCCATAGGAGTAGGCGCAGCACGCGGTCAGGAGCCGCGGCTTGGGCGGGGCCATTCCCTCTGCCGGTCGAGGAGCGCCGGCTCGAACCTCGGCCACCAGCGAACTCGCCGCCGCGAGGCCGGCAGACTGCAAAAAACCTCGACGGTCGAACGCGGTCTTCAATAGGACCTCCTTTGACGCCTGGGACGCGACAATCCCACGCTCGCCCGGACGGGTCTCAGTGGAATCAAATGCTCGAATACTTTTTGCAGAGCGCCTTGACCTTGTCCACGAGTTTCGGGACGCCGGTCATTTGGTCTTCTTGGCTTTCATATTCGACGGTCATGAAACCTTTGTAGCCGGCCTTCGCGAAGATTTGCCAGACCCGGTCGAGATCCAGCGGGCGGGGCGGGGGACCGTAGAAATCGCGGATGTGGGTGTTGGTCGAGTAAGGCGCCAAGGTCGCAATCTGATCGTAAGGCTCTTCCAACCAGTTGCTGATATCCAGAGTGACGCCGGCGTAGGGTGAGTCGACGCGGCGGAGGATCTCCAGCACGTTGGCGGCTTTCTCGGTGATTTCGTGATGGGTTTCGATGGCCAGGGTCACGCCCTTCTTCGCCGCATAATCACAGGCCGGCTTAAGGGTTTCCACCACCCAATCGACTCCCTGGGCATCCGTGGCGCCATTCGGCACCTTGCCTCCGAAAACGCGGATTTGGGACGTGCCGAGAATGTCGGTGACATCGACCCATTTCTTGATTTCCTCCACCTGCTGCGAGCGCTTGTCGGCACCGGCATAGCAAAGGGAGTTGCGGATGGCGATACCCGAAAAAAGAACGCCCAATTTGAACGCGAGATGGCGCAAACTCAGCAGGTAATCGGGATCCGTGGACTTGAACCAATACGTGGTGAGGTCAACGCCGTCAATCTCAAGCTCCACGGCCTTGCGAATAAAGTCCTCCATGGTCATCTTGCCGGACTTCAAATAGTCTCCGTATGAGTACGCACAGCAACCCGTAAGAAATCGGGGTGAGGATGAAGTGGCGGTTTCCTCCGAGCCGCTTGCGCTCCGGAGATTCAGGCACAATGAACCCGCGGCGGCCCCGGCGACCTTCAGAAACCCCCGACGATGCAACCTATCGATCATAGTATTTCCTCCTGTACTCAGGCCTTTCCATTCCTGACCTCCGGCCCGACCGACAAGATACCCCTGAGGGGGGCCGCATGATGCCGGATTTTGCTCTGCCGCAAGATCAAATGTGTTTGCCGCCGCGCCGGCGCCTTCCTTGACGCGATTACTCCGGTCGTGTGCCGCCTGACGATACTGATTTTTCTTCGACCCGATGGATCTGCAGCGAAGCAAGCATTTAAACTTCTTCGCGGACCACAAAAGGCTCGCGATAGTCGCCTCGCAACAGCTTGCTGGCTTCCTCGTCGCCGATGACCTGCTCGGTAGCGGGGTCGAAGCGAATGCTCCGCCCCAGCCGGTAAGAAGCGTTGGCCAGGTGCACGAGCGTGCAGGAAAGGTGCCCTTCATCGATGGGCGCCAGCAGATTTTCCCTTTTGCGGCTCCGCACACAATCGATGAAATTAACCCAACTGTTCCCCCCCGCATGCGTGGCGGTGGGGCCGTTTTCCTGCCCTTCTCCGAGCCAGGTGCGATAGGTTTGAGAGGGCCCGGAGTCGGTCGTCGCCATGTAGCCTTTGGAACCGTAGAAAATATCCCCCACCATCCCATTTTCAAACAAGCGTCGTGGGGGCCCAGACCGGGGAGGGCCGAGGAAACCTGGGATCTCAATCCCGAAGCCGGCGGTGCGAATGTCCGCCTCATGGTTGGTAATCCAATGGCGGACTTCAAACTCCATGAGTTTACGTTTGCCGTCGGGCTGGTCGAACTCCCAGACGCAGGTGAGCGTATTGGGAGTTTCCTGGTCGTCGTCAAACATGAAATGGCCGCCCATGGCCGAAACCCGGTTGGGAAGGCCCACCCCCAATCCCCAGCGCGCCACGTCGAGCTCGTGGATGCCCTGGTTGCCAATGTCGCCGTTGCCGTAATCCCACTGCCAATGCCAGTTGTAGTGGAAGCGATTCCGCGTGAAAGGCTTGACCGGCGCCGGACCCATCCACAGATCGTAGTCCACGCCCGCGGGGACCGGTTCAACGGGAGTGTGCCCGATCGTGTCGCGCCAGTTGTAACAGAGGCCGCGCGACATATAGACATCGCCGATGACGCCGTCGCGAAGCTGCTGGACGGCTTCGCGGATGCAATCGCTCGCCCGCATGTTGACGCCGTGCTGAACCATCCGATCATATTTGTGAGCGGCGCGCACCAGTTGGTGCCCATCCCACCAATTGTGAGAACCGGGTTTTTCGACGTAAACATCTTTTCCGGCCTGACAAGCCCAAATGCCGATCAACGAGTGCCAGTGATTGGGCGTGGCGATGGAGACGCAATCGACGGATTTGTCTTCGAGCAGCTTGCGAACGTCGCTGTAAGTCTTGGGCTGGGGCAACGCCATGAGAGCAAGATCGGCCAAGCGCCCACTGAGGATGTTCGCATCGGGGTCGCAGAAGGCGGCAATTTCCACGTTCGGCATCATGGCGTAGTTTTCCGCGTGAAAGAAGCCTTGCCCACGCAAGCCGCAGATGCCCACGCGCACGCGGTCATTGGCGCCGAATACCCTGTGAGCCTCCGTTATGAAAGTTATTCCCCCAAGGGCCGCAGCGCTTGCACCCTTTTCAAGAACTTCTTTGTTCATGCGTTTCGCGTCATCCGGTTTTTCCTCTAGCATGATTAATGCTCCTCGAACTGGAATATCTGGCAGGTCCGATCCTTATTCCTCTCTTCAATCTTGGCGACACACCTGTTTTGGCGGAGGACAGAGCCGGGTATGACTACTCGGAGCCGCCCACACGCACCCACAGATGTCCGATCGCCTTCTGCCCTAGCTGGTTCGCGCGCTCCACGCGCACAATGTAGTCTCCCGGCTTTGAGAAGGCGTGCGTGGTGATGGCGAAGCCATCGTTCGCATGTTCGTCGACCCCGCCATCGGACTTGGTCAGAGCCGTCACGCCGTCGCCGAATGACCATGTCTCTTGTCCATCCGTCGTGCCGAACGTCCGGACTTTGAAAGTGACCGGCTTTCCGGCCGCGATCTCCATGGTGGGGAAAAATGCAGCTTGAATTGAGGGCGGCACCTGCTCAGGATGTTTCGGATCGAGGACGTTGACTGTCTCGAAGTCATAAGCGACGCGGCCGTGGTCGTCGGTGATCTTCAGGATTTCGCTGTAGGTGCCAGCTTTCAGGTAAGACCTCTCGACTTTCGCTCCGACGGCTCTCGCGCCATCCGTAAACGTCCAATCGTAGCGGGCAAGGCGCGACTCACTCCAGGATCTCGACCCATCCAGCGTCGCCTTTTCTCCCACAAGGATGGCCTGGTGAGGCCGCGCGACGGCGATCAACGAGGGCTTGTACTGCCGCTGGTAAGCTTCCCACAGGAACGCGTACCCTTCCTGCGTCCCCCATCTGCCGGAGGCCTGCCGGCTGAGGACCTCGTAATGCAGGTGGGACCAGCCGCCGCTATCACCCTCCTTCCCGAGCGTGCCGATCTTTTGACCCATCACCACCCGCCCGCCCAGCTTCACCGAAGGGTCAAAGGCGTGCAGATGCGAGTAACGATGGTACCAGCCCCGCGCATCCAGGATGTAGATGGTTCCGTTATTCCGCAAGTCAAAGCTGGTATTGTCTTTCTCCTGATCGATTACGTCTTTCCCGATGGCCACTACACGACCGCCGGTCGCGGCGAGGACATCCACCAAGCCCTCGGCACCGCCGATGTCGAGACCGGCGTGATAGTAGATCTTAGCCGAACTGATCTGCTCGCCAGCGTCGACGTAAGTCGGTTCGTTCGCCATTTGCGTCTGTGAGGCGAACCAACGCTGCCCCCGAACCGGATAGACCAGTGATCCCAGCGGCATGAAGGGCGAACCCGCGGGCCAGAGTCGCAGACGGGCGTCTTTTGCCAGCGCCCAATGATCGTGATCGGTGTTCTGGTAGTAGGCCTTGGTTACGCTGCAGTCTGCTTGCACGTGGCCCAGGGTCACCGGCAGCCGGTAATTTCCGCAGGAAAGAGTGGCGCGGGATCCATTGATCTCCACCTCGGCGCGCGCCTCCCGGACCGCCGAGCGGGCCTTGTCGCGTGTCTCGCTGATTGAGAGCAGCTTCACAGTCGCGCTCTTGCCATCCGCGAACTCGACTTGATCGGTCGCGCCCACATTAATATCCACGACGCGGAACACCGGTTGTTGAGCCACGGCCAAACTGGCAAATAAGAACACGAACGGCATTAATTTGCACATGGCTTTTGCGCTCACCCCGGCTTTTTTGACATCAATCCCGCGAAACAATACCTTACCTCGCTCTCTCCGGTCAAACCCAGCTTGAGTCCCCCAATCCGTCGATAGCGGCATTGGGAGCCAAGCGGAGTTCGGTGCAATCGGAAAAGTGATGCTCGCGTGGTCCTGGGCGTGGGGCGAAGGAGAAGCGCTTCGCGGGCCGACACCTTCC
>JBEKLF010000288.1:0-10369 GCA_050010335.1 Terriglobia bacterium
ATCAAGCTATTCGGCGAAGAGCCCTGGGAAATGAGATCCAGCCGCAAATCGGAAATAGCTCCCAAGGCCAAAGCCGCAATGCCCGGCTGCTGGATCAGTCCCTGCCCCACCAGGCAAATGGAGGCTTTCCCCCGCTCAATTTCCACCGCACCCAAACGATGCAATTCCGGAAGAAACCGCTCAAACGGAAGGTTGGCGTCTAGCGCCAGCGTGCAGTGCATCGATGAGATGGCGGTCAAATCGGGGGTAACGCGGTGCCGGTCTAAAACCTCGAGCACTCCTTTCATGAATTCTGAAATCGGCTGCTGCCGGTTCGAGACGACGTGAAGCAATGCCAAACCTCGCTTGAAGGCAATGGAGCGCACTCCTTGCGGAGCCGTCACCGCGCTTTCTTGAATGATGGTCCCGGCGTCTTGCGGATGCCAGGAGTTGACGATTTGGACAGGGATGCGTTTCTGGGCCGCCGGCCAAACCGCTCGGGGATGCAGTAACTTGGCGCCAAAATAGGTCAACTCGGCCATTTCATCGCAGGTGACCGCTGGAATCGTCTGGGCCTCGGGAATAACGGCGGGATCGGCGCTCATCAAGCCAGGCACATCCTTCCAAATCTGAATGGCCTTCACATCCAAAGCCGCTCCCACGAAGGCCGCGGTGAAATCCGACCCTTCAAAACCCAGGGTCGTCGTCGCCCCCGCCAGGGTCGCCCCGATATACCCTTGCATCACCGGCGTGCGGCCCCGCTCCAGTTCGGGGAGCAAAGCGGCACACATTCGCGCTTGAGCGGCTTCCTCGATCGGCTCCGCGGCTGTGAAGTGATCATCGGTAATCATGAGCGTGCGGGAATCGAGCAACTGCACCTTCACCCCGCGGGACTCGAGCCCCGCGGCAAGTATGGCCGATGAAAGCAGCTCGCCGTAGGCAGCCATGGCATCCTGGCTGCGCGGCGAAAATTCCTTCAAAATGGAAAGACCTTTTACCAAGTCATGCATATCGCTGAAATATCCCGCCGTGAGGGAAAACGCCGGAGAGTCTCTGTGATCTTCCACCAACTGCGAGAGTTCGGCGCGATGATACGCTTCAATGGCCGCCAACTGGCCAAGAGCCTCGGCTGTTTTCCCTTCCGAGGCCAAGGCCCCCGCGCCGAGCAGGTTCCGCGTGGTCTTGCCCATGGCGGAAACGACGATCACCGGATCGAGTGGCAAGTGCTCCTGGATGATTTTGATCACCCGATCGATGGATGCTGCATCCTTGACTGAACTGCCGCCAAATTTCATGACAATCATCGGTTCACCGGAAAGAGAGGTTTTCAAGAATCCAAATCTGCACAACTATACCTTAAAAGCTGTTGCAAATGACCGGTCGCTAAGCGGCAGAAATGTGTTCACGATCCCCCGACAGATGCACGGGGTGACGGCGATCTCTTCAGCGGCAATTTTTTCAGCGCTGGGCCGGCGGCGGTGTCGCCCCGCTACGCTTGGTTTCAAGACTGGGGTGAGGTAGACTGAGGCGATGATCTCCGGATGGGAATAAGGCAAAGGGCAACCTGCGGAAGCACCAAATTCCCTTTTATGAGGAAGGCATCGGCGAAAGGAATGGGTGACGATTTGAGGCCGGAGTATGACCTCTCGGAACTCAAGGGAGGAGTTCGCGGGAAGCACTATGAGGCTTACCGCGCGGGCACGAATGTAGTGTTTCTCGATTCCGACGTGGCCCAAGCGTTCGGCGACTCAGCGTCGGTCAATCAAGCCTTGCGCCTGCTCTTGCAGCTTGCCCGGACAAACGTTCCTTCCGACATGCAGCCTGACAAGCCGGTGCGCCCGGCGCGCCGTGCCAAGAAGCCCAAGGCCGTTCGCGCCACTCGGGGCTGAACTGCCCTAATCCCTGCTCTTGCGACCCCGGACTCCGGACCTCGGACCGTCTTTCTCGCCACTGCCTTTCCCAGCTCCCACAAGTCCCTTCGGGGAATCGCAACCACCTGAGAATATGGGCGTTATGCGCCAGCCAGGCGCTCGCATAATCATGCCCGGCTAAATGTTCCTTGACAAGCAACAGATTTGTTGTTATCGTCAGCCAGTGAAAGCAACAGATCTGTTGTTATTGCTCGACTTTCACCAATTCGTGGCAGCAAGGAGTTATTCGCTATGACGATTCGAAGCCTTCCTGGCGGCGTACCTGAACCCGATGAACTGTTCGGGCGTGAACACGTCATCCAATGTGTTTGGGATCTGCTGGCGGGAAACAACATCTACCTCGTTGCCCCGCGCCGTTTTGGAAAGACGGGCGTCATGGCCCACATTCTCAAGCGGCCGCATGAGGGATTCCTTCCCGTCTATCTTGACGTCGAGGATGTCCATGACCCTGAGCGTTTCGCATCTGAGCTGATTGCCGCGCTCCTCGAGCACGACAAGCTTCGCACCTATCTCAGCGCCGCGACCCTCCTACCAACGAGTATTACTACCTGCTGAGCACGATGAAAGATTGGTGGAAGCGATACTACCGAACCTTCCGTGCCAAAAAGCGTTAGGAGTCGAGGCTGATGCCTATTTCCAGATTCGTCTACGATCCTTGGGAACTTCCGCCGGAGCAGCGGCAGACAACCTTTGTGGGCAGGGAGCAGTTTCTCGAACGATTCTTGGGAGCCATTCGAGAACAAGAAGGTCGCACCACGGTTCAGCATTACATTCTTACCGGGCCGCGCGGCATCGGCAAGACGACCCTGCTCTTAGTCCTTCGTGACCGAATCCGCCAGGACCCCGAACTATCCGCCAAGTGGTTCTGTGTTCAACTCCGCGAAGAGGAGTACTACGTCCACAAGCAGCGCGATTTGTGGCAACTGGTGCTGCAAGCTCTCGCCGTCGAGGAGAAATTGGCTGAGGCGCAGAAGATCGTGGACCAGGCACAGGAACTCCGCGATGAGGAAAAGAGCTCGGCCCTGTTAGTGGACGGGCTGCGGAGCATCTGTAATCGTCACGGCAAGCGCCTAGTGCTTCTAATCGATAACTTCGATCATATCTTTCCCAGCACCGCAGCCGGGGAAGCCAAACATCGGAAACCCGACAGTGAATATCGGGCATTTCGCAAGCGCTTGAGCACCGAAGGATTCCTGATGCTCATCGCTACTTCGGTGAAGCTCTTCCAGGATATCTACGGCTACGACAAAGGTTTCTTCCACTTTTTCTCGCCCGTCGAATTGCCGGAGCTAAGCCAGGAAGAAGTTGTTGAGATGTTACGCCGGCTGGGGCAAGCGGATGAAAATGCGGAGTTTCTGTCACGCCTCGAACGGTCCAAGGTTAGCATCCATACGCTTTCCTTCCTTACGGGGGGAAATCCGCGGCTCATCACGATGCTGTATCACATCCTCGCTCAACGGGAGATCGGCGAGCCGCTGCAGGCTCTCTGGGAGACGGTGGCCGGGCTTACGCCGATGCTACGGCAGGAGCTTGCGGACATGCCGCGCCAGCAGAGCAAGACTTTGGACGCGCTTCTCCGGCTGAACGGTGCGGCTGCCCCCACCGATATCTCCAAGTACTCGCGCCTGCCGCTCAATGTCGTCACCACACAACTTGGACGGCTGAAGGCCGCCCGATACGTGGCCCTGGAAGGGGGGGGGAAGGGGAAGAAGGCCACCTATCGTGTCGCGGACCAGATGTTCAGCCTGTGGTATCGCATGCGTTATGTCCCTGCGGCGCGTCGGCGTATCGAGCTTTTCGTTGATTTCGTCCGTGCTTGGTTTTCGCCTGAAGAAGGGTGGCACCTCTACCAGGAACGCTGGGAACGGTTTCATACCTACCAATCGCGCGGTCTCGTCGTAATGGCTAGAAAATCCCTACAGGATGCCGAGTACTACGCAGCGAGCTTTGATGATCCCACCGAACGGAAGAGCGAAATGGAACGCGTCGCTGACGCGTACATCACCACGGGCGACTGGCCGTCAGCAGCCGGGCTGTTCGCCGACCTGGCCGGTACCCAGATGAGGTCTACCCGGAAGTTCGATTCTCGTGGCTACTCGATTTTGGCCAGCCGCCTCGTGGCGAAAGGCGACGTGGAACGCGCTCTGAGGAGCTATTCAGAGGCCTTGGCAAAGGACCCGCAAAATGCGGAGGCCCGTGCATACTTGGGAACGTGCCTTCTGATACTTGAGAGACCTTCCGAGGCGAAGGAGCGTTTCGACCAGATTCTGGATAGTCCGCGTCTAAGCGCTGCACTATGCTCACACGTCTTGTTCGCTCGTAGCATCGCAATGTCACAACTAGGCGATATGCAGGGAGCAATCTCGGATTGCACTGCCGTAGTGGGACTGCCGGGCATACCGCCAGTAAGGATAGCGAGGGCACTCCTCAAGCGTAGTTCAATGAAAGGGCAACTAGGCGATACGCAGGGGGAGATTGCGGACTACACGGCGATCCTGGAACTAAAGGACACCACGGCAGAGCAAGTCGCAACGGCCTTGTTCAACCGAGGTGTTGCCAAAGGTGAACTGGGCGAAACGCAGGGCGCGATTGCAGACTACACGGAGGCGGCGGAGTTGAAGGACGCTCCAGCAGAGCTGGTGGCCAGGGCTCTCTACAACCGTGGTTTAACCGAAGACCAACTGGGTAATCCCCAAGGCGCGATTGCGGACTACACCGCGCTCGTGGAACTCCACGGGGCTCCGGTAGAGCAGGTGGCCAAGGCCCTCGTTGCCCGGGGTGCCGCCAGAGGCCAATTGAGTGATCGCCAAGGCGCGTTAACGGACTATGCCGCAGCGGTAGAGCTCAAGGGGGCTCCGGCAGAGCAGGTGGCCAGCGCCCTCGTCAATCGTGGCGTAGCCAAAAGCCAACTGGGCGATACAGAGGGCGTTATTGCGGACTGCACCGCGGCGTTAGAGATCAAGGGCTCTCCGCCGGAAGTGGCAGCCAAGGCCCTTGCACTTCGTGGGATGGTCCACGGTAATCTTGGCCAGCACGAGCAAGCCCTAAGAGACTTCAGCCAGTCGCTTGAGGTTCTTGGTTTTCCAGAGAAGCTTCGAATCCCAACCATCTTCAATCGGGGCGTGGCTCATGAGAAAATGGGAAAATCCGAAGAAGCCCTCGGGGATTACATCCTATGCGCTCAAAGCGGCATTCTGCCTTATGTCCACAAGGGCCTCAACTCCGCGGTGCGCCTGCTCCTCGCTCAAAAAAGGCTTGATGAAGCGCTCGGATGGGCGCGCCGATTCCATGAACTCGAACCTCCCGACGCGTCTTTGGACAACCGGCTCGAGGCAAGACTCGACATGGTACGTGCAGCCTCCGCGGTTGCGTCGCTTGAAGAGGTAGGCCGTCTGGTTGATGCCCTTCTTGAGGCTGACCCCGAAGAACTCCGAGCGCGCCTGCAATTCCTCAAACCCGGTTTGGAACTGGCCAAAACCAACGACGAATCGGTATTGGGCAACCTGCCCGAGGACGAGCGTAAGATCGCCAGGGAGATTGCCCGTTCGCTAACGGAAGCGGCACGCGCGGCTGTGGGCCAGCTATCCTTTTAGCCTCCAACGTTTGTCGAGCGGCAGTCCCTTCGCGGCAACCGGGTGCGCCCTGCGCTGCTGGTTTGCGCCCGAAGACTTGAAGCTTGGCGACTCGTTCCGAACGCGCATTGATGAATCCATTCGCATTTATGACAAACTTCTTATCGGAGAACTCGATCCGCAGACCGTGGGTGGAAGACGAAGTTGAAGCGGCGCTGGAGAAAGAGCACAAGCAGAACAAACTGGTCCTCTTCCCCATCCGCCTGGATGACGCGGTGATGGAAACCGACCAAGCCCGGGCCGCCAGCCTCCGCCGCACGCGCCACATCGGCGACTTCTTGGCCTGGAAAGATCACGACCAGTACCAGAAGTCGTTCGAGCGCTTATTGCGCGACCTTAAGGCGTAGCAGAGCCGCAACCGGAAGGTGCCACGGCCGACCCGGCCGTGCCCCAGCACGGGCGGGACGCCCGTGGCACAAGTGATTGGGGACTTTCGCGGGTCGGACAATCTCGCGACCTACTCCAAGGCCTTCCCCCGTTTTCTCGACGCCCTCAACCGCCCCCAGCAGGCCACGTAGCGCCCCGATTCATCGGGGCGGCTCTCCCAGCGGCGCAGCCGCAACCAAAGTCGTGGCATGGCCATCCTGGCCATGAACATCACGGGCAGGATGCTCGTGCAACGTCGCGTGTTCGTGTAGGGGGCCAGCGCGCTGGCCCTTGGCCGAACGCCGTTCGGCCCTACAGAACAGCAAGTGTAGCGTGGACCTGTTTTGTAGGTCCGCGGCCCTTGGACACGACCGATGAAAAAAACCGCGGCCCTTGAAAAACAGGTCCGCGCTACTCACTCGGCCCACCTTCTTTCATGGGGAAGGTCCTAGCACACGAGGAAAGCAGGCGTGGGCATGGGCATTTTCCATGCCAAAATCAAATTGGCGGGCCGTGGGAGCGGCCCGCCAAGATCGTTTAGAAGTTCTCAGCGGGCCGCTTTCAGTGTGAGGTCCTTTTGATCGAAAGCGAGGACCTTGTTCGACCCAGCGAAGCGAATCTCAATAAGGGACACCGTGCCGTCCGCAGCGGTGTCGTAAACAACCGCATCGCGGCCGTAGGTATTGGAACGCTCCTCCACTCTGCCTTCGGTGGAAAGAACAACTTTGTTGTGCCGCACGAATTGTACGGTTGCCTCAGGGCTGTGGGTTTCCCACCGTACAGAACACTTGCCCGCCGGGATAGTTGTCCCATTTAGAACGAAATCACGGGAGAAGTTCACCCGCTGCGAGTTCTCAGCTAAGGCGGGAACGCCGCAGGCCAGAAGCAGCGCCGCCGATAGAACCGATGTTCCGAGATATTTTCTGATGCTCATATTCATTTCACTCTCCTTTATTTCACGTTATTCTTTACACAGGCATCATCCTTCAGGCCTGTTGCGAGATCAATGCACTGCGGGTGAACTGTTGGTGAACTTTTGATGAACTCGAAACCCATCCAGGACAAAGAGCGATTCGATAGGCCGTGCGACCCTCGGAAGAGGCTGAGAAAAGGCTGGGAAAAGGCTGGGAAAAGGCTTTCCTTCGTTTGGAATGCGTGCTAGAGTGTCTAAATCCCTCATGGAAAAGTCTTCGAGTCGTCGCCACGAGGTCCGCTTCGCGGCGTTCGCAGTTGATCTTCAAGCCGGTGAGCTGCGCAGGCACGGCGTGAAGATATGCCTCCAGAAACAACCCTTTCAAATGCTGTCGGTGCTGCTCGAGCGGCCCGGCGAAGTTGTGACGCAAGAGGAATTCCAGCAGCGACTTTGGCCCGGGAACACCTTTGTGGACTTCGAGCACAGTTTAGCCACCGCGCTCAAGAAGCTCCGCCGGGCCTTAGGCGATTCCGCCGTTCATTCACAATTCATAGAAACTCTGCCCCGGCGAGGCTACCGCTTCATCGCAACCTTGGAAGCAGAGCCTCGAGCGGGCAAGCCGATTCTGGCGGTGCTGCCCTTCGAGAACCTGACACGTGATGCCGGGCAGGAGTACTTCAGCGACGGGATGGCGGAGGAGATGATTGCGCGGCTGGGACGCTTGCTCCCGCAACGTCTGGGCGTCATCGCCCTGGCATCGGCGAGACGATACAAAAACACCGACAAGGACATTGACCAAATCGGGCGAGAGCTGGGCGCGGACTATGTCCTCAAAGGCAGCGTGCGCCGCGCGGGCCACCGAGTGCGTATCACCGTAGAACTTATCCAGGTCAAGGACCGCACTCGCCTCTGGGCCGATAGCTTTGAGGGCGATTGGGCAAATGTCCTGGCGATCCACAGCGAGGTTGCCCGCCGCATCGCTCGCTCATTGCAGGTTGAATTGGGTCCCGCAAAGCGCGCGGCAATGGCTGGGGCTACGTCCACAAACCCAGAAGCCCACGGGGCGTTTCTCAAAGGCCGCTACTGCTTGAACAAAGGAACTGCCGAAGGGGTGAGGAAGGCGATTGAGCACTTTGAGGAGGCAACCTCCAGAGACTCCCGGTATGCCGTGGCCTATGCGGGGTTAGCCGTCGCATTGAACTTGGCGGATCACTTCCGTGTTTTTTCCGGGAAGCAGGCTTTCCCCAGAGCCAAAGCGGCAGCGATCAAGGCTCTGGAGCTTAACCATTTGCTTCCCGAAGCCCACAACGCCCTGGCTTTCGTCAAGCATTCATTCGACTGGGACTGGGCGGGGGCCGAGCAAATCTACCAGCGCGCCATTGCGCTTAACCCGAACTTTGCGACTGCCCGTCATTGGCATGGGTTTTATTTCGGAATGCTGGGACGCGTGGATGAGGCCATTGCGGAGATGCGACGAGCCCAAAAGCTTAATCCCCTGTCCCTCATTATCAGAACCCACTTAGGGCTGATGTTGCACCTGGGGCGCCGGTACGACGAGGCGATCGAGCAGCTCCGGCAGACGCTCGAGATGGAACCTGACTTCGCGGCGGCGCACTACTACCTTGGTCGGGCCTATGAGCAAAAGGGGATGTACGAGGAAACGATCACGCATCTCCAAAAAGCGCTGACAGTTTCTCCAGGTAGTCCCGACAGGACAGGGGCACTCGGTCATGCCCATGCGGTGTATAAGAGAAGAGGATACGCGGAGAAGGCGCTCAAAGAATTGCACAAACTGTCGGAGCGGAGATTTGTCTCGGCATACGATTTTGCGATTATTTACGTCGGCCTTGATGAAGCAGACCAGGCGTTCGAGTGGCTGGGGAGGGCTTACGAAGAACGTTCCTTCTCAATGCTCAAAAGTCTCAAGGCGGAGCCAAGGCTGGACAATCTTCGCTCGGATCCTCGTTTTCAAGACCTTGTGCGCCGCGTGGGTTTGCCAATTTAACGCTAGGTACACCGTGCCCGCCACCAACACCCTTGGAGTACTTCCAGCTCAAACAAGTGTAGCGCAGACCTGCTATTGTAGGTCCGCGGCCCTTGAACACGGCCGGTGAGAAAAGCCGCGGACCTTGAAAACAGGTCCGCGCTAGTCGCTCTGATGAGTTCGCGAGCTTGAAGCGCATATTTGGCACCTCAAGTCGGTGGGGCAGGCGGCGGAAGTAACCTCTCACGCCGAGGCGCTGAGTTGGCGGCGAAGAAGATCGCTGACGAGATGGCCCAGGGTAACCCCCGCCTTCCGGGCGCGTGCTTCCAAAGTTCTGATGACATCGGCCTCGATGGGTATTTCGTAATGACGGTTTCGCAGTTCCGCCACCACCCGGACGAGGGCCAGCGGGGTAGCGCAGGCCCGCACTCCGGCCTTGCGGCTCTTCCAGCGGCGCGGGTTCTTGGCGCGCCGCCCGGAAGATAAGCCGAATTCTCATGGGCCGCGCCGCCAAAACCGTGGCGCGGTGGAAAAGCCGTAAGGCCGGAGTGCGGGCCTTGCGCTACACTATTTCCGTTCATCATACGGAAGTCAGCTGTTCGTTGTCAGTCGTCAGTTGCAAGTTGCCTCGACCATGGGTGGTGCCGTATACTTTGCTCATGCCAATCATGAAGGCTGTCGAACTTCAGGGCGAGATTGACGACCAGCACCGGCTGCATGCCGACGTGCCACAAAGCCTGCCAGCGGGTTCGGTGCGCGTCATCGTCCTGATCTCGGAGGAAGACGAAGGCGGTTCCGCCTGGGCAGCCGGGGTGTCTTCGGAATGGTCAGCCGAACCGAATGACCCCGCGCAAGATATCTACACCCTCAACGACGGACAACCGATCGATGCGTTCAGGTGAAATCCCGCGTCATTGATAACTATACCCAGAGCGCCGTGGCGTCAAAACTTAAACACCTTTTGCGATTGTAGAACGAACTCTCGGGCGGCTGGTATAGCGAGGGCAATCGCGCTCTGGTTGCCTGCGTGCCTCGTCCTGTAGCCAGCCCCTGGGTGGAAGACGAAGTTGAAGCGGCGCTGGAGAAGGAACACAAGCAGCACAAGCTGGTCCTCTTTCCCATCCGCCTGGATGACGCGGTGATGGACACCGATCAAGCCTGGGCCGCCAACCTTCGCCGCTCGCGCCACATCGGCGACTTTCGCGCGTGGAAAGATCACGACCCATATCAAAAATCGTTCGAGCGCTTATTGCGCGACCTGAAGACGTAGCGCAGGGCCCGCTCTCCGGCCCTGCGGCTTTTCTAGCAGCCCGCAAGCGGAAGGTGCCACGGCCGTCCCGGCCGTGCCCCAGCACGGGCAGGATGCCCGTGGCACAAGTCAGCGCCTGCCGGCCTTTTCTCTGTGCGCTCTGCGGAGTACCTTCTCGCTGGGTTTCAAAACCCCAACTGCGATTCAGACAGTAAGAAACCAGGCTGGGCGGCCGACCAGCGCTCGGTCTGTCAACAGGTCTATCCGATCCGCCCGCACGGCTCTTGACGGCCTTTCCGACGGCCAGTTGTCCAC
>JBEKLF010000289.1:0-10243 GCA_050010335.1 Terriglobia bacterium
GAGGCCAACATTTCCCGCAGTTTGACGAAGGCCCGCATAATGGCGATGTTGACTTGCACGGCGCGCTCGCTGTGCAGCACGCTGGAAAGCATCGCCACCCCCTGTTCCGTGAAGGCGTACGGGGTGGCGCGTCGCGCACCGCCCCAACTTGAAGTCACAAATTGTGACTTCAAGATTTCGTACTCCTCCTTGGTCAATTGAAACATAAAGTCCACGGGAAACCGCCGGATATTGCGCTTAACCGCCTGGATCAAGGCTTTTGGGGCGACCTCGTAGAGCTGAGCCAAGTCACTGCTGGGGGGAGGGGGACAGACACCTCGTTATACTGGTTTTCGAGCGGCGGAGGGTGGCCGCGGCCAGCCGTCGTGGACCCAAGGCAGAGAACGTTGACCTTCGCCCCCCCGCGGCGCTCCCAGCGGCCGCCCGTCCGCGCAAAAACGAGTTTAACGAGGTCTGTCCCCGGGTTCCCCCCTATTGGGCAGCGTCGCGCGGACTGTTTTGCGGGCCCGCGCTCCGCTGGCTTACCGGCAGCGACATTTTGTAGCCTCTAGCTCTGGTAGAATTCTCTTGACTTTTGCGTATATGGTGATATAATAACCGCGTGATACTGTGGAGTGCCGTCATGTCCGCGCGCAAATCTCCCACCTTCTCGAAGCCGAGCCCATCCAAGCTAGGAATTCGCAAAACCAAAATCCGAGGGACGAAAATCCGGGGCTCAAGCAGAGGGTGGAGGATTTCGGCTGGCGGGAGATTTGGCACTGCCGATGGCCGATTTGCGAATGGGGAACGACCCTACAAAGTACCCCGTCTTCCACGATGTACTAGAAATTAAACGGGTTAGCCGTTACGGACGGGAATCTTTGAAAAATGCATATCATTGAAATTAAATAAGTTATTCAATTCTCGAGGGTGAGGCAGGGAAAAAGCGGGGGGGGAAAAATGAAGGGATGTTCCACGATGTTGTTGAAAACAAATGGAGAAAATATGTCCGAAAACAGGCTTTCCACGATGTTGATGAAAACAAAGGACCTATAGGGCGCTTTCCACGATGTTGATGAAAAGAAAGAGAGTTGTGCGCGGGGATAGACCTGCGGGAAGCGGAGGACGGGCTATGTCTGTCGAAAGCAAACCGGAATCGCCGAATTCCCCCGGGCACGAATTCACCCCCGCGAACGCCCCCGAGGGATCCACGCCGGAGGCCGGAGTCGCCCCCGCCGTGGCCAATTTCCGGCAGGGGATGGAAAAAAGATGTTAAGAAAATACGAACGAAGCCGGAATGTCTATGAAAACAAACAAATCTCGGACAAAGTGCCCGGAAAAGAATCGGACATTTATGTATTAGATTCGGACATTTACGTCTAACCGATACCAATTTTGCAGAAAACCGCCGCTATGCGACGACAAATTGTCAGATCAATTCGGTCTTTCACGGGTTCTTTCGTGCATTATACGATTATCGAAAAGTCTGTAGGGTCTGATATACAGTTTTTACCGCGTCTCCGCCGATGGGGCGATCAAGACCCGGCTCGCATAACGCTGATGGAAAGGGCTCCCTCTTAGCCGAGTGCTGACACTCGGCATGACTTACAGAAAAATGGAACCTAAATCCGAAATTTTGTATCACTCTCCCGTCTTTTGGAGTTCTTGATCTATTTGATAGTAAATAAAGGACTTAAAGATTTGAGTTGCCTCGACTGCTGGAAGCCAACGTGCTACAATCTCTTAGGAGGTAGTGTTCTTCACCACAGCGAACGGACTCCAGTATGAGCAAGATCCCAGCTTTCCGGCTAACCACCCTCTCGCTCGCCCTTCTGAGCTTAGTTTTGATAGGATTTGGGATCCTAAGCTACCAGCAGCGCGCCCTTTATCAGGTTCCCGACGACGGTGTCTCCTGGATTGAGGGTCCTCAGGGCGTGACGGCTTGGATTGTCTTGAAGGGCGGGCCTGCTGAGCGTGCCGGAATTCGCGAGGGCGACCAGCTTAAGGCGATCAATGGCGTGGCCATCACCACCGCCACGGAAGCGGTTCAGCAGATTTATCAGCTCGGCGTCTGGACGCTTGCCAACTACAGTTTGACTCGCAATGGCGAACCCTTCGACACCAGTCTCGTACTTGACGCGCAAGGCACCGCCGGCTCGGTTCGGAACTATCTGGCGCTGGTCGGCTTACTTTACCTCGTCATCGGCACCTTTATCCTCTTCCGGCGCTGGACGGCGCGCAAATCCCGCCATTTTTATGTCTTTTGCCTGGCGTCCTTTGTTCTTTACACCTTTGCTTACACCGGCAAGCTGAACCTGTTTGATTGGACGATTTATTGGCTCAACGTTGCGGCGTGGGTCTTGCAGCCCGCCCTCTTCCTGCATTTTTGTTTGACGTTTCCCGAGCGTTCAGCGCTCCTGCGGGAGCGCCGTTACCTTGCCCCTCTCCTCTATTTACCCGGAATCGCACTGGGAGTGATTCATGCTCTTGTGGCGATGGACATTCTGGTGCTTCCCCTGCCGCTTTTGCAGGCGCGCTGGCTGCTGGACCGAGTCGAGTTGTTTTATCTGGGAGCTTACTTCCTGGCGGGCGCCCTGGCGCTCCACTACGCTTACGCTCGCGCCAGCGATCCTGTTTTGAAGCACCAATTGAAGTGGGTCGCGCGCGGGACCTGGCTTGCTATCGTCCCCTTCGCCGCCCTTTACGCCCTGCCCTACTTCCTGGGGTATGTTCCCAATGCCTGGATGAACGCTTCGGCGCTCTTTCTGGTATTCCTGCCGGTCACCTTTGGCTATGCCATAGTTCGTTACCGGATGATGGATGTGGACATCATCTTCCGCCGCGGCATTTCTTATACCTTGGCCACGGCCAGTATTGTAGGTTTATATTTCAGCCTCATCGCCTTATTCGCCGATTTCTTCCGCGCCACTTTTCCTCCCATCAACAGCCGCGGCGCCTGGGTGGTGGCGATTGTCTTCACCGCCATCCTGTTTCAACCCCTCGTGAACGGCATCCAGCAGTGGGTGGACCGTTTTTTCAACCGGGAACGCTATGATTACCGGCGCACACTGCTCGAGTTCGCACGTGAGCTCACTTCGGAATTGCACGTCGACAACCTGCTCGAACAGATCTCTGATCGCTTGTCGGAAACCCTGGGGGTGGACCGGCTGGCAGTATTCCTGGCCGCGGAGCCGGGCGGCTTCCGCCTGGTGCGCTCACGAGGAATGAATTTCCCCGGCAAAGTTGACACCACCTTCCTCGACCCCGCCCAGCCCGGTCTCGCGAAGGGCTATCTCTTTTTCGACAGCGTCAAGCGGGCCTACGGGTTTTCTCCCGCGGCGCAGAAAGCCATTGAACAACTCCGGCTGCACTATTACCTGCCGTTTAAGGTCAAGGAGCGCACCCTCGGTTATTTAGGATTGGGCAAGACGCGAGAAGGTGATTATCTTTCCAGTGAAGACATTGATCTCTTGCAAACGATTGCCGGATATGTCTCGATCGCGCTGGAGAATGCCAGCCTGTACGAATCGCTGGAAGTGCGCGCGCGCGATTACCAGGCCCTGCGCGATTTCAGCCAGAACATCATTGAATCCATCAACGCCGGCGTGCTGGCGTGCAACCTGGAAGGCGTTGTGGAGGCGTGGAATTCCGCCTTGGAACGGCTCTACGGCCTTAGCCGGTCCGAGGCAATGGGGAAACCCCTGGAAGCGATCTTCTCTCCTGACCTTAGGGCAGAGTTATCGCGAGTTTCTGACCCCCATCTCACGCTCAACTTGTACAAATTCCGCCTGCGCAATGCCGAGGACCGCGCCCTGATCGTCAATCTCTCGGTAGTGCCCCTGCTCGGCAAAGAGAACCAGGTGATTGGACGGTTGTTGATCTTCACCGACCTGACGGAGCGGGTGAACCTGGAAGACCAGTTGATGCAAGCCGAAAAGCTCTCTTCCATCGGCCTGCTGGCAGCGGGAGTGGCCCACGAGGTGAATACGCCTCTGGCGGTCATCACCTCCAATGCCCAGATGCTGGTGCGGCAGATGGATCCTGATGATCCCCGCACGCGCACCCTGGAGAAGATCATCGCCCAGGCCTTCCGGGCTTCCGAGATTGCCAACAACCTTCTTAAGTTTTCACGAATCGGCACGAGCGAATACTCCGACTTGGATGTCAACCGCGTGATCAGCGAGAGCCTCTCCCTGGTTGAACCCATGCTGAAGGCTGCCAGGGTCACCGTCAACTCCCAGTTGAAAGACTCGCTGCCCGCCGTGTACGGGAATTCCGGAAAACTCCAACAGGTTTTTATGAACCTGATTATGAACGCGCGCGATGCCATGCCTCGCGGCGGTGAATTGACCATTGCCACCGAGGCGGAAAATTCCACTGTGCACGTGGAAGTCTCCGACAACGGCGTCGGAATCCCCGCCGACCACCTCAACAAGATTTTCGATCCCTTTTTTACCACCAAGGCTACCAGCAGAGGCACGGGCTTGGGCCTCGCGGTGACTTACGGCATTATCCGGGAGCATTCCGGATCGATCCAGGTGGACAGCGTGGTGGGTCGCGGAACGACCTTCCGGCTGGAATTTCCCGCAGTTAGGAAACCGGTGAATGTCACCTAAAGGCTCCATCCTCGTCATTGACGACGAGACAGAAATTCGTGAGAGTCTCGAGCAACTCCTGAAGCTCGAAGGATACAGGACGGATACCGCTCCAACCGGCGAGGAAGGTCTGAGGCGCATTGAAAACGGCCTCTTTGACCTTGTGTTGCTTGATATCAATCTGCCCGACCGCAACGGCCTTGACCTGCTCCAGCAGATCAAACGTGAAAGCCCGGAAGTTGGCGTCATTATGATCACGGCCTATGCATCCACGCAGATGGCTTTCCAGGCCTCCAAGCAGGGCGCGGACAGCTATGTAACCAAACCCTGGGATAATGACAAGCTTTTGCTGGAGATCCGTAACACCGTCGATAAATCGCGCCTCCAGCTTGAAAACATCCAGCTCCGCCGCGCCCTCAAGCGCTATGACCTGCCCAATGTCGTCGGCAGGAGCGAAAAGATGCAAAAGGTGATGGACCTCATCACCCAGGTGGCGGCCAGCCGCGCCACGGTTCTGATTACCGGGGAAAGCGGCACCGGCAAGGAACTGATCGCCAAGACCATCCATGCCACCAGCCCCCGCTCCGATCGGGCCTTTGTGCCCGTCAATACCGGTTCCATGCCGGTCGATCTGCTCGAAAGCACGCTTTTTGGACACGTTAAGGGCGCTTTCACGTCCGCCATCGCCACCAAGCGCGGCCTTTTCGAAGTCGCCAACCAGGGCACCATCTTCTTTGATGAGATCGGAACGGTGGGCGTGGAAACTCAAACCAAGCTGCTGCGCGTCATTCAGGAGCGCGAGTTCATGCGGCTGGGCGGCACGGAAAACATCAAAGTGGATGTGCGCATTCTCGCCGCCACCAACGCCGATCTGCGCAAAATGGTGGTGGACGGCAGATTTCGCGAGGACCTGTTTTACCGCTTGAACGTCATCACCATCCAGTTGCCGCCGCTGCGGGACCGCAAGGAAGACGTTCCCCAATTGGCCGAGCATTTTCTGCGGAAATTCTCCGCCGAAAACAGCCGCACGGGCTTGCAGTTTACTCCTGAGGCCCTGAAGATCATGATGGATTACGCCTGGCCGGGCAACGTCCGCGAGCTTGAAAACGCCGTCGAACGCGCCGTGGTGTTGGCCTCCGGCACGACGCTCGGGACGGAACTTCTTCCCGAACAACTCTTCCAGAATGGGTCGCACGGGGGCGGATCGTACCCGAGCGAAAGCCTCGATGGGCGCTCACTTTTTGAGGTCATGGAGTCTTGCGAGCGCCGCATTATCCTCGATATGCTCACCCGCACCAACTGGAGCCAAACCGAAGCCGCTGAGCGCTTCAAAATCCCCCTCTCCACCCTTAACCAGAAAATCAAACGCCTCCAAATCGACATCAAGCGCCGCCACGAATGACCTTTACACTTCCTTCGGGTGCTCGACGATCACCTTCATTGTCTCGCCCTCGCGCATGGCGTTCACCGCGTCCACCACATTCGCCACCGGCATGCGGTGGGTGATCAGGGCCGAAGGCCGAATAACGCCGGACTCAAGCAGCCGCACCGTCTGTGGAAACGGGTTGATTCCCACAAAGGCGCCGAAGACGGTCAACTCGTGGCGCGTGATGAGGTATTGGCTGACCGGGGGCAGCGCGTGCATCTGGAGTCCAAACAGAACGATGCGTGCCCCGCGTCGGGCCAATTTCGCGGCTTGGGGCAGCAGGTTGCCGACAGCGTCCACAACAATGTCGGCACCGAGGTCCACCAGCTTGGCGACGACCTCTTCCACGTTCTCCTTATTGCTGTTGATGACCGCATCGACGCCGCACCTGGAAGCGAAATCGAGACGAAAAGGGGAGACGTCCGTCGCGATGATCTTGCCGGCGCCCCCGGCCCGGTAGAGTTGCGCGAAGAGAAGCCCCACCGGCCCTGCGCCGAGGATGACGATTGTGTCGCCGGGGTTGACCGGAACGCGCATGGTCGCGGAGAGCACGCAAGACAGGACTTCGGCGAAGGCTGCGTCCTCCAAGGCCACCTTCGGATCGATCCGATACAGCGCGCGCTCGGGGGCGACGCAGTAAGGCGCGAGGCCGCCGTCGAGGTGAATGCCGAGGGTCTTGTAACTCTCGCACTGGTTCAACATCCCCCGCCGGCAATACCGGCACAGGCCGCAGTTCAGGCGCGGAGAAATCACCACACGATCGCCCGTATTCAGCCCCGTCACGCGCTGTCCCACTCTGCGCACCATTCCTACGAATTCATGTCCGAGCACGGTTCCCACCGCAGCTTTGTGAGCAGGGGGAATCGCGAGGATATTCAGGTCCGTCCCGCACAAACCACAAGCTTCCACCGCCAGTAGAACATCGTCGTCGTGCTGAATGTGGGGTACGGAACGATCCTGAAATTCCAGGCGGCCGTCGCCCAAAAAAACTGGAACTCGCATTAGTCTGTCTGGCATTCTTAACTCCCTTACAGGTATTTTGCCGCGGCGTTCCGGAATTCCATGGCCTTACTTTCGACCTCCTCCGGGGTTGAACGAACGGTTAGGCCCCAGGTGGCAAGTGACTTGTCCGTCATACCGATCCCAATGTTGAACGCGCGGCCCAGGAGATCGTCGGTTTGGGGCAGCATGCCTGCGTAATACTTGATGGGCTGATCGTAGGTAGTCGGGCAGTTGAACGGACAACCTCGATCGATTGGAAGCCGCTTTTCGAGCAGGGGTTCCATGTTCGAGTAAACGTGCCAGCCGGACTCAGCGAGGAGCTTTCCCTTTAGGTCGCGGGCGACCCTTTGCGCGATCTGCGCGGTCGGGAAGATCGCCGTGATTACTGTGGCCGATTCCCCGTCGGCATCGGTCAGTTCGCGGAATTCGAGGCCGGGGAGATCGCCCAGCACCGATTTGAACAGCCGTTTGTGAGTATGCAGCCGCTCTCGAATTTGGGTGAGCTTGCGGAACTGGGCCAACAGCACGGCTCCCTGCAACTCGGACATGCGGAAGTCGAGCCCCATGAAGGGACGCTGGCCCACCTCCCGGCCCTTTCGCAAGGGGGCATGGCCCTGGTCATGCAGCGCGAAGCAACGCCTGTACAAGTGCTCGTCATCGGTGATGATCATCCCACCTTCACCACCCGTAATCACCTTCGCGTAGTTGAAGCTGAACACACCTGCGTGCCCGATGCTTCCTGCGGCGCGACCCTTGTAGGACGCGCCAAACGCCTGGGCGGCGTCCTCCAGCAGGAGCAGCCCGTGCCGGTCCACGATCGCCTTGATTTCATCCATGCGGGCAGGATTGCCCATCAGGTGGACCGCCATGATCGCTTTGGTCCGAGGTGTAATCTTCCGCTCGACGTCGGCCGGATCGAGATTGAACGTGCGGTCGACCTCGGCAAGGACCGGCACTGCACGTGCGTAAACAATAGCCGAGATGCTGGCGATGAAGGTGAAGCCCGGAACGATGACCTCGTCGCCGGGACCGATGCCCAGGCCCATCAGCGCGATCCATAGGGCCGTGGATCCGGAGTTTACGGCTACAGCGTGCTTCACCCCGCAAAAATCGGCCACCATCTTCTCAAAAGTCCAAACCTTGGCCTTGAAATTCGGATTGTCGTCCTGGCCGTACCGGTAGACCCAGCCGCCTCGCAGGACGTCAAGTATTTCCGCGGTTTCTTCATCACCAATCAGGTCAAATCCAGGACCTGCCATATCAGTGCTCCTTTGACTTGAGACGACCGCCGCACCATTGCCGGCATCGCGGCTGACGTAGGATACACCAATCTCTCGAATTTCAACCGGCAGTTCCGAACCGTGAAAGGAATTGTGCCCAGCAGATTTCGCAAAACCTACCGGGAAAAGACCCAGCGCCTTCGCAGAATAGTGTAAGACGGATTATTTCTTGGTGACGCGTCACGGTTGCAGGGAACCGGGTCGGGAAAGCGCCACCCCAGCCTGCAATTAGTCCAGCGAGAGAATTTTCAACGTTGGGTCAAAGGTAAAGGAAATCTCCCGTCGCTCGACGTGCGCCTGGCGGAGCGTGTCCCGCAGAATCTCATCCTCCACATGGAAACACCCATCATGAGTGGGGAAGGAGACAAGAAACTTATCCCTGTCTTCGATGATCCTGCGAACAACGCCTTTGGATTTAAGCATCGAGTATCGGGACATGATTGAATCGGCGATGAATGTTGCGGATCACTTCAGTGCATCCCCTGGCAGTTAGCGGCCACCCACCAACCCTACTACTCCTCGCTCGCGCCCAGAGCTTCGAGGTCAGCTTTGTCCTTCGCACGCCCGGTCTTCCTCTTATTGAGTATGAGAGCTTCCCGACCAATGAAGTTCACCCGGGTCTTTCCCAGAACGGCCTCGACTCGGCTCGCCCACGCCTGGTCAAAGGTGACGCCGGTGATGGAGGTGAGCAGGTCGATCCGGCCCGGCGGAGCACCTAGCTGAACCACGCGGTAGGAGTCCACAAAATCAGCGGCTTTTAAACCCAGAGAGGCGAATCCAAATTCTGCCAGAGCCGATTCCAACCGTTGAGCGTTATCGGGGGAATGTCCGACCAGGACATCAAGGTCCCCGGTGTAGCGCGGGAATCCGTGGTGGGCCAGCGCCACCGCTCCCACCACGAGATACTCAACCCCGTTGGAGTTCAGCGATTCGATAAACGCGCGCCAGTCTTCCGGAAGTGGCATCGCTCTCCTTGTGCGCCATAGCCCGAAGCTGGAACAGAATCTCCAAGCGTTCCTCGGGTGAAAGCCTGCGGTAATAGTCGCGCGTGGCCGCATCCGCCTCGCGGAAAGTCCGAAATTTGGCGACAACCGGCTTCATAGCTTTATTTTATTCCCTGCCGCCCGAAAGTCCTACAGCAAATCACGGGCAGTAAGTGGAAAACAGAAGACAGTAGACGGTAGGCAGCACACGAGCAAGAGTAGCGCGACCTCAAGAACACGTCCGCGCTGAACCTGTTGCCGGAAATCGACGTCCCCAGGAACACTACCTGCACTAGCCGGCGATGCTATAATCACCGTACCGCATCACCAGTGCTCGCACCGCAACTCGCCCTGAGAGGCGCATTTATGAAGAAGGCTAAATCCATTCCGACTGATCCCTGTACGTCTGACTTCTTCCTTCCCTCCAAGTCCGTCTGTGAAATCGATGAAAGCAAGGGTCAGAAGCAATTGCCTGCTGACGGTTGGAAACGAACCGTGTTGACGGTGTTCACGAAATATTAAGGCGGCTGGCGCAGAGCGAGCCGAGCTCTGCGATTCACGTCATCTAATCGCACCAGAATCGCAGGGCTGCGCCCTGCGCCAGCCTGCCGGGGACGTTCACGAGAACGTCTCCGGTTCCCCCCCCCCGGTTTCCCCCGGTTTCCTTGGTGAACGTCCCCGGTTTCCGTCCGGTTTCCAGACGCTGGTTGCGAGAGCTTGATTCGAACAAGCATTGCCAGATTCAGAATCTGGAGTCCTACCCATTGAACGATCTCGCAGTGGCTCTGGCCCCTGGAATCGAACCAAGATTAGCTGATTCAAAGTCAGCGGTCCTACCATTAGACGAGGCCAGAAGGGTTGGTCCCCGGTCCCCGAGTCGAACGGGACTCTATGGCTTTTCAGACCATCGCAACGACCGCGCTTGCTCACCGGGGAACTACTTTTCAAGCTCGACGTTCCAATAAATGTACGCCTTGT
>JBEKLF010000290.1:0-10198 GCA_050010335.1 Terriglobia bacterium
TGCTGAATCTGGCCAAGGCCTACGTCTCCCTGGTGAAAGCGGGCAAGGTCGCCATGCCGCTGTTGGTTCCGGGCGGCGTTTGGGACTCGCAGTATATCGGCAAGGTTAAGAAATTGCTCGCCGCGGAGGGCTGCGCTGACCGGGTCAAGTTTCTTGGCTATGTTCCCCATCAGCACATGCCCTTGCTGTTCGGCCATGCCGCGTGTTTTGTCTTCCCTTCCCTGCTGGAAGCGTGCGGCACGGTGCTGATTGAGGCGCTTGCCTGCGGGACGCCGATCCTCTGCTGCCGACGCCGCCCCATGAGCGATATCTGCGGCGACGCAGCGGTTTTTTTTGAAGGCGAAGATCCCGCCGACATCACCGATAAAATCTTCGAAGTGGTTTCGAGCCAGCCTCTCCGGGAAGAGCTCTCCCGCCGCGCGGTCGAGCGCGCCGCAAAGTTTTCCTGGCAGCAGGGGGCGGAAAAGGTATGCCGGATCTTCGAGCAACTCGCGTCCGCCCCCCGCGCCGCCACTCGTGGAACCGAAATCATTCCTCCGGAAAGGAGGACCTAACCGCAGCCGTACGCTCCCGGCTCGGCCCACAACAAACCTTTGCGCCTGTTGATCCTCAGCCTCCAGTACGCTCCCGAGTTTACGAGTAATGCCATCGTGATGACCGGCCTGGCGCAGCAACTCGCCGCACGCGGACACCACGTGACCGTGCTCGCGGGGACGCCTCACTATCAACTCCCCCGCGTCCCTCCGGGCTACGGATGGCGGCCTTTCCGGCGCGAAGTCCGCGAGGGCGTGAAGGTGATTCGCTGTTGGGCGTTCCCGAAATCCACCGGAAAAGTTGCGAAGCTCGCGAACTATGCCAGCTTCACCTTGACCAGCTTGATTGCCGGATTGTTGACAGAGCGCCCCGAGGCCGTCATCATCGTCTCGCCGCCTTTCTGGCTGGGGTGGAATGCTCTTCTGCTCGGGACCTTCCGCCGCTGCCCCGTGATTTACAACGCCCAGGACCTATTCCCGGAGGCTTATCTCGCCAGCCGGGAAGTCCGGGAGGGTTGGCTCGCGCGCGCCATGAGCCGCCTGATGACCCGCATCTACTGCGGCGCGCACAGGATCACGGTCATCACGGATTCATTTGCGGAGGCGATTGCAGCGCGGGGGATTGCCCGGGAGAAGGTGGTCGTCATCCCGAACTTCGTCGATACTACGGCCGTCACACGCTTGCCCCGCGACAACTCCTTCCGCCGCCGGCACGGGCTCGATGACCGGTTTGTGATTATGTACGCAGGCAATATCGGGTACACGCATGGAGCCGAATTATTAGTTGATGCGGCGGCGAAGCTCACCACAATTCCAGACCTCCTTTTCCTTGTGATCGGCGGAGGATCGAAGCAGGCGGATTTGGCGCGGCTTGCCCGCGAACGCCGCCTCGCGAACATGCGATTTCTGCCGACGCAGCCCTCTGAGTTCCTCCCCGAAATGCTGGCAGCCGCCGACGTCTTTGTTCTCACCTCGAAGCCCGGGGTAGGCAAGACATCGTTTCCCGGCCGCATCTATAATTTCCTGCTCGCCGCGCGGCCGGTCATTGCGAGCATTGATGAGGACTCTGACTTGGCGCGGGTCCTGCGCAGCGGAGGCGCGGGCATCGTCACCGCGCCGGGAAACGTGGAGGATTTTTGCCGGGCCATCACGGACCTCTATCAGGATGCCCCCCGGCGTGAACGCCTGGGGCGGAGCGGAGCGGAATATATGGCTCGCCACTATTCCCCGCAGGCCGTGGTGGACCAGTACGAAGCGTTACTGAAAGGATTGGCCGCCCGTTGAGGGAGTGCCCTGTGCCCCGATGAAAGCTTCGATGCGCGTCAAAATCAAACTGACCCTCCTCGCGGGCGACCTTGTTGTCCTCATGCTCTGCCTGGCCGCGGGCACTTACATCCGTCTTAGCGAAATTTCGTCCCTCGATGAGCGGTACAGCACTGCCGCGATACTCTGCCTAATGATTTACCCTCTCTGCCTCTACCTGAGCCGATCCTACGAGGTGCAACCCGAAGCGAGTTCCGCCGAGAACCTGCGCCGGCCTTTTCTGGGGTTGCTAATTGCCATCACCGTCTGCTCTTTCCTCTTTTACTTTGCTCCCGACGTTCGGTTTGGCCGCGGCATCTTCGCCATCGCCAACGTCCTCCTGGTTTTCGCGCTCCTCGGGTGGCGCCTCGGGGTTTTCCTCCGCCTGCGCCGTCGAAGCCTGGCCATCCTGCTGATGGGGAATTCCGCCGCGGTGGAAACGGCTCAACAACTCATCCGGGAATTCTCCCCCCTTTCCCAAACTCAAGTTTGGCAGGCGGGACCGGAATCGGAGAGCACGCCGGGCCACCTTGATCCCCATGGAGCGCACGCCGGCGAAGACGAATTCGATCTTTTGGTTTTGGCTGGGCATTCGGATGACGCTTCCACGCTCCGCATGGCAGCCGCGCTTCGACTCAAGGGAGTATTGGTTTGGAGCCTGCCGCGCCTGTTCTCCGAATTCGCCGAGCGGCTGCCCGCCCGCTACCTCGACGAACGCTGGATGGCCACCGCCGAGGGTTTCCGCTCGCTCAACGAAACGAGCTTTCAGGTGATCAAGCGCCTCGTGGATATCAGCCTCGCTTTTTGGGGATTGCTCGCGAGTTTCCCTCTCCTGGCGTTGGCGGCAGCCCTGATCAAGCTTCAGGATGGGGGCCCGGTGTTCTACACCCAGGAGAGGGTGGGCAAAGGAGGGCAACCCTTTCGCGTCCACAAGCTGCGAACCATGGTGGGCAAGGCGGAGGATGGCACGGGCCCGGTGTGGGCTTCACCCGACGACCCGCGCGTGACCCGCGTGGGACGCTGGCTGCGTAAACTTCGCATTGATGAAATTCCGCAGATGTGGAACGTTCTTAAAGGCGAGATGAGTTTTGTAGGCCCACGTCCGGAGCGCCCGGTGTTTGTCGAAACCCTGCAAAGCAAGTTTGCCGTCTATTCACTGCGCCACCTGGTGCGCCCGGGGATCACCGGCTGGGCGCAAGTGCGCTGCCCCTACGCCGCCAGCGAAGAGGACAATCTCCTCAAGCTCGAATATGACCTCTACTACCTCCAGAATGCCTCCATGCTTTTCGATATCCGCATCATCCTCAAGACCATATCCATTGTGGCTTCCGGGTGGGGGTCGTGGTAGGAGGATTCCAGGTGAAGCCTTTCGCACATTGTGTTAATTTCGCCGGTTGGGCGGCTTCGCCGCTTGCTGCGGAAAGGCTCCGCCTTTCCGAGCGCACCTGATAGTTACTTTTCTTGCTGAGGCTCCGCCTCCCGCATTTCATGGCTACGATTTCCAGAGACAATCCGCTGCTGGAATCGCTGGCCTCGGGAGGACGAGCCCTTGCTCGTGGATCTGGACAAGATCGTCTGGCGGAAACATCGATGAGGGGCCGGCGAGGCGCAGCCTCGCCGGATGAAAGAGAAATGAAAAAATAAAAGGGAGCGAAGAAAGGGACGAGGCTCGGAAAGGCGGAGCCTTTCCGCAAAGCAGCAGGCGGAGCCGGAGGAGGAGGAAAGGGGTGCGATCGGCCGGAAAGGCGGAGCCTTTCCGCAGAGCAGGCGGCGGAGCCGGAGGAGATGGGACGCCCTGGGACAGACATCAACGGACCAGATCCGAGATTGCCGCAAGCTCAGCCTTTGTCCAGGTTCTTCCGGGTGACTTCCCGAGCGGTGAGATGCTGCGGGCCTTTGGCAATCTGGTCGCTGCTGATGTCGTGGACCATTTTGATGAGCGCCACCACATTATCGTAGGGAGTATCCGGCAGGAGGCCGTGGCCCAGGTTGAAGATGTGGCCGGCGCGGCAGGCGGCCTGGTCCAGGACGCGCTTTGCGCGCATGCGGATGAAGTCGAGGTCGCCATAAAGGGCGATGGGGTCGAGGTTCCCCTGGACGCCCACGCCCGAGCCCAGGCGCCGCCAGGCCTCGTCGAGTTCCACGTGTGAGTCGACGCCGATTACGTCCCCGCCCGCGTCGCGCATGGCCTCCAGCAGCGTGGCGGTACCCGTTCCAAAATGGATAAGAGGTGCTCCGGGCTTAACGGCTTTGAGCATCATGCGGGTATAGGGCTGGGCGTAATCGCGATAGTCGGCGGGCCCGAGGCAACCCACCCAGGTATCAAAAACCTGCACCGCCTGCACCCCGGCGTCAATCTGGGCGTTGATATACCGGGCCAGACTGCGTGCCAAGCGCTCCATCAGCGCACGCCAGGCGCCCCCGTCGCGGTACATCAGGGCTTTGGTGTGGCGGTAATTCCTGGACCCGCCCCCCTCAATCAGGTAGGAAGCCAGGGTGAAAGGGCAGCCGGCAAATCCGATGAGGGGAAGCCGCGGATCGAGGTCGGAGCGCGTTTGACGGATGGCGTCGTAGAAGTATCCCAGCGATTCTTCCGGCTCGACCTCGCGCAGGCGGTCAATGTCGGCGGCCGCGCGCAGCCCCGGGCTGATCACCGGCCCTTCCCCCCTGTCGTATTCCAGGTGCAAGCCCAGCGGCTCAACAATCAACAGCAAGTCGGCAAAGATAATGGCGGCATCCACGCCCAGCTTTTCCGCCGCCGTAACGGTGACTTCGGAAACCAAAGCGGGATTCTTACACAATTCAAGGAAGGGCACCCGGGCGCGCAGATCGCGATACTCCTTCATGTAGCGGCCCGCCTGGCGCATCAGCCAGATGGGGGTGGCGTCAACCGCTTCCATACGACAGGCCTTCAGGAAACGGGAGTCTTCCCACGGGGCACGGGACTCGGGACTCGGGATACGGGATCCGGGGTTCGGGATTCGGGACACGGGATTCGGGACACGGGACACGGGAACTTCTGACCCCTGACTCCGGACGCCGGACCCCGGACCTCGGACCTCGGACTCCGGACTCCGGACTCCGGACTCCGGACACCGGACTGCGGACTTCTTCCGGAGGATCTCCTTCGCCCGCTCGGCGGTTTCCTGCACTAAGGGTCCCATCTTGGGATGGACGGGCTCCAGATCAATAGCGATTCCATGCCCAACCAGCGTCTCCGTGCAGGTCGGGCCCACCGAGGCGATCACAACTTTGCGCAAGGCTTCGCGCAGCCGGTCCTTCGTGCCGTCTTCCGCCGACACACGCAAGAGGTGCTCCACCTGCGCCGCGTTAGTAAACAGCGCCACCTGCGCCCGACCCTCCACCAGCGATTGTATGGCTTCGCGCAGCGGTTGAAGATCCGGGGGGAGCATCCATTGGTACACCGGAACGCGCCGCACCTCGACACCGCGATCCCTGAGAGCGGTGAGGAGAGCTTCATTGGGCACGCCATATTCCTGCACAGCCACACGGCTGCCCGCCAGCGAGAATCCGCGCGGGTTTTCGTCCAACTCTTCCAGGATTTCGCGCCAGGTGTTGGGCTCCGGCACCGTCATCGTGATGGGCACAAGGTACTCACGCAGGACTTTCGCCGGCTTGGGCCCACGCGCCACCACGGTAATCCCCGCGAGCGCTTGCACCACCTTCTCGCGGTCGTAACGCGTTTCCATAACGTCGAACAGCCTGCGCGTGCCGACCCCAGTCATAAAGATGACCGCGTCGAGACGCCCGGCGAAGAGCTCAGCCCCAAACTCCAAGGCGGCGGCGTTTTCCGCCAGGGGCGCCTCTTGCAGGGCCGGAGCGACGCGCGGCACGCCCCCAAATCGGGCAATCAGCACGGCCATTTCCCGGGCGAGGCGGCTTTCAAACGCCACCACTTCCAGACCCTCGAAGTTCGCGCCGCCGACTGAAGTTGCAGTCATGTCCATCGCTATTCTGAAGTAGAGGCGGCTTTACGCCGCCACATGGTCCGTCGGCTGACGGATAAACCCGACGCTGACGCGTCATGGCGAGGTAAACTCGCCGCTACGGCGCCTATTCCAGATTCGCCTGACGGATTGGCATTTGGAACCCGCCCAAACGACCTCTCAAAATATGCCCTATGGGTCGCCGGGCGTCAACGCCAACTTCCGAGCCGCGCCATCAATGTCGAGGAGGAAGCAGGGAGGCAGCTCCTATAAGATTGACGTTATGGGGGGGTGCGCCCTTGCCGCTTTTTTCCTTTCGTAGGGCAAAATGCGTGCTAGAATCGCCCTCGCAGTTTGGAAATACCGCTGTCTCGCGGCAGGCACCCGGCTAAAACGGCATCTGCTCTCGCGACCCGCGGCATGAAGCGGGGTATGGCTTTCAGGCGTCATCCCTGCGTCACAAATTGCAGTTGCAGGGATGGGCATCATCAGAACAGACAGGGTCGTGCAAATTCAAAAGGCGATGGTGGCGAACCGTAGCCGCCACGCCATTGGGAGCATCTCATGCCGCAAAAGTTGTTCGTGGGGAATCTTCCCCACGAAGTGACAGACAGTGAACTGGGTCAGTTCGTCAGCGGGGCCGGCTTTCAGGCAGCTTCGGCCGTAGTCATTCGCGATAAGACGACAGGACAATCGCGGGGCTTCGGATTTATCGAACTGGCTGAGGGCGAGGATATGGAGCGGGCCATCGCAGGCCTTAATGGGCAATCCCTGCAAGGCCGCCGTTTAACCGTCAACGAAGCGCGTCCACCCCGCACCGATTTTGGTGGGGGAGGTGGACATCGTCCGGGAGGCGGGGGCGGAGGCCGTGGCCGAGGGCATTCCGGCGGCGGGGGCAGCGGGGGCGGTGGTCGTCGCCGCGACTGGTAAATTACCAATGTTCGAATTGTCGATTGACGATTTTATTCCATCGTCAATCGACAATCGTCAATAGAAAATCCTTTCCTACTCTGAGCCCACTAACCGTCGGTATACATACCGAAGGCGCTGTTGTGTCTCCTGGAGCATTGGTGGCAGCGTCTGACCCTCGGAAATCAGGTTCCAGCGCCGAGCCACGCTTTCAGCCGTCTCCGCGTGGGCTCCGTTATCGGGCAAGCCATTCGGCGCCTTGCCTGTTACCAAGCGGATGATGTGGTCCAACGACCGCAGGAATCCAGCGCCCCCGGTTAAGGCCGTGGCGTCTTCTGCGGAAATGGCTTTCGCCGCTCGCAACGCGGCAATCTGTTCGGCCATGTTGGCGCCCGGCAAGGCCGCCACACGACCCCGCAACCGCATGTAGGAAACGGCAAAATCCACATCGTAATAACCCCCGGGAGCGGTTTTGGTGTTGCTGCTTGGAACCGTCACTTCCCGTTCCAGCCGCCGCCGCATTTGGTGGAGCTCACCTTCAAAATCCTTATAGGTCGAAAACCGGTCGTAAATCGCCGCCTGGACCCGGTCCACGGCCGCTTGGCCGAGTCGCGGATTTCCGGCGAGAGGATGGACCTTCAAATAAGTGAGCAATTCCCACGCCTGCGCATCTTCGGCGATGTAAGTCAGAAGCCCATCGAGGGTCACCACCAGTTCTCCTTCTTGTCCGCGCGGCCGCAAGCGCGTATCCACTGGGAAAATGGTGCCATCGCGCGTGTAGCTGGATAACACCTCAATGGTCTTCTCTGCCACGCGAGTCCAGCATTCCAGGTCCTCCCGCTTCGCGTCGGAGTCAGCCACAAAAATCAGGTCGGCGTCCGAAGCCAAATCAAACTCACTCAGTCCCAGGCGCCCCATGCCCAAAATGACGAAGGGGACGTCGCCGCCACAGCCCACCTTTTCATGCACGCAGGATGTCCGCGCAATCACCTGGGCGGTGGAAATGCAGCGCGCGGCGGTTGCGGTCCAACGTTTCAGCATTTGGAATGCGGAGCCGCCGGCGGCCAAGTCCGCGGCCCCCAACTCCAGCAGCCGGGCGCGGTATTGTCGTCGCAAGGCCGCCATTTTCTCGCGTAGATCGAGTCCGGCCTCCGACGCCCACGCATAGGCTTCGGCGATGGAAGAACTTTCCAGGCCCATATCCAACTGCCCTGCCGCGTCGCCATCGGGTGGGAGCGGATCAACGGAATCGAGGATTTCCATGTCCTCGGGATGATGAACCAACAGTTCCGTCAGATAGGCGCTCGCGGCGGTCACTTCTATTGCGCGCCGCAGGGCGGCCGGATTGGCGCGAGCCGGCGCAAACCGTTCCGGCGAGCTGGCCATGGCCGTCAGCAAGCGAATCGTATTCCGGCGGGCGCGTTCCGGCAGATCCGCTTCCCGCACGAGGCGGGCTACCTCCGGCGCCTGAACATCCAGGAAGCTCAGCAGCGATTCGAATGACTGGGGGCCGGCGTCAGGCAGGAGCGTGGGAGCAGGCTTGAGCTCAAAAGCCGTTCCCGTCACCGCAGCGTCAGGGGGATGAATGACATGCTGGTAGATTTCATCCACCACCGCGAAGGCTTCGCGAACTTTGCGCAGCAGAACTTCCCCGGGTCGCTCGTCCGGCCCGGCCTCCACGCCGGTCCGGCGTCCCAGCCGATCGAGGGCGCCCGGGTCCGCGGGAAGGCGATGCGTTTGCTGGCCCGCTTCCATTTGGACGCGGTGCTCCACCTTGCGCAGGAACTCGTAAGCGGAGGTCAACGCGGCGTAGTCCCGATTGGAAAGCCAGCCTTTGTCGTTGAGCTTGCGCAGGGCGAAAAGTGTTCCACCCGATCGCACCCAGTGGTCCTGTAAGCCGTGAAGCCGCTGCAAGCATTGCACCAGGAACTCGATGTCGCGGATGCCGCCACGATGGCGTTTGACATCAATCGCATGCCCGCGGCTTTCCCGCAGTTTCTTGGAGATTCTTTCGCGCGAAAGAAGAATGCTTTCCACCGCCACAAAATCCCCGGGCGAGCGGTAAACGTACTCCTCCACGCCGCGCAGGAAGTCGCGCGTCAGCTTAGGGTCGCCGGCGGAATGGCGCGCCTTGATGAGCATCTGCAATTCCCAGTCACGCGCCCGGTGCTCGTAATATTCGCGGGCGGAATTGAGGGAAATCGCCAGGTCGCCCTGCTCACCCTCGGGACGCAGCCGGAGATCCACGCGGAAGACCTCTCCTTGGGAGGTTGCCTGAGTGATCGTTCGCGTGATGGCATGCGCCAGATGCACAAAGTATTCCTTGTTGGTAGTGATGGACTCGCGCTCGCTTCCCCCCGCCGTCTCCCCGTCGTGCGAATAGAGAAAAAGCAGATCGATATCGGAGTTGTAGTTCAGTTCGTTTCCGCCCAGCTTGCCGAGGGAGACGATGCTGAAGCCGGCGCGCACGATGCGGCCCTTGGCATCGCGGTATTGCGGTTGTCCATAACGCTTCTCCAATTCGCCGTCACAAAACACGTAGGCGTCAGAAAGAATCACATCGGCGAGCGTGGAAAGCTCCAAGGTCGTTTCGCCCAGCGTCGAGAGACGAAGCACATCCTTCAGCACGATGCGGAGATAGTTCCTCCTCTTGAAGCGCGCGAGCAACGCCGCCAGCCAGGGGTCAGGGTTGGTGGTGGAGAACCGCGCGAAGTCCTGCATCAAATCCTCTTTAGATTTCAGCTTGGTGAAATTCCGGTCGCGGGCGAACTGCACCACCAACTGCGGTTCCGACAGCAGAGTCTCGGCCAGGTATCCGCTGTATCCAAAAATGGCGACGAGATAGGAGAGCGCAGCGGGGTAACGCGCCAGCTCACCCAGAACCTGAGGTGGCGCGCCGTGCGCATAACGCTCCAAAAGGTTGAGCGCGCCGTCCGGATCGGGCGACTGGGAAAGCAGCGAAGCCAGAGGCGTCAGCAGCGTGGGCGCCAACTGCTCCTCCAGGCGCTCCAGGTTGCTGGCGGCTTTGGCACGGTCTTCAAAATTGATTGCCGCGAATTCCGGTCGCATTGGGGAGATTATAGCTTGTATTGCGGAAGTACGCTCCCCGTTGTCAGTTGTCCGCGTTCAGTTGATGGTTGAGGGTTGGATCGCCGAAGTCAGCTATGCGTGACGTAAGGAATGGGGCGCCGCAAAAGGCGCTTGGATAACGGGCCGCGGCAAGGGACAACCGTAAGAAGCCGCGGGTTTCAACCTGCGGCCAAGAACAGAATTGGCCGCCAAAACGCCACCGCGTGGCGCTCCGGCGGCCAATAAAGGTGGCCCGATGCCGCCACATCGCAAACGCGACATGGGGCGCAGGGCAAGGGACAACGGACCACTGACAGTTCTTATTCTAGCTCGCTTTCAAGATGAGACTAAAAATGATACAATCGCGGCATGTCAAGACCACGACACATCGATTGGAAACTCGTCTCGAAAGCGCGAGCCGTCGTTGCCGAAACCACC
>JBEKLF010000291.1:0-10062 GCA_050010335.1 Terriglobia bacterium
TGGAAAAACTCGTTCCAGTCCCTTGGTGGAATGGATTGCCTTTGCGGCTGACCATCTAGAATGGGCCGGCTGACAACCCTAAAACTTAGGCGAATTCCGTTCCGTGGAAATTCAGGCTAGTGTAGCGATGCTGGTTGTGCAGGATTTCGCCATTCGATGCGGTGGTGACAACCACCTCGTGGGGCAACCAAAGTGGAGTAGAAACCTCGGGGAGGCGAACTTCGCCGAATTCGATTTCCGTTGTCAGTCTCTCCAGACCGACATCCTCGCGCGGGGCCAGCAGGTCTGTGCGCATCCGAAGGATTTGGTAACTCGGCACATCAATCCATGCTATTCCCTGGTAAAGGATGACGATTGACGTTCCATTCGATTCAACTTTGCCCACGACGGTGGCCCAGCCCGGCCGCTGTGCGAGCGCGACCACGTCGGTCTTGTGCCCCCTGAGTTCCTGCCGCCCGAGCAATTTGAACCTGGACGCCGGCCTGTTTCCGGGATGGAAATGGATCCACATGGTCGCAAAGCCCGTGGTTAGGCAGAATTTACGCTCTAGTTGCCGCGGCTCGGTGCGGTTCCCCTTCGCGTCAGTTCGATACTCCTCGAGATCAACTTTCTCACCGCTTTCGTGGGCCAGAATCATATAGCTGAAAGGGTCGAGTCGCCGCGTCGTGACAGACCTCTTGCGATCGAGTCTCTCCTCGTCGATGTCCTCCCGCGCAATCAGGTTCGGAAAGCCTTCGAGGAGCGCATCGACGTTTGCACCCACCTTATCCAGAATCTCGTCGAGTTCTTCCTGACTCTGTGCGGGCTCCAGTCCCCGCAGCTCTGGGGCAGCCTTGAGGAGTTCCACAAGCGGGCGGCCGACGGTAGTCTTGGCCCCGTCATAGACGTGCTGGCCACTGGTGTCCACAAGTTGAGCTAAAGGCGGAGCGGCCCCGCAACACCCTCCGAAAAGAACTGCCCGAGAAAATAGGAGCACAAAGGTAGCCAGAATGGTAAGCCGTTGCCGTCCGACCTCGGTATGGACGCGCTCTCTCCGGGCCGAGTGAGAAATCTCGATGCCGTCCGAGTATTTACACCTCGCAGGCGGGTTCATTAGGAGACCTCCTTGGCAATGGGTGATGCCAAGCCTGTCAACCGCATCGCCCATGCACCGAAGGATAGCACCGTTTTGAAGATGCTGGGAAAGGCCTTATAATTCTTGCGGTCTTACACCAAGAGGTGCCTCATGATTTTTCGATCTCGTCTCATGCTCATAGCTCTAACGCTTCTGGCCAGTCTTGGGACGCTTGCCGCGCAGACTTCCGCGCCCCGGCTGATTGATGTACACGTCCACCATAATGGTGATCCGGCGTTTCTGGATAAGCTTGTCGCCAAGCTCGATTCCGTGGATGGACTCGCCCTCCTCCTCACCTTCCCCAAAGATCTCGACAGCGTGAGAGGGTTCACCGCCAAGCATCCCAACCGTATCATCGGCCTGGGGCAGATCGATCTTGACGATCCCCTTGCCCTCGAACTCGTGGACCGCTTCCACGCCGCGGGTTTTCGCGGGCTGGGGGAACTAACCGGCCCTCTCAAGAATTATGACGACCGAAGCTACTCGCCGATCTACGAGCGCGCGGAAAAGTACGGGATGATCATCCTTTTCCACACCGGCATCGTCAACCGGATGCAACCGGAGATTCCCTCGGACATCAGCGTGGACCGCATGCGGCCAACGACTCTCGATGGCATCGCGCGGCGTTTCCCCAAGCTCACCCTCATCGGGGCGCACCTGGGGAATCCTGACTATGCCTGGGCCGCGGAAGTCACACGTTGGAATCCCAACCTCTACTTCGATCTCTCGGGCAGTTCGCTCATCAAAAAGCAGGATGACCCCACGTTCTGGAAATCCATTTTCTGGTGGTCAGGCATCGTAAGCCCGCACACTCCCTCGAACGCGCCCAATGCCTTTGAGCGCTTGGTCTTCGGCTCCGATGTTTTCAATGGAGAACTCGAGGAATTCGACCGGGCACTCGAACGCTATCACAAAATGCTGGATGCGTGCGGCGTCCCCAAGGCCTCGCAGGAGATGATCTTTGCCGGCACGATGTGGAAGATTTTGAACACGCAGAAATAGTGGCTATCTCGTGCGCTGTAGGGGCACTATTTATTAGCCGGGGGCAACGCCGCGCGCAGCGAAACAACTAGCCTCCGGGCGTCGGAAGGACGTAAGGACCCCGGGGCAAAATGATAGACCTTTCCCGAAGTCAGGGTTATGTGGAATGTGTTGAGGGCAACAGAAGAAGTCTTAATCTCTTTGATTTCGCCCACGGATATATTGATAAGAGTTTTCCCGTCCTCTTGGTATTGGATCGTACCGGCGGATACCACCAGCGCTCCCTTCACTTTGCCGTGAACCTGAAAGGCCTCCGCCGGGCTTCCCAAATGGAAAGCATCATAACGCTGCGCGTCGGGGGATCCCGTGGTGGCAGGCGATGCTGGTGCAAGCGGGGTCGGAGGCTTGACGGCTCCCTTCGCTGTTACCTCAAATGGGGCTTCCACTTCGCTATCGTCCGGGTTAACCACAAACAAACTTGCGACACCCGGGGTGGCGTCGAATGTCACCTTGACGTGCACGCTCAGCTCGGTGTCCGATAAATTGGTAATTCCCAACACTCGAATTCCCGGATTGGCAAAGCTCACCTTGGCGCCCTGAAGAAAATTCTTGCCGGTGATTTTCACATCCACGTTGAAGCCTGGACCCACCTTGGAGGGCTCAATCGTCGTCACTTCCGGTCCTAAAGGTGCGGCAGGTGCGGCCGGCGCCGCTGGGGCGGGGGGCGCACCGGGCGTAGCGGGTGCAGCAGGGGCAGAAGGCTTGTCTTCCGCCGTGGGCGGCGCAGAGGGCGCTGGGGGTGCTTGAGGCGCAGCGGGGGTAGGCGGCGTCTGTCCGGCGACGATGCTAAACGCTGTTTCTGCCGCGCGGCTGGCCGGGTTGCTGACCAGCAGGCTTACCGTGCTGGGTTGGGCCGACGCACTGACGCTGAGTTCCGCTTCCAGGTGCGTCGCGCTGATCCGCTTTGAGGAGTCCACGTGAACCGCGGCCGACACGGACGAGACATAAGCGCCACTGGAAAAATTGCTTCCCTGAATGATGACCGAGACGTGAGTGCCGGGTGTTGCCTGACTGGGATCGATTTGCTGAATCTGCGGCGTAGCATCCGATGGAATATCGGAGTCTGCTTGCGGCGCGGCCAGCGCAGGAAGGGATGCCGTCACGTACAGGATCGCGACGCCAAGTACCAGCCGCCTTGCCGGCCAATTCCGTATCAAGGAAGAATCGCCGCAAATCATGGCTGACCGTCCTATTAATAGTAGGGATGGGGACTCATTCGAACGAATCTTAAACTCGTGCATTGCCGAAAGTCAAGGCGGCTCCTGGCGCGATGTGTGGTGAAGTTTTAAGATGTCTTGAGGCAGTTGATCATCCACGGTATCCCAAATTGATCGACAACCGTGCCGAAACGGGCGGCCCAAAAGGTTTCCTGGATCGGCATCTCCACCCTGCCATTTTCTGCCAAGCCGTGAAAAATGCGGTCCGCATCTGCCGGGTCCTTGATCATGAGGCTCACGAAAAAGCCTTTCGGTTCCTCATATTCCTCCGTCGGAGTGTCCGAACCCATCAAAATGTCATCGCCCACAATCAGGACGGCGTGAAGGATCTTATGGTGCCATTCCGGCCGGGTCTGATCCTTGACTTGCGGCCGCGCATAGGTGGACATCCCCTCGATTTTGCCGCCAAGACACTCCGCATAAAACTTGAACGCCGCCTCGCATTGGCCGTTGAAACTGAGGTAAGGATTTAGTTGCATGGCACACTCCTATGTTTTCTCGCTGATTCGCTTCTCCCACGCTTCGTGCTCGGGTTTTCCCCAATGCCCGACGATGATGATGTTGCCATCCGGGTCGGCAATCGTGATCTCACCGCTGGGCATGTATCCCGGGTACTCGATAGAGGGCACCGTGACGCCGCTGGCCAACAGGTGCTCGCGCAGGCCCGTCAGGTCGGGTGTGTACGTGTACAGCATCACGGGATGGGGGGGAGAATCCACAGGCTCCTCTGCCCCCAAGAACATCACCGCGCCGCCTTCACAATGCAGTCGCGCCCATCCCAGGGGTACGCAGCGGTCCGTGTCCACGGTGACAAATCCCAATAGTTCATAGAACTGAATCGATTTCTCGATCTCCGCCACGTGCAGCACGGGGGTTGAATAGCCAACCTTAGGAGTCATAACTCGCCTCGATATTAAGGTGGTGTAGCGCGGACCTGTTTTGCAGGTCCGCGCTACATTTCCTGGTGCGAATTGCTCGTCACGCGCTTAGACGCTTCGGCCTTGAACATCGCGGATGCAAGGCACGCCCCGGCCAAGATTGGCGGGCCATGGAGATCATGAGAAAAGAGGAGGACCGCCGCAGCCAGCAGGATCACGGCACCACCAAACCGCGCCCGCATCAGTTTGCCCTTATAGAGGGACCCCGGCGCCAGGCTTCCGAGCAGTCCGGCTCCCGCGACCGACGCTCCCGCCCCGAGGGGCTTCCACGCATAACCTGCGAGTTCCCCAATCAAACCGGAGGCAAAGTACAGAACCAGCCATCGCCGGCTCCCCCAAAGGCGTTCCGCGAGGATGCCCACAATGAGGATCGAAAGAAAGTTGAATGCAATTTGGCGCCAACCCTCGTCGTGGACAAACAGCGGTGTGACCAGACGCCACCATTGGTGCTGTGCGAATGCGGAAGGAGTGCGCTCGAGGCAAGGCAACAACTGCGGGAACCCAAACTGCAAACCTGTGACAATACCGGTTATTGACAGAACGTAAAGCGTCGCGATGGGCTGATTATTGCTGCGCATTTGCTGTTCACTCAAGCTGGCCGTTCCCAATGTTCGGCCCCCTCACACCGCACTGCCTGCAAAACGTGGGGCCCCCTCCGCCTTGGAGTCCCACCGCTCCCCCCAAAAAAGAGGGAAGAATAACTCTTGGTTATAGATTTATTTCCCCCGTCCCTTCGCGGGAGAGGGTTGTAGATTCGAATTCGCCCTTCGGTCGCTACGTTAACAGAGATTCAAAGAAGTCCGCCTCTTCACTTTTACGCTTTGCTTTTTGATTTGCTGTTGCGGCTCCGCCGGGCTACCCCGTACCCCCGGCGATGGCGCCAATCACCAGAAAAGGTTCGGCGCCCTTCGCGACGGCGTCGGGCAGCGGGGCGTCCGGCGACTCGAGGGACAGATCCTCCGCACAGGCGAAGAACCTTATGAATGGGCGGCGCTTGAGCGTCACGTGGTCGCGCATCGTGCCGCACAGCATCGGATAGCGGGCTTCGAGCGCGTCGAGCACCGACCGCTGTGTGACGGTACCCTCGATTTCGAGCGCGACCTCACCCTCGACGCGCGCCAGCGTTCGCAGATGTTGCGGTAGGACAACTCGGATCATGGCAGTGTTTGGACCTCAACCGACAGCACGGCCGGAAGATCGCGCACAATGGGCGCCCAGTTATCTCCGGCGTCTGGCGACACATACACCTGCCCGCCCGTGGTGCCGAAGTACACGCCGCACGAATCGAGTGTGTCGACGGCCATCGCATCGCGCAGCACGTTGACGTAGCAGTCGCGCTGCGGAAGACCTCGGGTGAGCGCCTCCCACTCGTTTCCGCCCGTGCGGCTGCGGTATACCCGTAACTTCCCCTCGAGCGGAAAATGCTGCGAATCACTCTTGATGGGGACAACGTAGATGGTCTCTGGCTCGTGCGCATGGACATCAATCGCAAAACCGAAGTCAGTGGGCAAGTTCCCGCTGACCTCTTGCCACGACTCGCCCGCGTCGTCAGTGCGCATCACGTCCCAGTGCTTCTGCATGAAAAGCAGGTTCGGACGCGCAGGGTGCTTGGCGATGTGGTGAACGCAGTGGCCGATCTCGGCATTCGGGTCGGGGATGTAATCGGATTTCAATCCGCGGTTGATCGGTTTCCAAGTTGTTCCGCCGTCGTCAGTACGGAAAGCGCCCGCGGACGAGATGGCGATGTAAATCCGGCCAGGGTCGCTCGGATCGAGAATAATAGTGTGCAGGCACATCCCCCCGGCGCCGGGTTGCCATTTGGGCCCCGTGCCGTGTCCTCGCAGTCCGGGGAGCTCATGCCACGAACGGCCGCCATCAGTGGTGCGAAAAATCGCGGCGTCTTCCACTCCCGCGTAGACCGTGTCCGGGTCGGTGAGCGAGGGTTCGAGATGCCAGACGCGCTTGAACTCCCAGGGATCCTGCGTGCCATCATACCACATATGAGTGGTAAGAGGTTTGCCGGTTTCCGCAGTTGTATCGTAAACGAATTTGTTGCTCGCCCCAGGAGGCATGCTGCCTGGCGTGGGCACCTTTTCGCCACCGGGCGTCTCCCACGTCTTGCCACCGTCGCTCGAGCGCTGGATAATCTGCCCAAACCATCCGCTGGTCTGCGACGCATAGATCCGGTTCGGGTCAGCGGGCGAGCCCTTCAAGTGGTACATCTCCCAGCCCGCAAAGTGTGGACCACTCACCTCCCACTTTTCCCGCTTGCCATCCGACGTCAGAATGAACGCACCTTTGCGTGTGCCAACCAGTACGCGTACACTGCTCATGTTTCGCTCCTTTTCATTAAGTAGTCAGGTGTAGCGTCGGCCTGCTTTATATCCGCGGCTCGTCCACGATGGCCAACAAATATGACGAACCTGCAAAACAGGTCCGCGTTTGCCGGGCATCCCGGCTTCAGCTTTGATTTAGATTTTCCTGATACCAAGGATAAATTATCAATACTACTTTCAGAGTGCAAGCTACATTTCACAAAGGCGTGTGCAGCACAGAAACTGATGGTTTTCCTTGCACCCCCAATGCGAAGGGCATTGCGCTACAATGGTTTTGAACATGTCTACTAAACCTGAACTCTTCGGCACTGACGGTATTCGCGGCGTAGCCGGGCAATATCCCCTGGATCAAGTCACGGTTCTGATGATCGGAAGCGCATTGGGAACGGTTCTCAAGAAGTCGTCAAGCCCGGTGCGGGTGGTGTTGGGCAAGGACACGCGCGAGTCAAACGAGTGGATTTCCCACGCCCTCGCGAGCGGCCTCGCTTCCACCGGCGCCCAGGTGGCTGACGCGGGGATTATTACCACACCCGGGGTAGCCTTCCTCACCCGCCAGCATGAATTCTCCGCCGGCGTGATGGTCTCCGCCTCGCATAATCCTTACGAGGACAATGGCATCAAGGTTTTCTCGCCGGGTGGAACGAAGCTGGCGGAGGCGGAGGAGTTGGAGATTGAGCGCCAGCTTAAAGACCTAGTGGATTTGCCGGACCTCCAGGAGAACGCGGCGCAGAATGTCCCCGATTGGGTGGAAGGTTATGTTGAACACCTGGTGAATCTGATTCCGGCGGGGCACGACTTCTCGCGTTATCGCCTGGTGGTGGACTGTGCCAATGGTGCGGCGAGCCGCGTGGCGCCCTTGCTTCTTGGGCGGCTGGGGATAAAGGCTCACCTGCTGAATGCGGCACCCAACGGACGAAACATCAACTTGCACTGCGGCTCACTTCATCCGGAGGGGTTGGTGAAGGCTACGCGCGCCTCGGTCGCTGACCTGGGAGTGGCCTTCGATGGGGATGCCGACCGCGCCATGTTTGCCACCTGCGAGGGCCGCTTGGCCGATGGCGACCACGCGCTCTACGCCATCGCCCCCTTCCTCGCACGTCATGGCAACCTGAAGGGCGGCGCCGTGGTGGGCACGCTGATGACCAACCTCGCTTTGGAACAGGCTTTGGCTCGTCAGGGCATTGGACTGAAGCGCACCGCGGTCGGCGACAAGTATGTCCTGGAGGAGATGCTGCGCTCCGGAATCTCGTTGGGGGGTGAGCCCTCCGGCCACTTAATCTTCGCGGACCTATCGCTCGCGGGCGACGGCATGATCACGCTGCTCGAAGTCCTGCGCCTGCTGGCCGAGACCGGGCAGCCCTTCGGCGAACTGCTTCGAGGCTACCAACCCTTCCCGCAATTGATTCGCAATGTGCGCGTGCGGGAAAAGCCTCCCCTGGAATTGATTCCGAGCGTCCAAAAAGCCATCGTCGACTGCTGCAGGGAGTTGTGCAAACATGGCCGCGTAGTCGTACGCTACTCCGGCACCGAACCCTTGGCGCGCGTCATGGTGGAAGGTGCAGACGCCCAAGCCGTGGAGGGCCACACCACGCGCATCGCCGCGGCCATCGAGTTGGCTATAGGATCGGATCATTGAGTCATCGGGCCATCGGGTCATTGAAAGGCCGTCCGCGGTCAGTGGTCCGTCGTCAGTTGCAGGTGATTTTGCGTGGTGGGGAAAGTAAGGCCATAGTCGGTCCGCAACTGACAACTGACTACGGACAATGGACAGATTTTCAATGACTCAATGATTCGATGATTCAATGACCCGATAATCCGATGAGCAACCCGTTCAACGTCCTCAAACCCTGGAAGCCCGGTGACACTCGCGAGGTCCCGGAGCGCAGGCTGAAGCAAATTCGCCTGGAAGGAAAGTATGACTCCTACTCGCAAACCTACGAGCTTGACGGGCGGCAATGGAAGATCCAGGGACAGCTCAGCTACCCCTCTGGTGATACCATCTACACACTCGTGTGTGTTAACGAGTGAAGAAATTCGAGGCCATGGAAAGTTAACATAAAAGTTAATGGATCCATTCACTCGATGGCTCTAGCAACCTTGCGCGGGGGGACTACATCCAACGGGCTAAATGGAGACAAGAGCACAAGGAAGGCGCATCATGAAAGCAATCACCCTCTCCGTCCTCATGCTGGCAACGGCCATTCCGGGTCTTGCCCAGACCCCGGCAGGGACCATGGGAGCGGCAGGTCAAGCGCAGTCCGCCCCGCCCACGCCACCCGCAAACCCGGCGGCCAGCGCCCCGGCTGCGACCGCGGATTCACCGGCAGCGGCAGCCAGCTCGAAGATCGTGGTCCCTGCGGACACCACGATTCCGCTCATCCTCGAGAATACGATTAACTCCAAATCGGCCTTCGTCGGCCAGGCTATTTATTGCGAATCTATCTATCCCATTACCGTCGGGAACCACATCATAATTCCCAAAGGCAGCTCCGTGCGTGGCACTGTGACGCAGGTGGTGCGCCCAGGGCACGTTAAAGGCCGCGCCCAGCTTGGCCTGCGGTTTGATGAGCTGATTCTTCCCAACGGTACCACTCGTCACTTACGTGCGACGCTGGCGGGCTTTGGAAGCGAGGGCGACGAAAAGTTCAAACCGAACGAAGGAAAGGTTGAAGGAGGGGGATCCAAAGGAAATGACGCGGGGACGGTGGCGCGGACCACGATTCCCGGGGCCGAAATCGGCACCATCGTGGGAGCTGCCAAGGGAGCCCCACTCGAGGGGCTGGGCATTGGCAGCGCAGCGGGCGCGGCCACAGGGCTGATCTGGATCCTGGCCAAGCGCGGCAAGGATGTGGTTCTGCCGCACGGCACCAGTCTGGAGTTGCAACTCAGCAAGCCCGTGACTTTCGATCGCGAAGAAGTAGACCCACCCTCCCGCTATGACACGGGACCGATGCTGCCCGACCCAAAAACTAAGGAGTGAAGACTACCGACTGCACTCCCGTTATATCAAACCTCTTCCGGCATCGCGGATTCTTGCACTGCATGACATCGTCAAGGCGAGTCATGTAAGATTGCGCCTTGGCAAACTTCGCGCGGTCGCGTTCATCCGCACCGCCACGCAACGCCTTCTTCTTGGTCCGCACCAGCCATCGAATTTCGTAAGTCTCCGATTGCCGGCAGTGCAAGCAGGAGAGGTTGGCAGGCTTCCGAGTTTCCTTCTCGTCAAAAAAGTCTCGTTCATCCATAGGGGGGTTATTCTAGCCTTAATTACGCGCAAAGGCCACTGCGGTGTTTGACCCAAGAATCGCGATTGGTACGAGCGGGAGACCGCAGAAAAGGCGTTCACCCTCACGGGATGTGTGTTATAGAGATTTTGCGAGAAAATCTAGACCCACACCCGGAGGGTGAACGATGGA
>JBEKLF010000292.1:0-9973 GCA_050010335.1 Terriglobia bacterium
GGCTCAACCTTCGCCCAAAACTCGTCGGAAACTTCCCAAGATTTTATCTGTGGCATCTTGGGCAACTATCTTGCCTTAATCCCTCCGACGTTTCAATAGTTATTTACGGATAAGCTCTTAGTGTGGCGGGAGTTGGGGTGAGTCCCGGAGGCGGGAAATCTGCACATCCGGCTCGACGCGGGGCGAGGAAGTCGGCCTCCACGAGGGGCGAGAAGGTCGGGCTTGCATCGCGTGCTCTCCGGCTCGATTTTTGCAGGCCCGCGATTTTTTGCAATAAGGTGGGACTGTCCCACTTGCTGCCCTCAGAGAGCCTCAGCGAGCGTTGTCCCACCAACTTTCCCAGCTTAGAGGTCAATTTTGGCAGCAGAAAGCAGATGTGAGCCTTCGGAAATCACCAGGCTTCACTCGCCGGTGTGGCTCCTGGCCACCGTTAGCTTTCTCCACCAGGAGGAGGTCAATTAGCATCAAGCCGCTGAAGTGAGGTCGCAACGACCACCTTTCTGCTTCTACTGAGGGGCGTGCAAGTGCGTTGAAGCAACATACCACCGTGCCATTTCAGAACACGTCACTCACTCCAGACTGTTGCCGAATACTTTTTGGATCCGTTCCATTAATGCGTTCAGTCCTTCCAATCCCAGTCCAGTGCCTTGGGTGTAAAGCGACTGCCAGTGTGTCAAGAGAGTGAGCGGATGGCCCGAATCCATCAACTGGCGAATGCGCCCCGTCCGCCCGTCGGCGGACACCACTCGATCAATGTTCTCCTTGATGAATTGTTGCTGCTTGTTGCGAGTTGGTAGATCCATACTCCAGAAGAGATCAGCAAAATTGGCCGGCACACTGACCACGACCTGACCGCGCCCGGGATCCTCGTATTCCACTGAACACCGCCGCGGTTCCGCCCAATACGTGCCATGTAAGAAGTACCAGGTCAGCTTCCGGCCGAAGACCTTCCACTGAGCCTCTGCCAAGGCACGGGCATACTTTCCTTCCACGTCGATGCCCGCGTCCCAAGGTGATGTGATGCCAGTAGCGTTCAGCCCGACGTTCTTAAGAATTGTGAACGCCAGCACGAAGTACTCGACCATTTCCTCTACCGGCACCCTGGAGATCCACACATCTTCGAAGATGTGCTGGTATTCTCCGGTCTTAAGATCGTACGCCCGCAGATGGGTTAGGAATTCCGGCGTGATATCGAACCGCGGAGCAATCCGCTCGCGCACCAGCTTCAGGAATTCCGTCAGGTGATCCGTTGGTACACGTTTCAGCGATTGGTCGATCCGCCCCAGGCAGCTCGGCATTGGGATGACTGTGAATTTCCCCCGCAGGTCGAACCGCTCAAATGTCCCTGCCACCCGCTTGGTGAACTCGCCGGGAACGAGAAACGGCGTCTCATAGCCCGGTCTCAAGTAGAACATCGGATCCACTGGTGATCCATCGTCAATGATCAACGATATGGGAGTCTTGCCGGAGTTGTTCTCCGCCGTCGGTGCCGAGCCCGGGTCGCCTTGTTTCTTGCTGACCTGCGACTCTTCTGCGAAGACCTTTCCGATAGTGGCCGAGAATACTCCCGCCGCCATCCCCCTGCCAGCATGTTTGAGCAACTCCCGGCGGGAAGTGACCATTCTCATCGCAGCAGCATTGGTTGCAGGCTCCACTGGCACAGGTCGTTCCCTAACAGTTCCAGACACCTCGTTGCACTCGTCTTTTCGCATATTCGTCTCCAAATCTTCGGGAAAAATCAAGGTGCCTTTTCGGAAATGATGCGCGAATCTCCCTGAGTGGTCACCGGAATCTCCAGGTCATTCTTCATCACACTCTTCTGTTCACTGGTAGGGGCAGGGAACGGAAACGTGACTCGCAGTAAACCTGAGAGCTACCGTGCCAAGCCCCGGCCCTGCCAGCAGGATGTACTATGAATTACAAACGTAGATCCAAGCCACCTTTCCTTTCGAGAGCCTTCCGATGAACAAGGATTGCCCTCGTGATTTCCACTTTGGCCGGAGTACATATGCTACAAAAGAGTGAACTCCGCCAACTGCTGCGCCGGTTGCCCGCGAAGACTGGGGACTGCTTTCTACGAAAGAGGCGGGTGATCATTCCCCAACCAGTCGAAAACACGGGCCTGCATCGCAGCTGGGAAGCCATTGAACCCGAGGGGAGTTTCCAATTGGAGCGCGTTTTCGTGGCCGAGGAGACTGTAGATCTTTCTGGCTTGTTCAACCTCCAGCCGCACGTCCGCAACTTGTGCATAACGGTCCAGGGTAGGCGCAACGAGCAGGATGGGCCTTGGCGCGATCGCAGCCAGAACCTCATCATGGTCGAAAGGTAAGCGGCTCTCGTGGCCAACAAAGAACCCAAGGCGAGGAAGCAGCCCATGAAGGTGCGAGTACTGCTGTACTCCCTCCGTTCCTTTAACCGGCGTGTCCAGCCGTAAGGCGTCGACCCCGCTGACAGCCGCAAGGGCTTTGACCCGATCATCTAAGGCAGCGGTCAGCAGGCTGACCTTGGCGCCAAGCGAATACCCTATCAAGTAAATCCGCGAGGAGTCGACCACGTCCATTGCAGTGACGGTATCGATGGCTGCACGGGTGTCGAGGACCATCTTGCCCATCAACGACCATTTGGGGTAGCGCTGGTAGAAATACCGTGCGCTACAAACCCTGGTTCCGAAGCCAATCTGGTCAAAGGCGAGAACGGCGAATCCACGCTTGGTCAAGGATATGAACGAGGACAGAGAATAGCGCGAATACCCGGTGGTATAGGAGTAAGGGTGCATCCAGATCACTACCGGCCACTTGCGCGCCTTCGGCGTTCCGTCGAGGTCGGTGGGGTAATACAGGTCCGCCTTGAGATCATCTCCGAATCCGACCCCCACCCATCCCAGCGCTTTATCCTTGAAAGGCCGGTCCAGTAGCAACGCTATCCATCCTTCATCCGTCATTGGAGATCCGTGGAGTTCCCGGCGAGCGGGAAATCGGGCCCCGGCCGGCTCGTCGCCGAGTGCCCAGGAAACCTTCTGGCGGATGGCCTCCTTTGTTTTCTCGCCCCAGTTGGCAAAAAGCCCGCCCAGTGCTAGTTTCGGATATGTCATGGGATCTAAAGATTCACCCGAGAGCTTTTTCCAACCGTCAAAAGTGTAGCCAATGATCCATGTCTCTCGTCTTGGGAACTTCCTGTGACCAAAAACCGTGTCCAAGAAATCGCAAAAGACCTCGTCGTCCTCCGCGGTAGTGTCATGCCCACCGTTGCGCAGATGCATCCAAATCTTATCTTCCTGTCCTAGAAATCGGTAAACCTTTACGACGGATCGATAGGCCTGTTCGAAGCCAAATGGATTTCCCTCCTGCTCCGTGTACGCGGAGTACAGGAACAACCCGCGTGGGGCAACCAATGCCATGAGGGAATTTTGATCCACGGGAAGTCTGTGTTCCCTTCCTACAAAGAAGCGCAAACGTGGGTGAAACCAATGCGGGAAACCACGGGTGATCTGCTCGATACTCTCGTTGGCGAATATGTCCGTTGTGTAACGCCAGGGGTCACCTTCCCCTGTGTTGCCGCTTGACGCGATGACGGCGGAAATCCGTTCGTCGAAAGCCGCCGCAAGCAGCGCCTGCTTGCCGTTCCGCGAATGGCCCGCAATCGCAATTCTCTTGTTGTCTACCTCGGGGAGGGTGCAGAGGTAATCGACGGCGCGCATTCCCGCCCAAGCCCATCGTGCAAGACAAGAGAAGTCATACTCCGGATAAAGTTCGATGAACTTGTCCGCATCATCGGCATTGCCGTATTTTGGATCGGTGGCGAAATAGATGCAGCCAATATGGCCGCGCCGTACTGCAGAAGCCGCCCACGGCCAGTTACGCGGATGGTTCGTAAGAAAAACGGGAAACGGTCCCTTACCCGGGGGAATCATGAGTTGCACCCGAAGAGTCGCCTTGTGGCCGGGACCGAACTCCAGGCGAACATCCCTGATCACGATGCCCCCCTCGTTACCGGCAGTGGTGACGATGGCACGAAGATTATCGGGAGCGGGTGGCATTCTTCCAAAAACCCATTGTTCAAACTGCGCGCGAATTTGCTCGCGCTGCGACTTCCACTGCGCCGGTGTACGAATGCCCGCGAGAGGATCGGGCAGGAAGGGATCGGGAGGCATGGCGTCGAAATCCGGAGGAAGCTCTCCGGTTCGCTTGACCCAATCTTCCCAAGACTTATCGTACGCATTGATTCGGCCCGTGATGTTTGTTTCGGTAGGGGGAAGAAGCTTGAGGAGAACCTCAAGATCGTGCCGTCTTTTGTCCTCTCCGGTGGGAAATGTAACCGTAGCCAACGAGCGGGCGAGGCCTTCGTTCCCTAGTGTCGACGCCCCAACCGCCATCGACGCGGTCTGAGTGAAGAATGTTCTCCGTGTGATACTTCCCTTATCTATACTCAAGGTACCCTCCCCAGACTCCAACCTCATGGTTCGGTACTTGCACGACTCCTCGGTCACTGTGGGATGACTTGCCGATTTCACCTGTCATCCTGCCACCAGACCCACGTTACCTCACTTCCGCTACCATGGCGAGTGAGGGTTCAAATCGCCGTTGCGGGACTTTGCAGCAAGACATAAAGGCAACAATTATCGGTTCCTAAGCAGGTGGCTCGAAGCCAATGACGCATGCCAACCTACATTCCTGCAACGCCCCGTACGGCCGCAGGTGATTGTACACTACCCTGCTGCGGAGCTCAGAACTTGGGTAGAGGTCGTCAGGGCCAGCGGCTTCGCCCGCAGTTTCCAGCTACCCCAGTTTCATTGCATATGGCTGCACTGTAGACTCTCGCCCTACATAGCGCAACACGGCAGTCAGGTCGCTTTGATAAAATGCGTGCACGCGAAGTTCCCCGCAAGCCTAAAATGCACACCCCGTTGATTCGTCATAGGTCTAAGGTCTAAGCTTCACCAGGAAAAGAAATTCCTCTGACAAGGAGATCTGGGAATGCCTCAGAATGAAGGTTCATCAACCCGGTCGGTCCATATAGGAAGGCGCGTTGCTCCCGCTTCGCGCTGCATCGTGCCGACGCTTGTCGAGAACGTGGCGTTTGCCTTTGAGGATCCGGAAACCTGGCGGGCGGTAGCGCTGCGTCAAGTCCCCGGTGATATTTATAGCCGCAATTCTAATCCGACAACCCGCCTGTTCGAGGAGACGGTGGCAGCTCTTGAAGGAGCGGAGAGCGCCACCAGTTTTGCGACGGGCATGGCGGCGATCAGCACAACGCTTTTTGCTTTGCTCAGCCCTGGGCAGCGTGCGGTGACCGTGCGCGACGCCTATGGTGGCACGTTTCTGGTTTTCACGCAGATATTGCCCCGATTTGGTGTGATCTGTGAGGTCTGTGATACGGACAATCATGAAGCACTCGAGGCGTCGGTCGGCCGAGGATGCGACCTGGTATATTTGGAGTCGCCGACTAACCCCACACTAAAGGTGCTGGATCTGGAACGCGTGATCGGGGCAGCCCACAAAGCCGGAGCAGTTGCTGTCGTCGACAATACCTTTGCCACGCCGGTCAATCAGAATCCCGTTGCCTTCGGGGCTGATCTCGTGATTCACAGCGCTACCAAGTTCTTAGGTGGTCACGGGGATGTGTTGGGCGGAGTGGTTTGCGGTCGCAAGGACCTGGTCCGAAAGATTTATCACTATCGCGAGATTGTCGGCCCCTCTCTTGACGCCCATGCTGCCCACATGCTGTTGCGCAGTTTGAAGACGCTGGGATTGCGTGTGCAACGACAAAACGAAAACGCCTTGGCCCTGGCACGTTTTCTTGATGGGCGGGTGAACGTAGAAAAGGTCTACTACCCCGGCTTGGAGAGTGACCCCGGTCATGTGATCGCAAAACGGCAGATGCGTGGCTTCGGGGGCGTTTTGAGTTTCGAACTTAAAGGTGGCATGGAGGCTGTGGGCCGCTTCTTGCCCCACTTGCGTTACGCCTACATGGCAGCCAACCTCGGACAAGTGGAGACCATTGTCGGTCCTCCCTCCCTGACCAGCCACGTGGAGCTGAGTGCGGAGGAACGCGCCGCTGCAGGAATTCCCGAAGGTTTGATCCGCTACGCGGTTGGGATTGAAGACCTGGACGACCTTAAGGCTGACCTGGGGGCGGCGCTGGACAGCCTTTAACGGTTGACGCTTACGGTTGATGAGCGGCACCTCCTGCCCGGGTGGCGAGCCAATCGAAAGCGTGCTCCTGAGTGCCATGGGGAAAGCGGTTGATGTCCTCCGGCGTCTCAAATTGCAGTGCATCGGCATGGCCGAGCAGGTCATAAACCTTCCTGGAGGTCTCAACCTCACGCCGCACGTCCGCGATTCGCGCGTAGCGGTCCAGGGTGGGCGCAACAAGAAGCACGGGCGTAGGAGCGACCAACGCCAGGACTTCGTCAAAATCAAACGGCACGCGATCCTCATGGCCAACGAAGAAACCGAGGCGAGGCAACAACTCGTGGAGGTGCGAATAATGCCGGATGCCCTCCACACCCTTTTCTTGAGTGTCCAGCCGCAGCGGATCGAAGCCACAGACTGAAACCAGGCCCTTGATGCGATCGTCGAAAGCCGCGGTCAGCAAGCCGACTTTGCCGCCCAGCGCATATCCAACTAAATAAATTTGGGAGGAGTCGATCTCTTCCAAAGCAGAAAGTGCATCAATTGCCGTCCGCGTGTCCCTAATCATATTCCCCAGGATCGACCACTTGGGGTAGCGCTCGTAAAAATCCTTGGCCTCGTGGACACGGGTTCCGAAACCGAGTTGGTCAAAGGCGAACACGGCGAAACCCCTTTTCGCGAGCGACGGAAACGATGGTCTCTCGTCTTGGGTATAGGCCCATCCCCCCGAATGCCACGGGCTTTCCGCCGACCACCCGTCCTGGTAGCTGTAGGGATGCAGCCAGATCACCACCGGCCACTTGCCGGGTTTGGGTTTGCCATCGGGTCCCAGCGGGTAATACAAATCGCCCTTCAACCCATCTCCGAACGGCACCGCGGCCACACCCATCCCTTCTCGCTTCAACCGCGCTTGACCATACTCATCGTCAACCGGCCGGTTGTATAACGTTGCCAGCCAACCATCGCTTGACAAGGTGCTCTCCGAAATCTTGTGATGCGCCGGAAAAGGAACCTGGGGCGGCGCTTCGCCCAAGAGTTGTGAAATCTTCTGACGGATGGCTTGCTTCTTTTCTTCCCACTGCGGCGCTCGGATGATGGGATGTCCGTCGGCCTGGTTCATGAAATCGCCGACCGCTCTTTTGGGGTAGGTGAGCGGATCGATCTTTTCTTGAGTGATCTTCTGCCACCCTTCGAACGTATAGCCCAGAATCCAGGTCTCTGACTTCGGGTGGGGCTTGCGGCCAAAGACCGCATCGAAGAAATCCATAAAGTTCTCGATGTCTGCGGTCGTGGTGGGATGCTCCCCATCGCGGAGGTTGAGCCAGACGTTCTCCTCATGCCCCAGGAAGCGGTAGACGCTCCGCACGGAGCGATACGCCTGCTCAAATCCCAGAGGGTTGCCCGCCGACTCTGCATATCCGGAGTACATCATGAGGCCCCGCGGGGCGATGGCGGCCATCAACATGTTCTGGTCTACCGGCAGCTTGTCTTCCCGCCCGGCGAAGAAACGCAGCCGCGGATGAAACCAGTGAGGCTGGCCCCCGGTCAGCAATTCGATGCTTTCGTTGACAAACATGTCCGTGGTGTAACGCCAGGGGTCGCACTCTCCCGTATTGCCACTTGAGAGGATGACCGCTCCGATGCGCTCGTCAAATGCCGCCGCCACCAACGACTGTTTTCCATTCCGCGAGTGCCCGGTCAGGCCAATCTTCTTCTTGTCGACTTCGGGAAGCGTGAAGAGATAATCCACCGCCCGCGAAGCCGACCACCCCCAACGCGCCAGGCAGGAGAAGTCGTATTCCGGGTAGATGTCTATGAACGCATCAGAATCATCGGAATTCCCGTAAATCGGGTCGGCGGCAAAGTAAATACAGCCGAGGTACCCACGCCGAACCGCCGTGGCAACCCAAGGTCGCGTGCGCGGGTGATTGGTCAGAAAAACAGGGAACGGACCTTTGCCATCCGGAATGATCAACTGCAGGCGTAAGGTGGCGCGATGATCGGGGCCGAATTCCAGGCGCACGTCGCGCACGGTCGTCGTCCCCTCACGTCGCGTACCGGTAACCACGGCGCGCAAATTGTTCGGTGGCGGAGGCATGGTGCCGAAGACCCAGTGCTCAGTTTGCGAACGGATCCACTGCTTCTGGCGATTCCACAAGGCCTGATTGGTGACGGGGATATTGCGGCCGTTCTCCCGCAGCACGAGGGGATCAGGGAGATCGGGAATCGAAGGCATGGCATCGAAGTCCGGCGGGAGTTCGCCAGTGCGCTTGACCCATTCCTCCCACGTATTCTCATGAGAGCTGAGCCTTCCCGTCTCTGGTAGGCTAGTGGGCGGGAGAACTCGCAGAAAGAGTTCCAAATCCTGCCGCCGCTGGTTGGTGCCTTCCTGGGCAAGAATGCAAAACGGAATCAAAAAGGCGATGAGGAATGTTAGTTTTCGCATGGTCGGCTTCGCTCCGCTGGAAGATTGAAATGCATTCGATCCCGGCCGCCTCGGCGTGCCGGGGTGCAAGAGGGCAGGGCACCCGGCGTAACGCAGAAGGAAGCAACACAAAAGCCAGAAGAATACCGCTGGCAGTTAACCGCCGCGAAGTGAGCGGTGGTTCTGTAATTCGCCAAAACTCTAAATTGATCGCGTTGTAAGTTAACAACTCTGGGAGAGAAATCCATGAAAAATCCGGTTGACAGTCAATATGGTATACGGTATACATCGCCGATAGATGGTATACCGTATATCAAAGATGTGTGAATTTTGCAAATTCGACTTGAGTCACTCGGGCAGCAAGCCTATGCCTTAATCCGGCGGGAGATTACCGAGGGGCGAATGAAACCCGGCTCCCGGATCCTAGAGTCGGACCTCGTTCAAGGACTTGGCATAAGCCGCACTCCGATTCGTGAGGCTTTATTGAAGCTTGAAGCGGATGGCGTTGTGGTGCTTAATCGTCGGCGCAGCTACAACGTTCGGGTGCTGACTGTTGATGACGTCGCGGAGACCTACCAGATCCTTGGAATCTTGGAAGGCGCTGCCGCGAGCTCAGTGGTTCACAAGATTACTTCACAAGACGTCGACCTCCTCAAACAGTACAACGATCAAATGAAGCAAATGGCCAGAGAAAGTAACCACACGGGTTACGGCCGTTGGAATCAAGAGTTCCATAACATTTTTCTTTGCCGATTTGGGAATCGCACCTTACGGGAGTTGTGTGATTCTGCGCGGCAGTTGATCTACATTTTTCCAGTTGGTCAAACCTCTATGGCTGAGTGGCTGGACGTGTCCGCTCAGCAACACGATGAGATCATTCGTTTGGTTGAGGCGAAGAAGGGCAAGGAGCTTGGAGCGTACTTTCGTAACGTGCACTGGAGTTACGCGAAGGACCGACAGTACATCAAAGATGCCTTCGACACTAATGGATCTGGTGTGATCCAACCCTAAAGGTTCCATTCACTACGTGACCTGACCGAGATTTTGTACCAAACCAAGTGAGAGAGTCTACATCACAGCTTGGGGCCGTGAAACTGGATTTGGTGAAACCAGGGGGCTACAGGCCGCCGGTACCGGCGGCCTGTAGCCGAGCGCCGAATGGGGTCGCCGGGTGTTGTATTCCACACGCCACAACTCGATCACGATCTGCGCCTCCTTCAACGAGTAGAAGATTTCTCCATTCAGGCATTCATCCCGTAGCTTCCCATTGAAACTCTCACAGTAGCCGTTTTCCGAGGGACTTCCCGGTTCGATATACAGCGTTCCCGTTCCTAAGCTCCCCAGCCACTTCCGCAACTCCTGGGCGATGAACTCCGGACCATTGTCGGAGCGCAGATGCTCCGGGATTCCCCGCCAC
>JBEKLF010000293.1:0-9944 GCA_050010335.1 Terriglobia bacterium
GTGGACAACTGGCCGTCGGAAAGGCCGTCAAGAGCCGTGCGGGCGGATCGGATAGACCTGTTGACAGACCGAGCGCTGGTCGGCCGCCCAGCCTGGTTTCTTACTGTCTGAATCGCAGACATAAACAGTTAAACCCGGAAGTTGCGCCGGCCTTCGATGCCGTGTACGATCAAGTGTAAGTTAATTGCGCCTGCGACCGCGAGGCTTTGACAGAATGATGCAGCCTCGGCATTTCGCTTTTCGGGATCGAGTTTCACGTAAATGATGCGGTCCAACGATTTCAGACTTCTTTCTCGTGGCAGCCTCTTCATCCTGCTGCTGACGCTGGTTTCTGTTGCGCCGGTTCACGCGGAACAGTGGCAAAAGCTCAACCCCCAAGGATACGTCAACGACTTTGCCGGTGTGATCAATTCGACAACGGTGGAAAAACTTACCCAGTTAGGCATGGAGGTCGATCAAAAAGCCAAGGCGCAGATTGCGGTTGTCACGGTCAAAACTCTGGACGGCGACACGGTGGAGGACTTCGCTAATCACCTTTTCCAGAAGTGGGGCGTGGGGTTCAAGGGAACGGATCGTGGCGTGATGGTTCTGCTTGCCACCGATGACCACAAGTACTGGACCGAAGTGGGCTATGGACTCGAACCCATCCTTCCCGACGGCAAGGTGGGCGGGTTCGGGCGCAGCATGGTTCCATTCTTGCGCCAGAGCGACTACAGCGGCGCCATCGTGCAAATGGTGGTCCAGATCGCCGAGGTGATTGCACAAGACAGCCACGTTTCCCTCGATAGCCTGGCGGGGGCCACTCCTGCCGCGGAAGATGGTAAGGGGCAGGTTTCGCACCTGACAGGCGGAGAGATCATTTTTCTTCTTATTCTCGTCATCATCGTCGGGCCCTTCTTACTTAAGTTTCTGGGTCCATGGTTCTTCACCTCCCTTCTGATGGGAGGTGGAGGACGCGGCGGAGGCGGCTGGAGTGGGGGCGGCTTTGGCGGAGGCGGTGGTGGCGGAGGTTTCGGTGGATTTGGCGGAGGCTCCTCAGGTGGTGGCGGAGCAGGCGGGAGCTGGTAACAAATCACCTCGAATGGCAATGCTCCGGGAGCGAGAATTATGAAATCAGAACAAGACCTGACCGACCTGGTGACCCGATTGAAAAATGACGCGGGAAGCAACCTGTTGTCAGTAATCCTCTACGGTTCCGCGGCGACGGAAGAGTTTCACGAGGGCCATTCTGACTTGAATATCTTATGCATCGTGCAGAGTCTGGGCCGGGAGGATTTAGGCAAATTGCACGAGGCTTCCGCGTGGTGGGTGAAGAAGGGGCATCCCGCGCCACTATTCTTCACCCTTGACGAGCTTCACCATTCCGCCGATATTTTCGCCATCGAACTGTTGGACATCAAAGCGGCTCACCGGATTCTTGACGGCGAAGATTCAGTGGCAGCGCTGCATGTTCCGATGGATCGCCACCGCCTGCAAGTGGAAAGGGAGTTGCGGAACAATACGCTGCGTCTGCGGCAGCACTATCTGCGGCATCCCACTGACTCCCGCAAGACCCTGGAACTGATGACCGAATCCATTTCGACGTTTGCCGCGTTGTTCCGGCATGCCTTGATTGCTCTGGGGGAGGAGCCTCCGCCCACCAAGCGAAGCACGATGGACCGCCTGGGGTCCGTGCTGGGGTTTGATCCCTCTCCCTTTCATATGATCTTCGGCGTTCGCGAAGGGCACAAGCGTGGACGTGATGTGGATGTCCAGGCCACATTCGACGCATACCTCGACAAGGTTTCACATGTCGCGGACGAGATGGACCGCCGGCTGGCGATTCCACCGGCAAAGGAAGTGTAGCGCGGGCCTGTTCTGTAGGTCCGCGGCTTTTCGTTGCTTATCGCTCGGCTCACGAATTAGGAGGAGGAACGTCATGAAGATACTGCTGGCTGTGGTGGGAGTAGTGCTGGTCTTACTGGTGGTGATTGCCCTCGTCGTGGGAGGGGCTTACGTCAGCAGCAAGAACGAAATGGTGCGCAAGAATGAAGCCATCAAGCAGGAATGGTCGCAGGTGGATGTGGTGTTGCAACGGCGCGCCGACCTGATTCCGAACCTCGTGGAAACGGTGAAAGGTTATGCGAAGCAGGAACAGACCGTGTTCGGAGACATTGCCAATGCCCGCGCCGGATTGCTGAACGCCCGGACACCCGCCGACAAGATCGCCGCAAATGGCAAGCTGGATGGCGCACTCGGCAGACTGCTGCTGATCGTCGAGAACTATCCCGACCTCAAATCGAATCAGAACTTCATGGCCCTTCAGGATGAGCTGGCCGGAAGCGAGAACCGCATCGCCGTTGAACGCCGCCGGTATAACGAGGCGATCCAGGATTACAATACCTACATCGGCCTTTTCCCCAACAGCATCTTTGCCGGGTGGGCGGGATTCCAACGAAATAACGACTACTTTGCGGCCTCCGAAAGCGCGCGCCAAGCGCCCAAGGTGGATTTCGGCGCGCCCAAGCAGTGAGGAAATTCGGAGGTGTCAGGTGTCAGGTGCCAGTAAACCTAACACGACACCAATCTTGGTGGTTTTTGTTTCCAGATGCCAGAAAAACTCTAACCCCTAACACGTCACACCAACTGGGCCTCGCAGCGCTTGCGGAGCCCTTCCGCTTCGGTAGCAATGTAGCGTTGATTCAGGCTGCGATAGAAACGGGCGACCAGCGGACCAAGGAATCCCGAGAACTCAAGTGAAAGCGTGACCCGGCTCCCGTCCCCGTTCTCTTCCACGCGGTGTCTGCCCGTGACTTGTACGCCCGGACTGCGGGTGACCCAGGTAAAGCTTCTTATTCCCTCGTCCAATTCCGTAATCTGCCACTCTGCCGGCAGCAGCGTGGGTTGGAGAATTCGGGCCCGGCTACCCACGGCGAGGGGGCCTGCATCGGTGCGCTGGACACTCGCCACGGTTGAGGTCCACTCCGGCCAGCGCTCGATATCGCGCACCACCGACCACACCCGGTCAGGAGATGCCTGGATGTCGACGGTCATACTGAAGTGTGTCATAGCCCGTGAAGGCATCATTATATTATGACTGGCCCAGTGGCGGGAAGTACGGCAGCCCGCGGCCTAGCGGGTTTTCCATTTCGCGGCGAGAATCGCGATTTGTTCTTCCAGTGTGGGTTGTGGTTTCGGCGGTAGCTTCGGTTTCGCTTGCGGCTTTGGTTGCGCTTTGGGTGGCCGCTTGGCCGGGGGATCTTGCAGGGCTTTGATGGAGAGGGAAATGCGCTTCGTCTTCGGGTCGGCACTCAAGACCTTTACCTTCACAATCTGCCCCACCTTCACCACATCCGCTGCGTCCTTGATGTAACGGTTGGAAAGCTCGCTGATGTGGACAAGGCCGTCTTGATGTACGCCCACGTCCACGAATGCTCCGAATTTGGTGACGTTGGTCACCACACCTTCCAGCACCATGCCGGGGTGCACATCGGAGAGTTCGCGAACCTGCTCGTTAAAGCTGGGCGCAATGAACTTGTCGCGGGGATCGCGCCCCGGTTTGCGCAACTCCTCCAGAATATCGTTCAGGGTGTAGGTACCGGCCGACACGCGGTTGCGGTCCACCTTTTCGAGAAGCGCCGGGTTTTTGATGAGCTCCTCGATGGGCACCTCCAGCGATTGCGCGATTTGTTCGACGATTTGGTAGGACTCGGGGTGGACCGCAGTCATGTCGAGCAGATTGTCGCCGTTGCGGATGCGTAGGAAGCCGGCCGCCTGTTCGAACGTCTTCGGTCCGATGCCGGGAACCTTCCGCAATTGCGCGCGGGAACGGAAGCTGCCGTTCTCATTCCGAAAGTTGACGATGTTGAGAGCAGTCCGCTCCGTGACGCCGGCGACATAGCGCAAGAGCGTCCAAGAGGAAGTGTTCAAATCAACTCCCACGCGGTTGACGCAGCTTTCGATCACGCTCTCGAGCGACTGGTGAAGCTGGCGCTGGTCAACGTCGTGCTGGTATTGGCCAACGCCGATCGATTTGGGATCGACTTTGACGAGTTCGGAGAGCGGGTCCTGCAACCGGCGTGCAATGGAAATGGCCCCGCGCACGGTGAGATCGAGATCCGGAAACTCCTGCCGCGCAACCTCCGAGGCGGAGTAGACGCTGGCCCCTGACTCGCTGACCGTCACTGAGAAAATGTTATCAAGCCGCCGCTCGCGCAGGAACTCGCGCACGAAAGCATCCGTCTCGCGGGAAGCGGTGCCGTTGCCGATGGCGATGGCGCGCACACTGTGCTGCTGCAACAGTGCCTCGAGCGTCTTGGCGGCGGCCTCCGCCTCGCCCTTGGAACGATGCAAGTAGATGACGTCGTTGGCAAGGAATTTGCCAGTCTCGTCGATGACGGCAACCTTGCATCCCGTGCGCAGGCCCGGATCGATTCCTAACACCGAGATAGGCCCCGCCGGGGGGGCAAGCAGCAAGTTGTGTAGATTGTCTCGAAAGACCTGAATCGCATCCCCATCAGAGCGCAGTTTCACTTCCGAGCGAATTTCGGCCTGAATCGAAGAGTTGAGCAATCGCTCCCATGAGTCCTCTATCGCGAGCTCAAGCTGCGGCGTCCAATCGCCTGGCGCGCGCAGAATGCGGGCTTTCAGCATGGACACGGCACGCAACGGGTCAAGCTCGATCAGGAAGTTGAGGACGCCCTCGCTCTCGCCACGGCGAATGGCCAGCATGCGGTGCGAGGGAATCGCCTTCACCGGCTCGCGATACTCGTAGTACATCTTGAACTTTTCTTGCTCGTCCACGGCGTCAGCTACCTTGCGGCTCACCACCACGCCCTCTTCAAACATCATTTGCCGCAGAGCTTTGCGCAGATCGGCGTCCTCGCTGATCATCTCCGCAACAATGTGGCGCGCGCCTTCCAGCGCCTCTTCCACCGTGTTAACGCCTTTCTCTGTATTCACAAAACCAAGGGCGAAAGTCTCGAGCGGCTCGGCTGCGGACTGCTGTGCCCACAAATACAGGGCGAGCGGTTCCAGTCCCTTCTCGCGCGCCATCGTGGCCTTGGTGCGGCGCTTCGGCCGGTAGGGTAGGTACAAATCCTCCAACTCGCTTTTATCGAAGGTCGCCTCAATGCGCGCTTTGAGTTCATCGGTGAGCTTGCCCTGTTCGGCGATGGACGCCAGAATCGTTTCTCGGCGCGCCACGAGTTCACGGAAATAGGCGAGCTTCTCTTCGATGCCGCGGACCTTGACCTCATCGAGATTCCCCGTCGCCTCTTTGCGATAGCGTGCGATAAAGGGCACGGTGCCGCCATCATCCAGAAGCTCGATGACCGCCACCAGACCGTGAAGTGGAATGTCGAGTGCCTTGGTGATGTGAAGCAGTAGGTCGGTCGATAGAATTCTTTGGTCAATCATAGCGGAAATAAGGAGTTCTAGGGATGGATGGGCGCTTGGCGCCAATCGTCCACATTCGAGATTTCGGAGGACAAGGATAAACCATAACCTGATCAAACGCCAAAGTTATGGTTAAGGTCACAAAAGGCCTATGGGAGAACTGACTTCGCAGTCGGGCGTAAATCCCGGAGATTGCCGAGCACTTGCGCCGTCTGCCAATCGTTCCCGCGATAGAGTTGGGCAACTTTCCCATCGGGACCGATTAGCGCCGTCACCAGCGCGTGCACAATCTGGCCGCTGTCGGTCCAGTATTTCAGGCCAAAGAACTCACCAAGTTTGCGAACCTGTTCCGGGGTGCCGGAAGCGAATTCCCAATGGTTGAACGGAGCAGTGTTGCCCGCGACCTGCATGGCATAGGCGCGCAGCACAGCAGGCTTGTCATACTCGGGGTCGATGCTGACGCTGAGCAAGTGTGTCGCAGGGGAAAGCGCCGGGTCGTTGCGAACTTGCCGCCAAATTTGCGCAAAGTTCTTGCTCATCAGCGGACAATAATTGGGAAGCGGGCAACGAGTGTAGATGAAGGTAAGCAGCAACGCTTTGCCCCGGTACTGATGGAAATGAATCCGCTTCCCATCCTGATTGATCAGCGTAAAGTCTGGCACTTCTTCCCCCAGAGGCGTGCGCGCGGCTTCTGGAGGCGCGAGCGACTTGGTTTCCGGCTTGGCGTCTTCACTCACGACGATCCCCTCGATCCAGGCTCTGTCGCTTGCCACCACCAAGGTTGCGGTGACTGTTTGGCCCGGCTTGAGTACGCCGAAAGCCCATTGGTCCTTCACGGGATAATCCATCGTCATGGCCGCCATGTAGCCCGGGATCGCATCGTGCGCCAAGGTCACCGTGCCGGCGCTTTTGTTGACTGCAACCACTTTCCCCTTTAGATCAAATCGCTGCTGCGGCAATGGCTTCTGGGTTTGGCATGATCCCACAATAAGCACCATGCTCAACCCGATCAGACACGCCATTAACCCTTGCGCGCGCATTGCTAACCTCCCCGGGACAAAACGACGCGCCCTCGTGCGACGGCGCAGGGGAAATTGTACACCCCGGAACGGCACCAACGGCTAGAAGTGAAAGCGGTACCTGAATTCGCCGTAGATTTGTCGCGGGTCGTTGTAGTGAAAGCCTCCGAACGTCAGGCTGTTGTCCAGCTCCACGCGTTTGTTGGCCACGTTCAGCGCGTTTACGGAAAAGGTGTATTTCTCGCGGAAGGTTTTGCCCAGCGAAATGTCGAAAGTCATGTGCGACGGCAGGTACGGCCCCGGATATTGCGCATCCGGAATCCCGTTCGTGAACCCCGAGCCGTAGTACACATTCGCTGAAGCGTAGGCGCGCCGGGGAAGGTTTCCATTGAACCCGAAGTTCACCGTGTTTCTCTGATCATGGTCCGCCGGGGCATATCCCGACGTAATATCGAGTGGGCAAGCCGTATCGTTGCTGGTAGGGCAGACCAAGCCTCCGGTGATGGGTGAGGTTGCCTGCGCGATTTGATTCGAGTACGCAAGGTGAAACTGGCCGCGGTTCCAGAGACGGGGGGAGCGCAGGGTGAGTTCCCAACCTTGAATCAAGGCGGCATCCCACGTGATCGGCCAGAAGAGGTTGGATTCTCCGATATTGTTATGATCCAGCCAGTTGCTCGCCCGGGTTTGAAATGTATCGGCGTCGAGTACCCAGCCGCGATAAGGAATCGTGACGCCGAATTGGTGCTCTTCATCGCGCTCGCCGTGCAAGGGAGCGAAGGTAAGATTCTGGCTGTTCGCTAAACCCAGCAGGGGGCCTGTGGCCGTCACGAGGGGCGGGGCTTGGTAATATTTACCGTAGAAGGCGCGAAAGACCCAGTTCAGGCGTGGGACTCGGATGGCAACACCAAAGCGCGGGTCCGTCGCGTTCTCCACGACATCCGCCGTAAAGTGGGTTTGGCGGAGGCCGGCGATTAAAGTTAGCCACGAAGTCACTTTGAACTTGTCGTTGATGAAGAAACTCGCAAGTCCTCCGGTTACGCCAATCGAAGAGGCGGGGAAGTTTTCGCTGCCGTCGGTGAATTGGTTGTTGAAAAGGTTGTTCTGGTGCTGAGCGAATCCGTACACTCCGACCTCAACGTCGTTCCTCCAGATGTGTTCGTTAAGAGTCGCCTGCAAGCCTCCGTAATGGGCCGCCTGATCCATGGTGGAGATGACGGGGTAATCGCCCGCGCCGCCTTGGTAATCAGCGCTGTTGTAATGATAAAAGGGAGAAACCGTAAGCAGAGTATTGGCATTGAAGGTGTGGACCCAGGAGAAGGCGACGTAGCCGTCGCGCTCGTGCTCGCCATCCCGGAGGCCGTAACTAGGAGACTCCCCCGCCGCCGTAAGCTGCTGATTTCCGATGGAGTTGGGGTCCGGGTCGTAGGGGATTTGGTAGTAATCTTCCCGCGACGACGTGACCAACCGCAGTTGGTTCTCGGAATCGGGATTGAAAATGAACGAAGCGAATCCCCCGTAGCCGTTCTCCGCATCGTGAAAGACTTGCGCAATCGGAGTCTGTAGGCCGTAGTTGCTGCGATTGCCGTTTACGCTGGCGTAATAGGCGAAGCGGTCGGTATGCGATCCGAAATTGAGTTGATCGTTGGTTTGATACCAATTGCCGAAAGTCGTGACGAGTTCGGCCTCATTGTTACGCTCGAAGCCGTTGCGGGGCACGATGTTGAACATTCCGTAGGTTCGGTCTCCTAAATCGGCCTCGTAGCTGCCTCTTTGCACCTCGAGATAATCAATGTCCTTCGGGTCAATCACCGGCGCCAGGTTGGCGGCGATATTGGTGTTGGGTATGGGTACGCCGTCGATCAGCCAGTCAACCTGGTGGCCGCCTCGCATATGCAACATGTCGTGGGTCACGTAGGCAGCGGGAGTGAAGTCGGTGATCATCGCCAGACTGTTGGTTCGGTCGGCGCCGGGAGTTTGAGAAATGTCCTCGCGATCGACGAGAGAGGTGGGGGTTACCGAATCCATACTGGCCACTTCTCCCCGGCCGACGACAACGGTAGTTTGATTCAGCGTCGCAATCGCCAGTTGAAAGTGAAGAATCGGTGATGAGCCGGAATCGACGGTGACCGTTTGCTCCGAAGCCTGGAATTGAGGCTGAGTGACAGTAATCTTGTAGTCCCCGATCGGCACGGCGGCGAACGAGAACTCGCCGTTATCGTCGGTTTGCGAGGTTTGCGACCAATCCGAGGTCATCGCCTGGAGCTTTACCGACGCTCCGGATACCGGCCGATGCTGCGGGTCGTGCACGACTCCTTGGATTCTTCCAAAGATTGTGGCGTGGAGCAGGGAACTAAATGTTAGAAGGACCGCCAGACACAGACAGAATACGAGCCTTTGCATGAAGCCTCCTTTTCTTATGATGAATAGAAATTAGGCGCCGGCCGCAAGCGGGCAATGAAGGGCGAGAGGTGCTGGGACTCTCGCGCTCTCATTTGCCGGCTTACAGCTCCGAGCGCGCAAACATCCGGTGTTGTGAGGAGGAATCAGAGAGTGGGGCGAGGAGGTTGCTCAGGAATCCGTACATGTGACGGCAACAAAGTTATAAGTGCTGCGTCGTGGCCAAAGCTCCAAGGCGCGAGCGGATTCGACCAGGCGTATTCCGTGGGCACAAAAACCCATGTGCTGAGAATTGAACTTAGGTAGCTGTCGTGAGATCCCATTCCGCATTGACCGCCCTTGCCCGTGCAGCAACCTGACAGATGACCGGAAGCGTGGTGATGGGTGGCACACATGCAGGCTCCCGGGAGGCACTCGCACGCCTCTACCGGACCGCGAATGGAAGCCCATCGCACGCTTGGGGCGAGCAGTGCGGCAATGGTCAGAATGGCCAAGATTCGGATGGCGATGCGCATGTCTTTTGCTGGAAAGCCTGAAAGTTCACTATAACAGGTTTTTGGCGAAGTGGAATGTTGCCTGGGTACTGGGTCAATTTGAAGGTGTGGCGGCGAGTGTACCTCGTCAAATGTCCGGTTGAAGCCGCCTCCAAATTCCCCCAAAAGGTAAATGGCATTGGTTCAAGGAGGGTGCCTTGGCGGCAAGGGTGTTCGTCGGGGCGAAGGGGTCGTCTGACTTGCCGCCAAGGGCTCAGCGCCGCATTTGGGCGGGTCAAATCGCAGCGCTGGCGGGCTTTGACGCTAAACTCTACATCGGCCTTTGCGAAGAAAACTTGAGGGGCTTTATGACCGCAATTGCTCAAATTCGGGAATGACGCAGTTTGAGGGTATAGCGGCGAGTTTATCCGTCAGCCGACGGACCACTTGACGGCGTAATGCGGCCGCATCATCAAACTCCACCACTATCCCAAATTCTGCATGCTTGCCTCGTGGAAAAAGGGGACTGGCGCGGACGAGATTCGCCGGAGTCGGCGTCCCAAATCCGCACGTAAGAGAGGGAGCGGCGGCGGGGGTGCGGTTTTCTGGCCGCAACTGGGCCGGGGGGTTGGTTTGAGCAAGGAGGATAGGGACGCCGGTAGGCTCGGGAGTCGAAGTG
>JBEKLF010000294.1:0-9881 GCA_050010335.1 Terriglobia bacterium
GCCCATAACCGCATCTTACAAGCCTTTCCTCCATTGTCAATAATCAACCCCACCCTCCTCCCCAAAATCTTGAGACTTGATCTGTGGGGAGCCAAAATCTATCTCCGACAGGCTCCTAGGGTGACGGGCAACCAGACATCTCCGAGCAAGACGTTGTGCGGGTCGAAACCCAAGTCCACCGCCGTGAGCCGCAGCAGACTGCGAGCCATCAGACCCGCACCCGTCAGCAGGATCAGGGCGAGCGCTGTTTCCGCGACCACCAGCAGACCGCGAAGGCGATGCGTGCTCCGCCCCAGTCCGGCGCCGGAGCCGCTTTCCTTCAGGCCTTGATTAACATTCACTCGCGAGGCGGCGAGCGCGGGAACCAGCCCGAAGAGAATTACCGCGCCGACGGAAGTGCCGATTACGAAAAAAAGAATTTTTGGGTCCAAACTTATTTGGGCCGGGAGTTCAGGTGGGACGAGGTCCGTCAAGGCCCCCTCCGACAAGACACCGAGTATCGCCCCGAGCGCTCCTCCGCCTGCCGCCAGGAGGGCACTCTCTACGACAAATTGTCGGATCAGCAGGAATCGGCTTGCGCCGAGTGCCGACCGGACGGCAACCTCCCGGCCGCGTGCGGCTGCTCGGGCCAAGAGCAAATTGGCAAGATTCGCGCACGCGATCAGGAGGACAAACCCCACCGCCGCCAGGAGAATAAGCAAAATATGTCCGACATCCCCCGCCAACAACTCGCGAAGCGGGACAATCGTCACGTGCCAGCGCGAGTGATTCTTTCTTCGGCCTGCCGAAAACTGGTCGTCAAGGCGGTGAGTCAGAACCTCCATATCCGTCCGTGCCTTGGCGAGGCTCACTCCGGGCTTCAGGCGGCCGATGACGTAGAGCATGGGCCAGTCGGCGCTTTGGGGAAGGGAATTGGACGCGTCGAGCACCTTCGGCACCCACAGGTCTCCGGGAGGGTACAGCAACCCGGCCGGCATGACCCCAATGATGGTGTAGGGCGTTTTGTCCAGGCGGACAGTTTTGTTCAGGACGCCGCGGTCCCCGCCGAATTCCTGCCGCCACACCGTGGCGCTCACCAGCGCGACGTGGCTGTGGTCGGGCTGCTCCTCCTCCGCGCTGAAGCTCCGTCCCAAGATCGGCCGCACTCCCAGCATCTGGAAGAATCCCACCGTAACCGGCACGACGTTCACGCGCACGGGCTCGCCGATGCCCGTCAGATTCGCGCCCTGGCTGTAGCCGTTGAAACCAAGGCCGAAGGCCCCAATGCTATCGAAGACACCGCTTTGTTTCTGCCAGGCTTTGAAGTCCGGAGCGATCACCATCCCGTTTCCGTTCAGATGCATTGTGGAGATGTTGACGAGCTGCTCCGGCCGGTCGTAAGGAAGCGGGCGCAGCAAGGCGGCATCAATCACGCTGAAGATCGCCGTATTCGCGCCGATGCCGAGGGCCAGTGTCAGCACTGCCACGGCGGTGAAGCCGGGATTCTTCCGAAGCTGGCGCAGCCCATAGCGAACGTCCATGAAGAAGTTCTCGATCGAGGGCCATTGCCACACTTCGCGACTGCGCTCTTCGATCTGGAGCACGTTGCCGAACTCTCGCCGGGCAGCGAAGGTGGCTTCTTCCTGCGACATGCCGCCGGCCACCAGTTCCTCGACCTTTTCCGCGAGGTGCGCTTGAATCTCCGCGTTGAGGTCGCCGTAGAGACGCCGGCGTGAAAAGAGTTGTTTAATCCAGTTCATGGTTCACCAGTTTAGCTATCAGCTTTCAGCTCTCAGCTACTGCCCGGCAGCCTGAGCGGCTTTTAGCTGACGGCTGATAGCTGATCGCTGACCGCTTCATTCATACCTCAGCGCCACCATGGGATCGACTTGGGTCGCCCGGCGCGCCGGAAGGTAGCAGGCCAGGACCGCAACTCCGGTCAACAGGAGCGAGACGGCGATGAACGTCAGCGGATCGCCGGCCCCCACTCCGTAAAGCAGGTGCGACAAGCTGGTGAGCACGCGAGTGAGAGCCAGCGCGGCAGCGACCCCGATCGCGAGTCCGGCCACTGCCAGCCGAAGGCCCTGTCCTATGACCATGCGAAAAACGTCCTGCTTATCTGCGCCGAGGGCCAGGCGAATGCCAATTTCCCGCGCGCGTTGGGCCACCGAATAGGAAATCACGCCGTAGATTCCCACCGACGCCAGCAGCAGGGCCAAGCCCGCAAAGACCCCAAGCAGGATCATCGGGAAGCGCTCGGGCGACATTGATTGCGAAGCGATCTCCTGCATCGTGTGGATGTTATAAACCGGCTGGTCTTTGCCGGTCCCGTAAACAACCTTTCTGATCGCTGGCATGACAGTGGCCGCCGAGAGCGGCGTGCGGAGCATCACCGTTAGGTATTCGGAAAATGCCGGGACAAACCTATCCGGAAGCTGGTAAAAAGATGCGTAGACAGGTTCTGACTTGGGCATTTCGCTCGCGTCGCCCAGCCCCCAGTGCCGGACATGGCCCACCACGCCGACAATCTGAACGGTCCCCCAGAGTGCGATGGTGATGGTCTCGCCCACGGGGTCCCTGCCGGGAAAATAGGTATCGGCAAAATCTGTGTCGATCAGAACCACCGGCGGGGAGTTGGTGGTGTCTTCCCGTGTCAAGAAGCGGCCGCGAAGGAGCGGTATTTTCATGGTCTGGAGGTAATTCGGCCCCGTCCAAAACAGGTTCAGACGAGGTGCAGCCTGCGAATACGTAGCCGCGTGCGTGCCGATCCAAAACGGGGAGTCGTTATCGTCGCGACTCAGGGGAACGAGGTTGGTATAGTCCGCAGCCTCGACGCCGGGAACGTGCTGAATGCGCTCAATCAATTGCCGGCAGGCAGCTCGAGTGCCCGAGGCGGTCCTGGTGAGCTGGGGTGAAAACCCCACCTTGAAGGCAATTAGATTGCGCGTGTCGAAGCCGGGATTGACGTCCCACATGTTCTGGATCGTGCGAAATAACAAACCAGCGCCCACCAGCAACACGAGGGTCAAGGCTATTTGGAGAGTCACCAGACTGCTTTGTGCGCGATGGTGGGCCCGCGTCGAACTGCGGCTTCCATCCTTCAACGAAAGTTCCAGCTCTGCTTTGGAACTCTTGAGGGCGGGCACGAGGCCAAAAAGCAAACCAACCACAATTGAAACGCCCAGCGTGAACAACAGGACGGGAATGTTCACACCAATGTTTTCGCTGCGAGGCAAGTTTCCCGGCACCGCTGCCAGCACAGGGTTGATTCCCACCATGGCCACCAGCAGCCCCAAGCCGCCACCACCGAGCGAGAGAAGCACGCTTTCGGTCAGCAACTGCCGGATCACGCGCGCGCGGCTGCCTCCCAGCGCCAGGCGAACGGCAAACTCTCTTGTGCGCGCCGCCGAGCGTGCCAGCAGGAGGCTGGCAAAGTTCGCGCAGGCAATCAGCAAGACCATTCCCACCGCGCCCAATAGAAGCAATAGCGTCCTGCCCGCGTTCCCCACGATCTGCTGCTTCAGGGGTATTACGTCGGTTCCCAGGTCGCGATCGGCATCGGGATAGAGTTGGTCCAGGTGGCTCTGGATCGTGCTCATTTCCCCCTGCGCCTGAGCAAGGCTCACTCCCGGCTTCAGGCGCGTGATGGCAAGGATTCCGGGGTGGATGGCGCGATTATTGATGTAAAGGGGGTCACCTTGGCCGAGCGGCATATAAACGTCGGCGGCGTCTTCCAAACGAAACGTTGGCGGGAGGACTCCGACGATGGTGCGGCCAATTGCATCGAGCGTGATGAGCTTGCCGAGCGCGTCAGGGCTGCCGGCAAACCGATTTCTCCACAAGCGATCGCTGATTATGACCACGGGCGCGCCGCCGGGCTGGTCTTCCTGCGGGGAGAATTCCCGGCCGAGGGCCAGCCTTACGCCCAGCGTAGAGAACAAACCCGCCGACATGAACATGCCGTTGAGGTGCTCCGGGGTTCCGGGGCTGGTCACATCGGAGCCCTGCCAGGCGAACGCCACCATTTGCTGGAATGAGCGCGCATTGCGCTGCCAATCCTGGAAATTGGTGTAGGAAATCCACACGTGCGGGGCGCCCGGATGGCTCTCCCAGATTGCGACCAATCGGTCGGGTTGGAAGTAAGGCAGCGGGGCCAACATCACGCCTTCCACAACGCTGAAAATGGCGGTGTTCGCGCCGATGCCCAGCGCGAGCGTGAGCACTGCGACGGCCGTGAAGCCGGGATTCTTGCGCAACATGCGCAGACCATAGCGAACATCCGTGAAAAAGTTTTCGAGGAATGGCCACTGCCACACCTCGCGGCTGCGCTCCTCGAACTGGAGCACGTTGCCGAACTCGCGCCGGGCGGCGAAGGTGGCTTCTTCTCGCGACATGCCGCCGGCTACGAGTTCCTCGACCTTTTCCGCGAGGTGAGCTTGAATCTCCGAGCTCAGGTCGCCGTAAAGACGCCGTCGCGAAAACAGTTGCTTGATCCAGTTCATGGTTCACCTGATGGAGCTATCAGCGATCGGCTTTCAGCTCTCAGCTACTGCCCGCCGGGCGGCGTAGCTTTGGAGTGCGGCAACTTGCTGCCGCTTTTTCCCCAGCCAGCTTGCTGGCGGGTCTGTGGCGCTGAACTTTAGTTCAGCAGGTGCCTTTCGTAGCGCCGTCTTTTAGGGCGGCACATGCCGGACTAAAGCTCGGCGCTACATGAGCAATCTGCCGGCCAGCTCCCTGGCGGAGAACTGTGGGCACGTTCGAAATCCCGCGAGCAAGCTCGCGGGGAGGAAAGCGACAGCAAGCTGCCGCACTCGAAAGCTCCGCGCTGCACTAGATGATGGCTGGCCGTGGACTGCTAGTCCCGAAGGCGCAACTCCTGAGGCTGCATGTATGCTAGAATATGTCATATGAAACGAACCACACTTTTTGTAGAAGAATCTATAGACCAAGAACTCCATGCCTTGGCGCGCCGCAAGGGTGTTCCCGTGTCCGCGCTGATGCGCGAATCGCTGGCTCACTACGTTACCGAACAGAAACGCAGCCAGACGTTCGCGCTCGGTTTCCTCGGGAAAGGCCGCAGCGGGCGGAAAGACGTCGCTGAGCATCACGAGGAACTCCTCTGGCGCGACCTTGCCCCCCACGCAAGCAAGCGCCAAAAGCGGGAGCGGAGTTAATGCCGCTCCTGGTTGATACTGGCGCCCTCTACGCACTGGCGGACGCCGACGACGCCTGGCACCGGCGCATGCGTGATTTTTTCGCGGGCGAGCGCCAGGCGCTGCTGACGCCCTCCACTGTAATCCCGGAAGCTGCCTGCCTGATCCGCAGCCGCCTCGGCCCCCACATTGAAAAAATGTTTGTCGAGTCTCTGGCTGCCGGAGAAATCACGGTAGAGAATCTTACCCAAGCCGACGTGGCCCGATGCGCACAATTGCTCGGCGAGTATGACTTTTTGGGTCTGGTCGATGCCTCGCTGGTGGCTGTGGCAGAACGGCTGAAGCTCAAATCTCTGGTCACTACGGACCGCCGCGATTTCCGCCGCGTTCGCCCGAAGCATGTCTCTGCCTTCGACCTCCTTCCCTAATCAAAGCCTTCCTTGTTTGCATGTGAAGAGCCGCGGACCTAACGAACAGGTCCGCGCTACGCCGATAGATCGCTGCCCGGCTTCTAATTCGGGCTTTCGGGTGGCGCAGGGCATACGATTCGATCTCCTCCCACGAGCATGAGACCAAGCACCGAGTCATCGGCAATGCTGAATTCAACTGGAACATATTTATTCAAATACCTTCGCTCGACGCGTAAGGACCGGAGGGCACAAGGGCGCGCTGGTTCATCGAAGAGGCTTCGGACATCGCGTTCCAGTCCCGCGAAGACTTGCTGCCCATTCACCGAGACCTGAAGCTCCACGCTGGCGGTGACCGGGCCCCGAAAGATCATGCAGTTCACCTGTTGCTCAGGCCCCTGGGGACAACCAGTATCAGGATGCTCCTTAAGCGACTCCGCAATCTCTTCCATTCGTTCTCGGGTGCGAGTTCCGGCAATCAGGGCGGTGTACCTGAGGTTGTTCGGAACATGGGCGCCGGACAGGAAGAGACGGGCATAAAACATATCGCGAACCGACGTCGCCAGATTCCGGTCCGGCAAAGCGTCATCCGGAGTATTCACCTGCTTAGGTCCCAATAATCGAAAGGCGATTGCCCGATGTGAGTCGCGCTCGATCTGGTAATAAGTGGTGCTGGTGCCGGCAATCTTCCCTGCAGGGTTGTACTCGGCGCGCTCGATCCTCAGCCGCATCCCTGGCTCAAGACCAATAAACCCCTCAAACTCCTGCCAATCGTATCGGTAACGCAGCGAATCATGAACCATGACAGGAACGCTCTCTCGGACCGCCTGCTCCAGCAGCGCGCCTGCCCCGGCGGAAAGACAGCCTCTTGTCTCAAGCTTGCCCAATTCATCCAGGAAATGATCAAAAGGAAAGCTGCCACTCGCAAGGGAGGCCTGCCAGGATTCCCAGGAAGGAAGCGTTACACTCCATTTGGGGGACGAACCCCTCGCGAGAGATGCACGAAATAGACCGCTGTCGGCGGAGCAACCCGAAGCCGAAACTCCGCTCTGCGACGGGACTAACTGTAACTTGATCGGTTTCCCCGGTGGCTCCTGCCAGTAGGGCGGCGGAACCACCAACAAACCCTCTTCCGTTCTTCTGATCTGGTACTTGCCTCCCGTCCTCGGGGCGCAAGCGGAAAGCGCGATAGCCAGTAAGAGAAACGCAGAAATCGGGAGGCGACCGAGAAGAGGCAGAATGATCCCCGCCCACGGCAACTGTGGGTAACGAGCGCGGTTATCATAGCTGACGGCTTTACTCATACCTCAGCGCCACCATGGGATCGACCTTCGACGCTCTGCGCGCAGGCAGATATCCAGCGATGAGGGCTACGGCAATCATCAATGCGGTTGCCACGCACATGGAAAACAAATCCGTGGGTTTCAGTCCAAAAAGCATGCTGGAAATCACGCGGGTTGCTGCCAAGGCACCGGGAAGGCCGATGGCAAGTCCGGCGACCACTAAGAACAGGGCTTCCCGCGTCACCATCCACAGGATGTCACCCTTTTGTGCGCCGAGCGCCCTGCGGACTCCTATCTCGGGAGTCCTCCGGGAAACCGCATAGGACATCACGCCGTAAAGGCCCATCGAGGCAAGCAACAACGCCAAGCCACCGAAAAAGGCCGACAGCATGGCGACTACGTGGTCCATGTTGAGAATCTCGCCTTGGCGCGCCTCCACCGTTTGGATCCGCAGCGGAAAGTGGTGGCCCATCGATTCGACCACGCGGCGCGCACTCGACGCGAGTGCTTGTGGATCACCGGCAATGCGGAGGTCGACCATGGGTTGGTTCATGCTCGGCTCCTGCATGAGTGCTCCATAAACCGCCATGGGCTCGTGACTCTGAATCTTCCAGAGGGTGGCGCTGTTTACCACACCAACGATTTCCAGATTCTTGTGGTCGGCGTCCGAGCCGACGTTGATTTTTCGACCGATCGGGCTGGATCCGGGCGTTAGCCGCCGGGCAAGACTCTCGCTCACGATAGCGACGCGCGGCGTCCGCTCGACATCTCGCCAGTCGAACTCTCGGCCTTCCAGCACGCGCATTCCGAGCAGATGGAAAACGCCCGGTCCCATCCAGTCCTCCACCGCTTCCACAGGCGCCGCAGACTCAGAAGAGATCGACACCGGCGTTTTGTACTCGTAACGGAAGGCGGGCCCCATATGCGAATAGCTCACCGACTCTACGCCGGGAAGCTGGGATAGTTTTTCCGCAAGCTCCTGGTAATAAGCGGCGCGATTTGGGATCTTTTCGTGACCCGCTTGCGGGAAAAGTTGCATCACCAGCACGCCTTGACGACGATACCCAGGGTCGAGCGACCTTAGATTCTCAAAGCTCCGCACAAACAGGGTCGCCCCGATCACCAGGATGAGCGACAGCGACACCTGGGCGACGACCAGCCCCCTATTGAATCTTCCCGCCGAGCCGCCGGCCATTCTCGCGTTCTGTTGTAGCGCGCCCGCCGGGTCGATCCGAGTCATCCGCCAGGCAGGGATCATTCCGAAAAGTACCGTCGTGAGCCCAGCGACGCCCGTCGTAAATACCAGGACGCGGAGGTCGGGAGCGAGATCAAGCCCGAGCGGGACAAAACCAGTCCACATGACCTTTGCGAGCAAGCGGGTTATCCAGGATGCGAGGGCCAATCCCAGTAAAGCTCCGGCCGCCGAAAGGAGCACGCTCTCCGTGAGGAGCTGTCGAACCAAGCGCCCGCCGGTCGCGCCCAGAGTAACCCGAATGCCTATTTCATGCTCGCGCGCCGCAGCACGCGCCAACGTGAGATTAGCCAGATTGACGCAGGAAATCAGAAGTACCAGACCCACCAGTCCCATTAACGTCGCCAGTTGGTACCGGAAGCGTTCACGTAAGTACGAGTTCCCCCTGGCGAACGATTCAACATCGATCCTTCGTGCGAAGAACCGGCTGCGCTGCGCGCCCTGGTACGAGGGCGGCAAGGTCGCGGCTTGTATTCCTGGCCAAAGCGTTGTCAGTTGTGCGCGCGCTTGTTCCAACGTCGTGTCTGCTTTCAACCGCCCGACCACGCTTAACCATAGATGCTCGGGGTTCCGAAAATCCAAGCCGCCGGAAAACCCCACCGGCACAATCGCGTCAGGAGCGGCTTCGATGATCAAACCTCCAAACTTCCGCGGTGTAACGCCGATAATCGTGGGGGGCCGGTCGTTGGCCCTAATCGTTTTCCCGATGATTGCCGAATCGCCGTTGTAGCGTCGCTGCCAGCAGTTGTAGCTGATCACGGCAACGGCCGCTGATGAACCTGTCTCAAGTCCCACGTCGGCGGGCTCGATCAATCGTCCCAAGAGCGGTTGGACACCCAAAGTAGCGAAATAGTCCCCGGAGACCGTATCCACGCTCGCGGCGTACTTCGCCCCATTCGCTTCGTAATTGATCATTCCACCACCGTTCCATGCGAACATCTCCGAAAAAACCTGCTGACTTTTCTGAATTTCCTCAAACATTGAAAGTGAAAGTGGGTCTTTGCCGTTTTGACCGTCGGGTGATCTCGTGGAGATAGCTACCAGTTGCTGAGGATCATGCGCAGGCAGCGAGCGCAAAATGAGGGCGTTGATGAGACTGAAGATTGCTGTGTTCGCACCGATGCCTAGCGCCAGAGTGACGACTGCGACGGAGGTGAAGCCGGGACTCTTCGCCAGCATGCGCAAACCGTAGCGAACATCCATGAAGAAGTTTCCGAGGGAGGGCGATTGCCAGATTTCGCGGCTGCGCTCTTCGATTTGGAGGACGTTGCCAAACTCCCGCCGGGCAGCGAAGGTGGCTTCTTCCCGGGGCATGCCACCGGCCACCCGTTCCTCGATCTTTTCCGCAAGATGCGCTTGAATCTCCGCGTTGAGGTCGCCGTAAAGCCGTCGGCGCGAAAACAGTTGCTTGATCCAGTTCATGATTCACCCGATTAGGTTTCATCTGCCGCTGGAATTGCCTGCTGACAGCTTACAGCCGACAGCTCACAGCTAAAGATTCAGTGCATTCGCGAGTTCAGGGTCTGCGTTCCGGTTTTAGATCGCCGTAGCGCGGACCTGTTCGTTAGGTCCGCGGCTCTTCGTTACGTGCCACGTCTGCATTTCGTTGATAGCGAGTGAAGAGCCGCGGACCTAACGAACAGGTCCGCGCTACGCCTGCTGAGCGGCTTTTGGCTGACGGCTGATATACATCCGCGCATAATTAAAGGGACATAATCGGCCCCTGTATGGCATACTTCTCGCAGGAGGAGTAGCCATGCTTCCTCGCCTGCTGCGGTTGCATCCTAAAACCTATGATCGGTTGATC
>JBEKLF010000295.1:0-9819 GCA_050010335.1 Terriglobia bacterium
ACGGAGCAGTCGTTCCTGAGCCACACCTATCGCTGGCTGAAACCCGGTGGTGTTCTGGTATTCGTTATCCCTGGCGACCGGCTGACGGAATGCAGTCAGATTCTCTCCACGCATTTCCGTGACGTACGGGTTTACCGTCTGGAGTCCTCCGAGTGTGTGCGCTATAAACAGGTGGTGGTGATCGGAGCACGACGGAGCCGACGGGAGAAAGATCGGCTTGCGGACAGCGACATCACACGAGCACGCCTCTACTACGCCAGTCTGGCAAGGAATCCCGCCCAAATCCCAGCCCTGCCTTCTGAGCCCGAAACGCGGTACGACGTGCCCGTGAGCGGACCGGCACAACTGGTTTACCGTGGACTGCCCCTGGATGAGATCGAGGATCTGTTGCCGCAATCAGCGGCGTATCGACAGGCTGGACGCATCCTCTTTGCTGGGCCCGTGTCTGCCATTGGTCGGCCCCTCACACCCTTGCACGCTGGCCACGTCGGTCTCCTGGCTTGCTCAGGGCTATTGAATGGCATCTTTGGATGTGGAGATTTGCGACATATAGCCTTCTGGCAGGCGGTCAAGTTGGTGGACAAAACAGAGGAAGAAGACGAAAAGGGCATAATCACAGTCAGAGAGAAGGAACGCTTTTCCAACGAATTGACGGTCGTATACAGCACCGGCCATGTTGCTATTCTGAAGTAACGGGTGCTTCCGGCAATCCGGCGTAAATGACATATTGGCACATAGGAGATAGAATTGATCCGTCATGGACACAGATAACGATCTGCCGGTGGTACGCTTCCGCTTGAATATGGACAGAATTCTTGGTGTGATAAAACTCAGCTTTTCGGACGTTTCAGTGCTGAGGGGAATAGAGCCATTTCAAACCGACGGCGTCAGGGCTGATATCCTTCGCACAACCGTCGTGTTCCTTCACGCCACCTTTGAGGATTTTCTACGGACCATTGCTCGTCAACGAATCGCTATCGTTAAATCTCAAGAGGTCTTGGACAAAATTCCTTTGGTTGGGGTATCCAAATCGGGTCGCGCGGAGAAGTTCTATTTGGGCGCCTTGAATGCGCACCGTGGAAAGACTGTTGATCAATTGATTCGCGAGTCCGTGGAGAACTACTTGGATGAGACGAGTTTCGCTTCGATCCGCGCTATTGATGAGGTCCTCAGACAGGCGGGACTGGATACCGCACCGTTCAAATTCCTGTACGCCGACATCGATCAAATGGTGCAGAGGCGTCATCGAATCGTGCACGAAGCCGACCTGCCGAGCCCAAAGGACGCCGTCGCTGGGCCTTGGACAATTGAAGACTACTTCAGCCTGTGCATCTGGTTGTTGGTTGTTCCGACATTTTATTCTCAGCTACGCTTGTCGATTGATCCGGCAGATGAGGTACAGCGTTGGTATGTTGCAAGTCGGATAAAAGCAATCGAGTTTGCTCGTGAGGCGCGAGCGGAGACTATTGCACTGCTAAATCAGCCTCATCCTGAGGTAGAAGCACTGCGTCTCGGCCTCCTGAAGGCGAGCGAAAGGTTGAAGGAGCTGCTTGCGCTTCTCGCTAGACCGTCGGCCGAGGAGATGTTCCTGATCTGGAAGAAAGCAAAATCATCAGATGATGACACCACTGATGAGCAGGCCCGTGCGAAAATCATTTCCTGGCGCGACACCGGGCAGTGATGAGACGGAAACGAGGACGCATCTCATCTGATCGGAGTAAGTGGGCCACGGTCAAGCGTGCTGTGATTGACCGTGAGCCCACCCGCATCAGCTGGGCATTAGACCGACGCTACCTCTAGCGCATGGTCGAGTTAAGCAGCCTTGCCGATTGACACGAAGTAACGCTACCACTCCCCCCTCAAGTTTCCCGCCACAGCCTAATACCCACGAGTCACAAGAGGAAATCATGAAGAATGCCCACGAGCGCTTCGGAGTGTTGGAATACACCAAGCGAATGAAGGACACCACTACGCGAATACGCCTTCGGCTGGATCGGTTTATTGGAGAGGCTGAAGACGGCCGGAACGGTAAGGCCCACCTCATCTCCGTGCTGGGTGGAGATTCCGACGTTGGCGCCATCTGGGCAGCCGTCATCGAACAGAACCACTTTACCGTGGAAGCTCCTGGAATCGAACCGGTGACGGCCAGCCTGGGTGAGGATGCCCAAAGCTTCCGAGGGACAATCACTGTCGCCGGCCGCAAACCCATCCGCCATCTGGTGGCAATCTCTGCGGAGCTGGCCAAGACACGTCCAGGGGCTGATCCAGGGGGCAGGCGAACCATCCTTTGCGATAACGACCCCACCTTCGTGCTGTACCGCATCTCCCAACGTTTTGGGCTGCCGGTCGTACCGGAGTGGGCCGGTTGGTTCAACGAAGAACTCAACCGCCGTGGAGCGATTAAACCGCTTATCGGTCTGGGATGCTCGCCGGTGCTGGTTGGCGGCACGAAGAAGTTGTTCCTGAAATGGATTCGAATTGCCCTACGGCAGAAGCGGATTGAGGTTCCTGACAGCAATGGTCCGGTAAGCTGGCGCCTGGATCACAGTTTCTTCCGAATTAACCAGAATGACCTGGAGGGGGGGAGCCCCCAGGAGATAAGCGAGGAGACTTCCGCTATCCCGGAGGAGGCAAAGTCATGCGTATCGTCTTGAAGGTTTCAAGGAACAACGAGTATTGCAATGGGGGTTGTGAATTTGCTCTTATGGATTAGAGGCCGGAACTTGCTGGGGTGGCCCTTCCGCGGATTTCACAGGTCGGGGCGGTGTCGGCTACGGAGAAATCTCGCGCCTTAGTTGCTTGGAGAGCTTCTCGATCTGCTTCAAGCGGGCCCCTAGGTCTTGAGCGAGTTGGCCTTTAGCTGCCTTATCAACGTCCGCCGGGATCGACTGGGCCAGTTTCGCGAGCTGGTCCGCTTCCACCTTAAGCTTGGCCGCGTTCAGCGGCGCGTGGATCTCTCCCGTCACGGCCACCGGTAAAGGGGGGGCTTGTGGCCTGTCAGGGGGTTGAATTACCGGAGGCGCTTTCGGCATTTGGCCCGCACCGTCTGGGGCAAGCAAGATGAAGGCTAACAGGCAAGTCTTGCCAAGGAGACTGACGGCTCGCATGGGGCACCCCCTCCTGGCATTCCAGAACAGATTAAGCCAGCCAAGGGGACAAAGCAAGTCGCATTCGTCCGCCTGGTGCTCGCTCAGGCTCCCGCCACCCAAACCTCACAGGAGGCACTTTCACAGCCATGGAACCCATAACCGATATCCCAACATATTTGCGTGCCCATGCCCAAGAGCTAGGGGACCGGATCCTCCAATCATATCCACCGTTGCATTCAATTGACGACCCACCGTCCCCGATGATTGGCAAGCTCCTTCGGAAACCTTACCCTGCCCAGACCCTCGCCATAATGGGGTTGGTCCGACGTTGGCAGCAGGCCCGCGCAGGAGCGGTGATTGCGGAGTGCGGTACAGGCAAGACGCTGATCTCCCTGGGCGCCGTTCAAACCCATGCTGAGGACCGGCCCTTTACGGCTGTCGCCATGGTTCCACCCCAGCTTGTGGAAAAGTGGTGCCGGGAAGCAATGCTCACCCTTCCGCGTGTTCGCGTGTTCATCATTGACGGGCTGCGGACGCCTACCCCCTCCAACAGTCACCACGGCGTGAACGAAGTAAAGCTGCGTAACAAACGCATTGTGCGGGAGGGGTTGCGGACAAGCTTGACCGACTTACGCCTGCGTAAGTCATCTCCCTCAGCCAGAAAGCGTTGGGATTCTATTTGCTCTGCTCCGGCACTGTTCGTCGTCGGCCGGGACCGTGCCAAGCTTGGGTACTTCTGGAGGCACGCCTACCAGGTCGCACGGTGTGGGCGTTATCAAGGCAGCGTCGTCAATCCTGACAGTGGGTCTCCGGTCTACCTTGGCAGTGAAGGCGAGCGGCTGCTGGCGATGGACTTCAAGAAGGTAAAGCTCAGCGAAATGCTGGGCGAGGGTGAAGGGATAAATCATTCCCGGCGGTCACTCTACAGCGCGCTTTGGCAGGCAGATGGAAAGAAGATTCGGCGCTTTGCCCCCATCGACTTCATTGGGCGGTATATGAGCGATGGTTTCTTCGATTACGCCATCGCCGATGAAGTTCACGAACTGAAGGGAGGAGATACAGCCCAGGGCAACGCTCTGGGCACGCTGGCGGCGTCCGCCCGTCACATTGCGGTGCTCACGGGGACACTCTTGGGCGGCTACGCGGATGAACTTTTCCATGTCCTATTTCGCCTCGGGGCATCGCGCATGCTCGAAGAGGGCTTTGAATACGGCGATGCGGGAGTTCGAGCCTTCACCGAGATCTACGGTCTGCTGGAAAAGATCACCGTGATTGAGCCAGCCGATAACGCCTGTTCCGAGGCAAGGGTTACAACGCGGGTCCGCCATCGGCCAGGAGCCTCACCCCTGCTGTTTGGCCGTTTCCTGATGAGCCTTGGCGCCTTCGTATCGCTGGAGGATATTTCCGATGCTCTCCCTCCGTACCGGGAGGAAATCGTCAGCGTGGAGATGGATCAACCTCTAAAGAAAGCCTACGAGGACATGGAAGAGGACATCAAGAAAGCCCTCCGTGAGCACCGTGGCAACTCGTCGGTTGCAAGCGTCGCCTTGAATGCTCTGCTGGCTTATCCTGACCGGCCTTTTGGCTTCGGTGATTTGATAGGGCGTGAATTCAACCCCGAAACCCAGCGTCGTGAGCCTTTCCTAATTGCAGCCACGCGTGACCTGGATGAGAACCTTGTCTATGCCAAGGAGCGGCGGCTGGTGGAGGAAATCAAAGCCTCGCTGGAACGCGGCAGGAAGGTACAGGTCTACGCGGTCTACACGCAGAAACGGGACGTGACGCACCGGCTGGAGAGCATCCTGGCAAAGGAGGGAATTCGGGTTGTGGTGCTGACCACGGAGGTTGCTCCCGAGCTGCGGGAGTCTTGGTATGAGCGGCAACTGCGCGCTGGCGTTCAGGTCGTGATTGCGCACCCGCGTTTGGTTCAGACGGGACTCGACCTGTGGTCTTTCCCGGACATCTTCTTCTACGAGACTGGCTATTCCATTTACACCCTACGGCAGGCCAGCCGACGCTCATGGAGGATTGGGCAGTGGGCGAACGTCAACGTCAAGTTCTTCTACTACGCCAGCACCATGCAGGAAACATGTTTGAGGCTGATGGGGAAGAAACTGCTGGTTTCATTGGCGATGGAAGGGAAGTTTGCAACTGACGGGCTGCAATCGATTGACGAAGGTGATGACATCCTGATGGCAATGGCGCGGGAGTTGGTGACGGAAAAAGGCATCGGGGAGAGTGCGGACGCGTTGTGGAAGCGGCTCGTGGAGAAGCAGGCGGAAGTGTTCGGAGTTCGGGCCGTGGAGACATCACCATCGGAAATGGAAGCCCGTCCTCCGGAGCGGGATTCACCAGAAATCATCATTCCACCGCCAGCACCGATGCCGGCACTGGTGACGCAGCTTCTGATGTTTGGTGGATCACTTGAAAGTGCGCCCAGGCGTAAAGCCTCGCGCAGGCCATCGAGTGCCGCCGCGAATTCAGATCAGCTGGGGTTATTCCAGAGCTAACGGTAGCCTTCCGGTCAGAAGAACGGTTTGGCGACTATACGGCCAAGTGACCCGATTAAGCAAAGCTCGATACGTTTGCAACATCATTTTGGCGACTCCTCCCCCGGGGGCTGCCGATGGCGTTCGGTCCAGAGAGCCTGGTCCCCCCACACGAATCCCGTCGCGAGGATATATCCATGGTCCTTGAAGGAGAGACGATTGCGAATCTCTAGCACCTCTCCGGATTCGGAAGCACACTGCTGCCGCGACTTCGTCTGGATTTCCGGCGCGGCCAATCGGTTGTATGCAGTGCGTCGATGCGCCATAATTAGTGTTTCGACGATACGGTGAGAAACGGAATGAAGATCGCCCAAGTAGCGCCACTCTATGAAAGTGTCCCCCCTAAGCAATACGGCGGCACCGAGAGGGTGGTGTCGTATTTGACCGAAGAACTAGTCGAGATGGGACACGAAGTTACGCTGTTCGCCAGCGGCGACTCTGAGACGGCCGCGCGCCTCATACCCGCTTGCCCAAGTTCTCTGCGCTTGGACAAAAGCTGCATCGACCAACTCGCTCATCATTACGTAATGCTCGAAGACGTAATGGAGCGCGCCGAAGAATTCGACATCATCCATTTCCACGTGGACTACCTGCACTTTCCGCTTTCGAGGATTACCGGCTTCCCGCATATCACCACCCTTCACGGACGCCTGGATCTTCCGGACTTGGTTCCTCTGTATCGAAAGTATCGAGAAATGCCCGTGGTCTCCATCTGTCACGGCCAGCGCAAACCGCTGTGCTGGGCAAACTGGGTTGGCAATGTCTATCACGGTTTACCCGAGCGTCTTTCGCCCGGCGATGGGAGTGGAAAGTATCTTGCGTTTCTGGGGCGAATTTGCCCCGAGAAGCGGGTCGATCGCGCCATTCAAATCGCACTGGAAGTGGGCATGCCGCTGAAGATCGCCGCCAAAGTGGACCGTGTGGATCGCGAGTATTATGAATGCAAGATCAAGCCGCTACTGGCGAATCCGAATGTTGAGTACATCGGAGAGATCACAGAACACCAAAAGGCCGAGTTTCTTGGGAATGCCTACGCGCATCTTTTCCCGATCGACTGGCCGGAACCGTTTGGTCTGGCAATGATCGAGGCGATGGCGTGTGGGACGCCGACAATTGCGTTCAATTGCGGCTCCGTGCCGGAGGTGATCACTCACGGCGTGAGCGGCTTGATTGTGAACAACATGCTGGAAGCGGTGAGCGCGGTCGCAGAAGCATCCACTCTGAGTCGCGCCGCGTGCCGCCAGGAATTTGAGACGCGATTTACAGCGTCGAGGATGGCCCAGGATTATGTTAGGATATACGAGGCGATGTTGAGCACCAAGTCTATTTCCACGGAGACCCTGGAGATCCACTAGTTGCTCCTAGGACGGATTTGTTTTGACGGACATTGTCCAGGTCGAAGGTGAGTATTATGTTCGAGCTTCTTCCGCACTGGCTGACGACCGCACCCGTGTGCTCAAGTATGGCGACACTTTTGCCGTTTTCAACCGTTACGGAGACATCGAAGCCTTTGGGCCCTCACAATTCGGGCTTTTCCACGCCGAGAGCCGGCATCTTTCCCGCTTCACGATGCGCGTCAATCAGCAGCAGCCGTTACTTCTGAGCTCGACGATCCGCGAAGACAACGCTTTTTTGTCGGTCGACCTTACCAACCTTGACAGCCCGGTGAATAGCGACAACACCCTGCCGCGAGGAACCGTCCACATTTTCCGCTTACAATTTCTCAAAGAGGCAAGCTGTTACCAGCATATTCGCCTGCTCAATTACGACCTCCAGCGTGTTTGCGTTTCACTCCTCCTTCAATTCGATGCGGACTTCGCCGATATCTTTGAAGTCCGCGGCACAAGGCGCGCGCGAAAGGGCGAACGTCTGCCCGATCAGGTCGAGGGAGACGCCGCGATCCTGGCGTACAAGGGTTTGGACGGCGTGGTCCGCCGCACTCGCCTGGAGTTTTCGCCGCGGCCTGCATCCCTTACGACGCGCGAGGCTTGCTTCCAGATAACATTGGAGCCGAAAGAAGAGAAGTCCATATTCAGCACAGTTTCCTGCGAACGGAATCCTGGCGGCAAACAGTTTGATCCCTTCCACACAGCTTACCGGGGACTGCAACGCGATTTTGACCGTTCCGGCATCGATGAGTGCCGAATCACGACGACCAGCGAAAGCTTTAATGCATGGCTGACGCGCTCTGCCGCGGATCTCCGGATGCTGATTGAAGGCAATCTGGAAGGTCAGTATCCGTACGCCGGGGTGCCATGGTTCGACACCGTTTTTGGCCGCGATGGAATCATTACCGCGCTCGAGTGTTTGTGGATGGCACCTCGCATCGCGGAAGGCGTCCTGAAGTATCTGGCGGAGACCCAGGCAACCGAGGAGATACCGGAGCAGGACGCAGAACCCGGAAAAATCCTGCATGAAATGCGCCGCGGCGAAATGGCGGTGATGAAGGAAGTTCCGTTCGCCTGGTACTACGGGAGCGTCGACTCCACGCCTCTCTTCGTCATGCTTGCCGGCGGCTACTTTGTGCGAACGGGAAACCTAACGTTTCTGAAACAAATCTGGCCGAACATCAAGCGCGCCTTGCGTTGGATGGACGAATACGGCGATTGCGAGGGAGACGGCTTCGTCGAGTATGAACAACGCTCTTCCAAGGGTCTGGTGCAACAAGGTTGGAAAGATTCCCATGACTCCGTCTTCCATGCCGACGGGCGTATGGCCGAGCCACCGATTGCTTTGTGTGAAGTGCAAGGCTATGTGTACGCGGCCAAGCGGTCCGCCGCGCTTATCGCACGCGCGTTGGAGGAGCCGGATCTCGCCGAGGAGTTGGATTTAGAAGCAGAAGCGCTACGAGCGAAGTTCGAAGAAGCATTTTGGTGCGATGATCTGGGTACCTACGCGCTTGCTCTGGATGGGCAAAAGCAGCAGTGCCGCGTGCGTACTTCCAACGCGGGGCACGCTCTTTTTTGTAAGATTGCGAGTCAAGAGCGGGCCGAGGCCGTAACTGCGTCGCTGATAAGTGAACAGTGCTTTTCAGGATGGGGTGTTCGGACGGTCGGCGCGTCTGAATCTCGCTACAATCCGATGTCCTACCACAATGGTTCCGTCTGGCCTCACGACAATGCCCTGATCGGCCTGGGTTTCTCGCTCTATGGCATGCAGGAGCAAGCGTGCAAAATCCTGCATGGCCTGTATGAGGCCAGTCGCCATGTTGAATTACAACGCCTGCCCGAACTCTTCTGCGGCTTTCACAAAAGACCCGACGCAAGCGGCCCAACTCTCTATCCGGTTGCCTGTGCCCCCCAGGCGTGGTCTGCGGGATCAGTATTTTTGCTCTTACGGGCCTGTCTCGGACTTGAGGTGCGGGATCGAGAACGACAAATTCACTTCGCAAATCCCTGTCTGCCTTTGAATCTGGATGAAGTTCGCATCGAAAATTTGCGGCTCGGAGATGCCTCCACTGATTTTCTTATCCGCAGGGACGGATCAGGTGTCGCCGTCGAAGTTCTGCGCAAAGGCGGTGACATCGAAATCCTTAAATCCGTGTAATGCTCTGCCTGTCTCCTGCCGTTAGAGTCAAAACCCGAAAAGCGAGCTTAGGGCCTAATTCGATGTGCTGTTAATCATTTTAGCCAATGGATAAAATCCTCTGAAATATTCTGGCCCTAGCGAAGCACTTTTCTCAGATTCTTCGAGAAGGTGACTCTTCCGCCTATTTCTAGCACTTTCCCGTTCATCCTTCGTTCCTTGAGTCGCTTCTTGAACTAGGTCAGCGTCAGCGGCGTACACAGTAGTCCTGACGACATCTGGGAGCAGCCCTTCAATGTTTCGTTTACCTGCGGAGGGGTAAGCGGCGGCGCTTTCCCCCTGAGGTCGAGAAAGAGAAGAATCAGTGGCGCGTCAGAGGGACGGAGGCGAAGACCCGTTACGCGTTTATGGCAAATGGGCGTCGCTCAGTTGGCCGTATAACGGCCTACTCGGAGATGTGCAACCCCTGACTCCCAGTCCCCTCTGGGAGGTTGAAGCGCAAGCCTCCCGATTAACATTAGGATTCGTTGATACTTTTGTGGTTGGAACTAAAACTTGGCCGCGGCTGGAATCATAAATTGGCCAGAGAGCGACTGGAGAGGGTCTATTTTCAATAAGGCTAATCCGGAGTCTTTGGCTCGCTGGAACCATAATGT
>JBEKLF010000296.1:0-9806 GCA_050010335.1 Terriglobia bacterium
GTGAGCAGTCGCCCTTCCCCATCCCAGGTGTAGCTGTGCGTGCCGTCACTCGTCAAATCCCCCGCCGCATCATAGGCGAAGCCGGGAGTGTTGATCCGGTTGGTCGCGGCGCTGAAAGTGTATTGGGGACACAGGCCGTTGGTGCTGCCATTGAGGACGCACGTCATGTTGCCGTAATTGCCGCTCGAGCCATCCTGCGTGTAGCTGAAGGTCAGGTTGTACGTCGCATTGCCCGTGCCGCTCTGCGAGGTCGCGGTGTACAGGCGATTGACGTTATCGTAGGCGTAGGCCTCCGAATGAGTCATGAGGTTATTGTTCGGGCCGTCCAGGTCAGACATGCCGATCACGTTTCCATTATTGCCGGTTCCTTGGGAGGGAACAGCGCAACTGCTGGGGAGCTGCGTGATACTCTTATCGTAATTGTACATCAAGCAGTAATCCGCATAGGTGTTGGCGGGGGTGCCGAGTTGCAGGCGCACAGGCTGCATGCGATTGTTGTAATCATAGGTTTCCAGCGCGTTCGTGCACCCCGTACCCACGCAGCCATTCGTGCGGCTGGTCAACGCCCCCCAGGGAGTGTAGGTGATGTTCTGCGCCAAAACCGGCGGTTGTGTCGAGCTATTCAAGCTGCTCGAGATCTCAGTGATTCGCCGCGCCGCCGAGATCGTGTTAGTGATGGTAAAGCCTGCCGGATGCACCCAACTGGCGATGTCACCGGCCGCGTCATAATTATAGACCAGCTTAGGGAAGTTCGAGTGGCCGCAAGTGGAAGGTGTGCACTGCCAGTAGGTCGCCGGCCGGCCCATCGGGTCATAACTGTAAACCACCCCCGTCTGTGTGGCGCCACCTGACGTTGTTATGCCTTCGGTCAGACGGCCGGTGGTATTCGTCAGCGTGCCGCTCGACCAACTGCCAATGGTAACCCCGGTTTGGTCGTAGGAAAACGTAACCGGCGGCGTACCGTCAGAATAGGTTTTGGTGAGGAGCCGGTTCAGCGGGTCATAGGAGTAGGTTGTGGTGATAGTCCGGGCATCCTCCCGGGACTGCATGTTGCCGTTGGGATCATAAGTATAGGAGGTCTGGCCCGACTCCGGGTTGGTCGCACTGGTCAGCCGTTTCAGCGAGTCGTAGGAAAACGTCCGAGTCTGTGAACCTTGCGCCACGGTTTCAAGGTCGTCCAGGGCGTCGTACGCGTAGCTTGTGCTGTATATTCCGGCCTCCTCCACCGAGGTGAGCCGACCCAGGCCGTCGGAGCAGAGAAGCCGTTGAATGCCTGCCGGGTCGATGACTTTGGAGCAATCAGTATTACCGCTGGCGGAATAGGTGGTACTGATGCTGCTCGCGTCCGGATAAACGATGGACTTGGTGGTGCCCTCGTCGCTCACGCGTCCCAGGACGTCGTAAGTTGTCTGGGTCACGCCGTAGCTGGGGTCGGAAGTGGTGCGGTAGGGGTTCGTGACCTTCCACGACCTTCCCCATCCATCGTACGTCGTGGCGGTGTTGTCCGATCCCTCGGGGTCAGAGGTAATGGCCGTCTGGGTGACGTGGCAGACGCCGTCGAAAGTGGCGGTTTCCGTGTAGCTTGTGCTGCCGTACACCCGGATGGAGGTGGTGGAGGGTTGGGCGCAGGAATTGCTTCCGTACCCGTAAGTGGTGAGACCGGTGTCGGGGTAGGAAATCGAAGTGAGGCGCCCCAGAGAATCATTGTAAACGTAGCTGGTCACTTTCGAGTTCTGGTCCGTGGAGGACGTCAGACGGCCGCTCGGACAATCATACCCAAAGCTTACCACATGCGCCACACCGGTGTTGGGATAAGTAATCTGGTTAAGATATCCGTCAGTACAGCCATAGCCATAGTGGGTAGTGTAATTCCTCGGGTCGATCATTGAGGATGCTTGTCCGTTTGTGTCGTAAGTATAATTCGTGACGGCATCCGCCGAGCAGTTGTACAGGCATTTCTCGGTTTTCTTTAAAGCGTTGCCCACCGCGTCGTAACCGTAGAGGATCTCGGCCGCGGTAGCTGACGCGCTGGAGATGATAATGCTCGATGGCCGGTCAGAGATGGTTCCGCCGTAGGACGTGGTGGCGAAGGCTTGGTAGGCAATGGCGGTATCGCGTATCCAACCGCTGGGGGTAGCGGAATTGCCGTTCGCGTTGTTGGCGCAGGTGCCCGACATACCGTAGTCATACTCTTTCTTGTCCGTCATCTCTGCGCCATGTCCCGCACCAGTGAAGGTATAGAACACCCCGGAAATCGGGCCGTTGTCCAGACTATCTTCTTCGCAAATAAGAAGGCTCGCATCTTGCCAGCCTTTGGTGACGGACTTCTTAGTGCCGCCCGAGTCCGCGTATGTCACTTGACTCTCCACCGGAATTTGACTTGCGATATCGCTGGTCGTGTCGGGCTGGGGGGCGCCATCTCGGGGCGCGGGAGAGGGGAAATAAGTGTAAGTGGTGACGGTCTGGGGTTGTCCAGTCCGCAGAAGGTCCGTGGTGGTGACGGTGGTCTGCTTGGATCCCCAAGTATAAGACATATTATTCACTGTGGGGCCTGTCCAGTTCGAGGTCGAGTATTGGAAGACTTGCTCCAGGGCCTGCGTCTGCCCGTCAAAACTGACCACACGCTTAGTGACCACCGGGGTGGCGTAAAGATACTGGCAGCCATAAGGAGAACCCGTGGAGCCGGGAGGCACATAGTTTGGAAAGGCGGTCGACTCGGAGGAGTCATTGAGCCCCCAGGTGTACTGCACGTAGGCGCCGTTGGGGTAAGTGATCTGCGACACCAAGCCGTAAGTAGGGTCGTATGTGAATTCATACGCTTGCCCATTCGGCAGTGTGATACTTTTGGCCACCGTCTGAGTTCCGCTGGCAGTGGCAGGGAATGTGCAGGCGCTGACGGAATCCGGCTCCAGCGTGTAGGGAACAGAGTAGGAGGCGGAAGTGGATTCCCAAAGGATCGAATAGGGATTCGACAGACCGGAAACCGTAACATGGTTGGTGGTGCCGCTCAAGCCCAAGCCGTCGGAGGAGATTGCGGTGCGGCCCAGCATGTCCGTGAAGTAAAAGGACCCCTGCGCCCCGCCCTGTAGGCCCTCGTCGGTAACAGTAACTTGGTTGCCATTGCGGTCCGTGATCGTGGTCGGGAGGGCAGCATATCCGTTGTACGGTATCGAATGCTCGAGCAGATTCGGAAAGGAGTAAACCGTTCCATCCAGATCCGAGACGGTGAGCGACCAGTCGATATTGCCAGCGCTGGGGAGGCTGGCCAGGAAAGAATCGTCACCTCCGGAGAGAAACGTGCTGGGTGGGGTGTAGGGCGAAAGCGAGCAGTTGTTTGTCCCCTGCGTCGGCTCAACCCAGGCCAGCCACAAGGAGTGGCGGCCTCCCGAGGGATCATTGAACATGTAATCTGTGGCGTAGGAGCAGCTTAGGGACTGTGGCCCCGTTTGGGGGTTAGGGGGGAAAACGGTGTCAGGAACCTTTTTTCGGGCGTCGGGGGGAAACGGTGTCAGGAGGGGGAAACGGTTGGGGAAACGGTGTAAGGACCCTTTTTTATTGTACTATATCCCTCAATAAGTTAGGGGGAAATGAGGAAATGGTGTCAGGAACCATTTTATTATCGAGGAAAAAGCGATAGTATTCAGTTATGGGCAGAGCGAGGCGAGTGGATGTTGGCGGGATGATTTATCATGCGCTGAACCGCGCGAACTTCCGTTCCCGGCTGTTCCGGGAAACTGCGCATTATGAGGATTTTCTCGGGATCGTGGAAGAGAGTTTGAAATTTGTGCCCATGCGCATTCTGGCTTACTGCCTGATGCCGAATCATTGGCATCTGGTGCTTTGTCCCCGCGCGGATGGCGATCTCTCCCAATTCCTGCGACGCCTCACCCTGACCCACACGCAACGTTATCACGCGCGCACCCGGACGGTCGGATACGGGCACGTTTATCAAGGCCGCTATAAGTCGCTGCTGGTCGAGTCCGGCCGTCATTTCCTGACCTTGGTTCGTTACGTGGAAAGGAACGCCAAGCGCGCCGGACTGGTCAAGAAGGCCGAAGACTGGCCGTGGTCCAGCGCTCACGCCCGACTGGGCGGAAACCCAAAGCAAAAAAAGCTGCTAAGCCCGTGGCCCGTGGCACAACCGCGCTCTTACCGGGAGTGGCTGAACCAACCGCAGGGGAAGGAAGAAATTGAACATATCCGCGATGCGATAAAGAAAAGCCGACCGTATGGTTCGGAGCAATGGCTGAGGAAGGCCGTGGCGCAATTCGGACTGGAAAACACCCTGCGCAAGAGCGGGCGCCCGAGAAATGATGCCTGACCCCATTTCTCCCTCCATTTCTCCCAAGGGGATACAGATCGTAGATGTGGTCTCTCGCGACAATTGTAGCGGCTCACGGGGAGGGTAGAGGGAGAGCGGATTCCCGGTGTTTTGCAGCGAAATCCAGCGCGAAGGAAGGCTGGGAAGATGTCCCGCTAATGGCGAATGGAACTACCGTTACGGACTTCTGTTTCAGCAACGGACCGACTGCCTTCAAAACCAGCGCTTTGAATCCCGAGGTGGTGTCGTCGAGCTTTCCGTTGGTGTACAAAATTCCATGGAGATCCACTTTTCGGTCCACCAGGTTGTAAGTGCCGTGAATCTGCGCGCGCGTGCTGGGCGCGGTGAAGGAGACGTTGGAGAGAGTTGCGACGCCATTTTTCGCCGAGACTTGTCCGCTCAACTTCGAGAGCACCGTATCCGGATCTTCAGCTTGCTGCTTCTTGTTCTCGCCGTCCGCACTCTGGGTTAAAGCATTAACCGGCTGCTGAACTTTTGGGTTGGTGAATTGTCCACTGCCAATGCCGCAACTGCCTACGAGATCCAGCTTGCGCAAGAATCCCGGAGGCCCCGCCGGCACCTCCACTTTTGCGTGAAGGGTGATGCTGCCGGTCAACGCCGGGCGTTTCTCGTCCGTAACAAGGAGTAACAGATCCTCAATGCGGCCTGTATTCACGGCCATCTCCAGACGAACGATTTTCCCGTGCTGGCCGGGGTGCCCGGCTACACTACCTTTCGCAGTCACCGTGGTCCGCTCAAAATGCGAGTCCACGTTTTGCAGATATGTGTCTCCATTGGTTCCGTCCACAACCGCCTGAAAATTCGAATCCAGGTGAACGGGGTGGCTGCTCCCGGATACGCGGAAGTCCGGTACGTCGATCTCGCCGTTCGTATCGATATGGCCGATGGTGCCGCTAAACTTGCCTTGGGACGATAGGGTACCGGAGATACCCTCGAACACTGACAGGTTCACATGCTCATAAGTGTAGGAACCTGTCACCGGAGTACTGCCCGGATCATTCTCATTCCAAGGTCCCACCTTGCCCTCGGACCGGATTTCCCCTGGCGGCTTGGTATTCAACAACACTGCATGGTAGGGAATGACCCCGCCTTCACCGACATTGTCCAATTTTAAGCGCTGAACCTCAAGCTTAAAGGATTCCTGGCCCGGGAGCCGAGGCATAAACTCCAACAAAGCGCCATCCGTTTTGATCTCGCCAATCGTTATCGAAGCGCCCGTGGTGCTGGTCGTCAACGGCATGACCCCAGACGGCTGGCCGCTCGGGCTTGGCGGCGGAATTAACACGTGCAACCCTTTCACCTCGACCTCATCCACGCGTGGGTGAATTCGTAAAAGGCCATTGTAGCTTCCGCGAATGATCAGCGTCTGAACCGTGATCAACGGAGGGAGGTCCTTGCGATTCCGGTGCAGGAAACTGACCCCTTCCGCGACGCAGCCCGGTGGAAAATAGGTTCTGCGGAAGCTGCGGATCTGCACGGGCCGGGCGAATCGGTCCTGTAGCGCTTTGGTGACAGCCTGTTGCGTATAGGGCCATTTGCCGGCCAGCAGCACGATCCCCACAAGCGTACCTATGACAACGAGTGACCCTCCAATGATCAGCCACCAGCGTCCAGCGGCCCACCACTGTCCCGGCGTGTGGGCCTTCCCCGTGCCGCTGCGTTTGGATATCGTGGAACTCGTCTCAGTCATTAACTAAAGGCTCCAATCAATTTTGGACTTAAAGGGAATTCACCATCAGGATGCGTGCTAACGTCCCGCCATCGTTATGACGAATGCGCCCATCAGTTTCCCCTGCCAATTGCCGGACTCACTTCCCCAGGCGCGTGAAACCTTAAGCCCTCGTGTCCTTATATCCCATGGGGAGTGTACCCATCAGCCCAGTATTGCTCGTACGGTTGGTCAAAAGTGCTCGTTCAATTTATGCACAGCTCGCGTGCTGGCAACCGCATTGGGCCGGGGAAATGGTTCTATGAAACGGGATGTCAAGTGAAAATACCTCTCCCTTGGCTGGAGGGTTTTGTTCTTCTTGGCGGGGAAATGCGTGTCAGGGGAATAGTGCCAGCTACCCTTTCTCTTTTCAATAAGCGAAGCAGGCCGTACGGTTCGGAGCCCTGGGTGTCGAAGGCGGTGGCGCAGTTTGGATTGGAAAATACCATCCGCAACCCCTGGCCCCGAAAAGGGTACCTGACCCCGTTCTCCCCCCCTACAAATAGAGCTTACGGAGGCAGCACGATGCTCGGACAGACCATCGGCTTCATCGCAGGGCTCGTGTCCGAGGAAAGGGTGTTTCAACAGGTTACATCGGGCCCCTACGAACAAGACGCTCGTCAGGTCCAGTTGGGCCTGGCGATCGTAGTTCATGCAAGTCTGATAAAGGAGGCCATTGAAATGCTTCCCATACCATCGGCGTAGCAGGGCGGCGCGGAGCAGGTAGCCATCGGTCAGGAAGTTCGTAGCGCGGACCGCCGCCTTTGCGGTCCCCGTCTTTTCGCTCGCCATGATGCTCCAAACTGTTGTAGTGTAGCGCCGTGTCAAAGTTGCGGCGTCCTTTTCTTTCGTGCCGATATTTCTTCATCACCGTGCGCCTGCTTCCTCGGCGTACAAAGCTGATGAAGCCTGAGTTCACGCTGTTGGCCCGCGCCTTCGGGGCGTAAACGGACCGTTTGCGCCACATCCGAAATCTTGCTTCGAAGCCGGGTTTGCCGTATCCTAAGTCGCATGGAAATACACCTTACCCCCGAGGAAGGAAGGGGGTCAGGAAGGAAGGGGGTCAGGTACCCTTTTTTTTCGTGGAAAGAAGCGGCAGCATTCCGGCCTGGGTAGAGGACAGATGGAAAGGGTACCTGACCCCCTTTTCTCCCCGGGGTGGGCAGGCACGAGGCCTGCCCCTACGTCGCGGTTGAGCGGTTGGCTCCTGATTCGAGGAAGACGCCCTTTCCTCCCCCCGATGCGCCAGCCGGCCAGTCTCACTGAGGTACGGCAGACGTTGGAGACCGTCTCGGCATGGTCCGTAGCGATTGCTTGATTTCCTGCACGATCCTGTCGTCCGTCTGGTGAGGTAGCGCCTCCTCCAACGCTTTGCGGGCCGCTGGCGTGCCTAATTGTTGTAGGGTTTCGATCGACGCCTGCTTGCGGTGATCGGCTTGCCGCGGAGTTTGCTGATCTGGCCCTGCCAGAACGGCGGCCAACGCGGGAACGGATGGGTCCCCAATTTGAATGAGCGCCCAGGCGGCGGGGAATTGGTTTGGACTCATGCCAAGTCCCCCTAGGATGAAGCTCGAACCGTCATAGTCCATCCACTTCACCAAAGAGGGTATCGCTTCTACCACTTTAAGTGTGGCAGCCAACTTCACCGCGTTGTGCCAACCCTCCTGTGAATTCGGCCCCTTCGCGATAATCGCGGGTAATGCTACGGCCAGTGCTTTCCTAGTCTCCGGTTCGAGCTTACTAAGTCGCAACAACTCCTCAGTCGCCTTGTCAGACGTCTCAACTTTTTGAAGTTGATCCACCAAAGTGGCGGTTCTGGTTTGTTGTTTGGCCCCGTAGGCCTTCGCTGGCAAGCTGACGGCGCACGGTATTAGTAAGAGCGCCGCGGGTAAAATCTGTCGTCTCATGACATTCCTCCTACTTGTTTCCATAGCCCGCCGATGACTTCGCGGAGTCTAGCACCTTACCCGGATCAACGACGATTATCACGTACCACTGCACGCTTGCGCAGTAGGTAGGCACGATCTTTGAGCACACTTTAGACGTCAAGTCGAACGTGTCGGTCACGGAGTCGATGTAGTAACCGTTTTGGGTCGTACTACGGCCGCCCGCATCGAGCCAGAAGATCGTCTTGGTTCCAGGGGTTTGTTGAGTTGGGCCAAGGCCGGGGTCCGGCCCTTGAGCTACGTAATCGGTAAAATTATATTGCGTGCCGGAGGAAATGTAATCACCACTGCCGGATACACCCGCGTTTTGCGATACGGTCCAATTGCTGGCATCGTCGCTCACATCAGCCTCGATCTCCACGTTCCAGAGCCAGTAAGGCGGATTGTACCCGCTGCAATCGTGGAGGCCCAGCGATTGGCTGCAATCTATCTTCGCATTAAATTGCAGTAGGTCGGCGGTATTCTTGTTTCCACTGAACCGCACTATGAAGCTGGCTTTGAGCTTGCTTGCCGGGTAAGAACCGGATGTTGCCTGTGACCCCCCATTGGGCAAGGGGATGAACCCACTTCCGTTGTAACCTTGAGAGGTCACGGTGACATTCACCGCGCCGCCTGAAGCGTTTACCCCCACTGTGATATTGCACGTGATCTGCGTATCACCTGCTGAGGACTCAGTGCAAGTGACTGCCGGGTCAGAAAAGCTCACGATTGGACTGGTCCCAAAGTTATGCCCGCTGATAATCACACCAATCGTCGTTGCTCCGACGGGCCATTCTGTGTTGCTGATTGAAGTGATCACCGGCGTGCCGTCGGCCACTGTGAGCGTTGTCCCGCCCTCGACAGGAACACACGCGCAGGGGTTGCAAACGCCTGCGCAACACATGTACTGCTCCCAACAACTCCCATTGGCAATGATATTGGTGGTACCGGCTGACACAGCAGTGACCACTCCCGTCGTGGAATTGACCGTGGCAATATTCGTCGCACTGGAACTCCAGGTGACCAATGTAGTCCAGTCGGAATAATAGTAATTGCCGTTGCAGTCCATTGTTGCTAGCGTGGCCTTGAATGGAAGCGGGGGGCCGTCAATCGCCATGGAGGAGGATTGCGCGGTGACGGACAGCCCCTGGTAATTCGGGGGGCAGCAGCAACTGCTCGACGTCTCGGGAGTGACCAGTTCGCCGTTGCTCACGACGTCCAACTGCCCCGTGACCGGATCGTTGGTCAGGCGGGTCCACAGGACGGTGCCGTCCGTGGCGCCGGCGGGAATCTTGTGGCCCTGGAAATCCGCTTTCTGCGCATCGCGCAGTTGCCGCAGGCTGATCGCCCGGGTCTCGTGCGCCTTCAAACGCAAGTCCGTCACGTAGTACGGGACGCCGTTTGCTTGAACTTGCAGGCCAATGGGACACTCGTGGTCCGCCGAATTGCTGAGATAGAGCATCGACTCGGTCTGATCATCCAGATGCCAGGCATACGCGCCCGAACCGGCATAGTTGTTGCCTTCATTCTGCGCGTAACTGCTCACCACCAGTTCCCCCCTCTGTTCGATGCTCGCCACCTCGGCGATAACGGAGCCCGGCGCACCGCTGTATTGAATGCCAATCGCAGCGTGGGGAACGGGCGTACTAACGAGAGCCAGGGCGGCGCCCAGCGGAATGTCCATTGTCGCGTAGGGTGCCAACGTCAAAGCCGCGAGGGTTGATTGCGCCGGTCCATTTGCGCCGGGATATTCCAGCGTGGGCACGATGCTTTGGGGTGAGCCTGTCAGGTTGCGCGCGATGATGTGCGGGGTATATGTGCCCGTCCCGGC
>JBEKLF010000297.1:0-9805 GCA_050010335.1 Terriglobia bacterium
AAACCTCATGCCCATCACTATACCGTAGGCCTTCCCTCGACACCAAACACATCACGCCAAGGGTGCAACCAATTCGTCAGCAGCACAGAGCGTTCGCTACATGTACCTCCCTTGACGCTTACGGCGCAACGACACTGCGTTCTCAGCAGGCGCAGTTCTGATAGTGGGGGTGACCACCGAACGGCCAGCCACACGAGTAAAGACCTGATATCGCACTTTTGCTAGGGTAAGGTGGGTCACAAAGGGACGCGAAATCTTGGCACCATCCCGCTGTGCTCGACGTGCAATTCACTGAGGATTCGCCCGCTCCGGTTGGAGTCGGGACACACCTTACTTCCTCACACCCCCCCCCAAAGGTTCTCCCGTACGCAATAGCATTGACCACCGACAGCGCCCACTGCAGGAATGACCTCGGGAGTCCGAGCGCGGCTCTCTGAGGTCTGGCCATGTCTGTCGTTGTGGCCGCGCAAACCCAAAGCGGCGTCGGCGGTAAAGCCAGGAAGCATCGTGTTTGAGTGGAGATCGAGCGCTGGGGGTATGGAATCGGGATAAGTGGGTCTTAGTAAGCACATATATAGAAACCTCCTGTAAGCCTAGTTTTTCGTTCAACGATCGTAATAGGGCGACATCTTCGTGACGAGGAAGGGAAATTCCTCAGTCACGTCGACGCGCACAAAGTGTTTCGAAACCACGTCGGTATCACGGCACGTAAAGGCAAACACCACGTCCACAATCTTGCGCGTCCCGCTTAACGGCGAAGGCAGAACGTCGATGGATGTGAAGGATGCATTCTTGGCGAACTCGCTGGCCGCCGTTGCATAAATTTGGCTGTATCTTACGGCCAGGTAGTTCAATGCCCGGTCCGCATCCGTTGCGCCAGCATTGTCGCTCTGGTTCATGATTCGGTCGAACATCTCCCCTGCCGCCGCCTTGAATCTCTTAGTGTCCGGCTCCGTCGAAGGCAGAGCTTCGAGTAACGACTCACGATCAAAGGAATAGATTTGATCAAAAGCCACAATGTGCACCATCAGCGCGTTGCACATGGAGGGGTTGGCTATGGGCCCGCGGAAGCCGATCACCAGTTCCAGATCGCCGGGTTTGGGCTCGGAACGATGGGCGTTCACAAGAAGCTGGTAGTCCAAAGGGTCGCGCGGCACAAGGATATAGGTCTCGATACCTTGGACTGACAATACCCAGCAGAGTTGGCGAACGAGATACCGGTTGTTTGGGTCTGTAAGGACTTTGTGCATAGCCTGATGGTCTGTGTCCTTGGCGGTGTCGGCTTCTCGCTTGATCGCCTGCCATGCCTCCTTTTCCACTGAAAGCAGAGGGAACCGTGGCTCTATGTGTCCAATGACGTACACGTGTGAAGGTAGACCTGCTTGGCCTCCCGCCTGAGCCGCAGCACACGTCGGACAGCTTGGAGTGGTCGTCTGGGGAGCAACCGCGGTTCTAGCCGGGGAAGTTTCTATGGCTGAGTTAAACGCCGACGCATCGCCGGGCTGGGCGACCGTCGGCTCCTGTGCTTTTATCTGCTCCATATGTCGGATCTCCTTTCATGTTTGCGGAACTGATTAGCGAGTAAAAACCATCCAGCGATTCATTGTGGCGGCGCGCTTCTCGCAACCACTGCAAGGCTTGATTCCCATGGCATACGTGACGCGCTTGAAGACATCACCCAATCCAATTTCCTCTTCGATGAGAAAACCAGGGAGCCGCACCCGAACAGGTTCTTTCTGAGTAGAGCTCGATTGGTTCTCATCCGGCTTTTCCATGGCTGCACTCCGCGCTTATTTCACGCTGTTCCCGCTAACGCTTGGTAAGCCGTCCACGCATTGAGCAACGGCGGAACCAAACTTAAACGCTGGCCCGATTTTCTCGAGGTTAGCGCGAGCTTTACTGCGGCAGCGCTGGCACGGGGAAACGCCGACCGGAGGAGGGCGGCCGCTCCTGCGACAAACGGCGCCGCCGCGCTCGTCCCGCTGATGGTAGAAACTGCCGCATCGCCACCTATGACGGGTATGTTCTCCCCTGGAGCACGGAGGCCGCGCTTGGCGGTGGAAGCGCTAAGATTCGAACTCGCCAGCGGCCGTCCCGAATCGTCGCACGCTATTACGGGGATCGCCCAGGCGTGGCTCGTCAATGCCGAACCTCCCACCATGCCCTGATTCCCAGCAGCCTGGACCGTTACCACATCATGCGCGGCAGCGTAGTTCAGAGCTTGCTCCAGTTGCTCCTGACCGGCCACCGAGGCCTCAGCAACGCTGACACTGAAGTTCAGAACACTCGCTCCGCTGTTGACGGCATCGACGATGGCTTGGGCGAGTTCGTCAGCCGTCGCGCTGGGCATCTGTCCGTTCTCTTTGTCTGCCTCTGAAAAGATGGGGCGCACGAGCAGTGTGCAATCAGGGCAAATAGCCGGTGCTCCGGAACCTCTCTTGGCCGCGACGATGCTGGCTACAAAAGTGCCATGCATGCAAGCAGCGCTGCTCGCCTGCGCGCACGTCGCGGGCAGGTTGCCGCGAAACTGCCGGACATTATTGCTCCAGAGGGCTGCGTCTTGCATAAGCACTGGCCCGTCGATCAAAGCAATGACAATCTCTGGACGTCCACTGGTTCGCTCCATTACTGGAGTGAGACTTACAAGCTCCAATGCAATCATGACGAGAACCCGTGGAGGGAGTGCCTGGGAAACACCGTTGATTATTTGCCCATTCTAGACTGCTATAAATGGCTATCAAGTCCTTCTACGGTCAGTAACTATATAATTACTACCTCGAAACCGAGTTTGGCAATAACGCGCCTCGGGTCTCGCTAATTGTCACATCTGCCTGAACACGGATGGCAAGCGCAAGATCGAGAGTCCGATTGCGATGGGCGGTTCATCAAGCGGGTAGCACGGCGCGGGGGAGCTGCAACCAAACACCTGCGCCGTTCTTATTCTCGTAATACCGCAAATGCCAGAACATTCTTCCTGAAAAAGAATTTACGAGATTGCAGTGCAGAGCTGCGAGTCTGCATCACTCCCGCGTAGGCCTTAATCAAAATTAGCAGCCGCTGGCCGGTAGGGCAACGATAGGGCCAAGGGGCTGGAGGCTCGCGGCGGTAAGAGTGGGTCCGATTCGGCGGACGGGGTTGGTAGGCCGTCATCGAGGTTAGCAGCAGGTGGGCCGTGGTGCATACGCGTGGTGTTATTGGGAATGGGATTCGTTTCGAAGCACGGGCGGAACGCCCGTGCCAAGCGGGCAGGATGCCCGCGCTCCCACTGCCATCTTGGCCTTGACCTTGCACGGGCGGGACGCCGGCGCGGGGTTTCGACGTCGCCACTACCGCGGCTCAAGATATACAGTTCCATTATTAAACCAGGAAGGATCTGGAGGGGGGCTGCACGAGAAGGCTTTATGGGATCCTCGTGGTTCTATTTCCAAAAATTAGTATACTGAGCCCATGCGTACACGTGTGGTAGTGCTGGGTGCGGGCTTCGGTGGCCTTGAGCTGACGACGATTCTTTCCGACGCCTTTGGCGAGGCCATTGACATCATGCTCATCGACAAGAGCGATGTGTTCGTCTTCGGCTTCTCGAAACTCGACGTGATGTTCGGACGGCAGGTGGCGGCCGAGGTTCGTCATCCCTACCGTGACATCGTCAAGCCGGGCGTGCGATTTCTTCAGTCCACGGTGCGGTCCATCGACCCCGTCGCCCGGCGCGTGGTGACTGACGCTGGAACATTCGAGGCGGACGTTCTGGTGGTGGCGCTCGGCGCCGATCTCGATCCGGCGGCAACCCCGGGGCTGGTGGAAGGCGGCAACGAGTTCTACTCGGTTGCGGCAGCCTTCGCACTGCGCGACGCGCTCCCGCGGTTCGAGCGCGGCCCGGCCATCATCGGCGTGACGGGGAAGACATTCAAGTGCCCTCCCGCTCCCAGCGAGACGGCGCTGCTGCTGCACGATTACCTGGCCGCCCACGGCCGACGTGAGGCGACCGAAATCTCGGTGGTCATGCCCTTCGGTACACCCATTCCCCCCTCGCCTGACACCTCGCGGGCGATTCTCGCCGCCTTCGCGGAGCGCGGCATCAGGTTTGTGAAGGACAGCCTGGTGCGGGCACTCGACCCAGGGCGGAAGGTGGCCGTGCTGAGCGACGGGACCGAGATGCCGTACGAACTGTTTCTCGGCGTGCCGGTGCATCGCGTGCCGGCGGTCGTCGTCGAGTCCGGGCTTGCCGCCGATGCCTTTGGGTGGGTGCCGGTGAACAAGAAGACGCTGGAAACAACCTTTCCCGGTGTCTACGGGGTGGGCGACGTGAACGGAGTGGGCACTCCCAAGGCCGGTGTCTTCGCCGAAGGCGCGGCGCGCATCGTCGCGGCCGCGATCATCGCGCAACTCCGCGGAGGGCCGTCACCCGAGGCCTACAAGGGAGCGGGTTCCTGCTACGTCGAATTCGGGCACAACATGGTCGGACGCGTTGACGTGGATTTTCTGAGCGGCCCCAAACCCACCGGAACCTTCCAGGAGCCATCCGAGGCGCTCGTTGCAGAGAAGGCCCATTTCGGATCCAGCCGGCTTCAGCGCTGGTTCGGGCGCCCGCCCGCCGCGCACGGCTGAGCAGACACCATTACCACCACCGCCTTAACCAGGATCTACTACCTCGGCTGGGGAACAATCCGGAGATAAGGCCGGGGTGACTTCCAGCCGCCAGGATACTTCTGTTTCGCTTCTTCATCTGACACCGCCGGCAGGATAATCACGTCGTCGCCATGTTTCCAGTTCACCGGTGTAGCCACCTTGTGCTTGGCCGTGAGTTGGATCGAATCAAGGACCCGAAGGACTTCGTCGAAGTTGCGGCCAGTGCTCATCGGGTAGCTGAGCGTCAGCTTGATCTTTTTGTCGGGGCCGATCACGAACACGGTCCGCACGGTGGCGTTCGTGGCCGCGGTGCGGCCTTCGGACGTATCGCCGGCGTTGGCCGGCAGCATGTCATAAAGCTTGGCCACCTTAAGTTCCGGGTCCCCGATCATGGGATAATTCACCTTGTGACCCTGCGTCTCTTCGATGTCCACGGCCCACTTTTTGTGATTACCCACCGGGTCCACGCTCAGGCCGATGATCTTGCAATTGCGCTTCTCGAATTCCGGCTGTAAGCCGGCCATATAACCCAGTTCCGTGGTGCACACCGGGGTGAAGTCTTTGGGGTGCGAAAACAAGACGGCCCAGCCATCACCGATCCACTCGTGGAAGTTGATTTTCCCCTGAGAAGTCTCAGCAGTGAAATTGGGGGCCTCGTCGTTGATGCGTATGGACATGGTTTTTCTCCTTAATTCAGATCTCCAGAAGCAGTAAGGTGAGCGCTCTGAATGATCTTGGCGCGATAGTCAGTTCAAAATTTCCCTTTTAGCTGGAAATACCATTATAGACTTTTTGCCCACCCAAAAGTGACATTTTTGAATTGCTGGTGGTGGGTCAATTTGATGTAGAGGCGGCTTTACGCCGCCATTTGGTCCGTCTGCTGACGGATAAACTCGCCCCCAACAAATTAAATGGCGAGGTGAATTCGCCGCTACAAAATCGAATTGACCCGCCAGCCAATTGATTCACGGGCTCCTGACCGGCAGCCTTGCAAGGCCAGAGAGAAAGTGGGACAATCTGACCACTGAGCTTGGTGAGCTCTGACGTTGGTCGGCGTCTCCGGAAACACATTCGTCGGTGAATCGTCGCGGTCGAGGCGAAAGCTGTCTGTCTTCAGAGTCACCAACGAGCCCCCTAACATCCTGTGTATGGAGGTTTCGTTATGGCCATCGGTGGTGTGATCCGCGAGATCGATAAACCGAAGTTCGCCGCAGCCGCTCAGCATATCGGTGTTTGGATCCTCGTTCGGGGCACGAATAAGAAATCGATCGATTATATCGGCAAGGCCGGCTTCACCCCCAAGCCCATTGACTGCAAAGCGAAGACCGCGCAGCAGGGATTCAATGCCGGTCTCGTGGTCAACCCTTATGATGCGCAAGATGCTTTTCCCCCTGACCAAATCTCGGAACTGAAAAGGAAGTGGGACCATGAATACAACCCACTCGCCTTTAGCCCCCGCAAAGCACACTACTCGATTGAGGGGACAGGCCAGCGCCAAGGCTGCGTCAAGCTCGATGGCAAGTACATTTACGGCGACTACGATTTGAAAGCGATCGTCGTGCCCGGACATGAGTCCGCCATCGTTGCGCTCGTCACCGAGATTCAGGGTGTGCAAAACGCTCGCCGCGGACCGAAGTTCTTCGACGTGCAGCGCGAAGTGAACAATGCGATCGGGGTCGAGATGGTGCAGCATGGGGCCGACGACGAGTTCACGGGCCACTCGTGCGAGACGATTTTTGTCTTCAGTCCTTCGGGTAAACTCCCTCCCATCGAGCTGAATGGACTCTCGGAAATCCAGGCTTGGTACAGAGACGAATTCCACGGCCGCGGAACTGCCGACGCGAAGGCCACTGGGGGAGTCCCGGCAGGAGTTACGCCCGGCATTCGCGGCGTGGTCCAACCTGACGGCACGGTCCGCCCGGTCAACTTCCGCAGGCGGTGAGGGGGAGCAGGTCAAGGTAGGTGGTAGATGGCAGGTCGAATGTGGGAAAGACCCAACCGCGGCAGGTAGTAGGTCTTAGGTGGAATGAGGGAATCGTGAAGTTCCCCGACATGCCATCTACCATCTACCACCTACAAGTCACGCGGGATTTTCCGGAGGCTCAAATGAAGCGTCAAGGGATTGTCACGCTCCTTTTGTGGGTTACCATTGTTGCCGTTTCCGCCGCGGCGCAGACCACCAGCAAGGCGCCGGAAAAACCGCTTACCCGCGCGCAGATTCTTGCCCTTCTGGGCGGTGACGTTCCCAGTTCCCGCGTGTCCATGTTGGTTGCACAGCGCGGGATTGATTTCACCCTCAACGCCGTCTTCCTGGCACAGATTCAAAAGGCTGGCGGCGAGGACGACCTGTCCAAGGCTCTTCTTGCGGCCCATGTGACGAACGCCGCGAGCGCACCGCCCGCGCCTGCCGGTCCGACCACCCCAACCCCCCCGAGCGGCCCCAGCGCGCCACCAAAATCGGCAACACCTGCCCCTGTTGTCAAGCCCGCCCCGGATCCCAAGCCCGCACCTGACGTGAAGCCCACGGCTGATCCCAAGCTGGAAGAAGCAAGGCAAGAGCAGTTGGCACAGCATGCAGCCCAGGGCGCTGAGTTCCTCCAGGATCGCCGCTACGTCAAGGCGGAGGAGGAGTATCGCGCGGCGGTTGAGCTGGACCCGCAAAATTCCTATTTACACATGGCGCTATCTCGCGCGCTGAACTTTCAGAAGAAAACCGACGAAGCGATGAAGGAAGCGCACTTGGCCATCCAACTGAATCCGGAAAGCGACATGGCGCACTTCGCCCTGGCCAATGCCTTGCGGTTACAGGAAAACTATGCCGGGGCGGTTGCCGAGTATCATACGGCCCTGAAGCTGAATCCGGATTTTGAAATGGCTCATAACAACCTTGGCCTCACGCTCGACAAACAGGGGAACATGGACGGGGCAATTGCGGAGTTCCGCGAGGCGCAGCGCGTGGGTCCCCGCAACGAAGCTATCGGCTTAAACCTCGGGAACGCGCTGGAGACGAAGGGTGACCTGGACGGCGCCTTTGCTGCGTTCCAACAACTGGCCCACGAGCGACCACGACTTGCGGTAGTGCATTTCCGGATGGGTCAGATCCTGGAGAAGAAGGGCGAGTCCCGCAAAGCGCAAAACCAATTTCGCCAGGCAGTGGACCTGGCTCCGAACAATCCGCAGTTCAAAGCAGCCCTCGAGCGGGCCCTGAACAACTAACAGAGCAAGCCTCTGCAAATCGCGCCGTAGGGGTAGGCCTCGTGCCTGCCCTCGTGGGGCCGAATCGGCCCCCTGTGGGCACCCACGAGGGGTGCCCCTACGAGGTGTTATTTTGGGTTGGGGCCGAAACGCACGAGGGATATGGTGATGTCATCCGACTGCGGGGCGGTGCCGACAAATTCGCGGATGCTGGCCAGGATTCTTGCCACCACTTCATCCAGTGTGAGGCCGGCGCAACCTTCGAGGAGGGAGAGCAGACGGGCATCGCCGTAGAGCCCGCCAAGGGTATCGGTCGCTTCCGTGACGCCGTCGGAAGTGGTCACAATCAAGTCACCGGGATAGATTTGGGCGCGATCAACCTCGAACGGTACGTTGGGCAAGAGCCCCACGGGGAAATTCGAGGATACGAGGTGGTCAATGCCGCCATTGGCACGCACCACCATGGGCGGGATGTGCCCGGCATTGACAAACTCAAATCCACCCTGCCGGTCCAGCACGCCATAGAGGAGGGTAGCAAACATCTCGCGCGGGGTGCGTTCGCACAGATATTCGTTGACGCGTCGGAAGAGTTCGCTGAGGTCCGGCGCTCCCGCGGCAACCGCGCCAAAGGCACCCTGGAGGGTCGCCGCCATCAGAGCCGCAGGCAGGCCTTTGCCGGAAACGTCGGCGAGCGCGAATCCGTAACGGCCGTCGGGAAGCGGTACCACATCATAGTAATCACCCCCTACGGCATCCGTAGGTGTGGTGATGCTGACGACCTGGAAGTAATCGCTTTGGGGCAATTCGCGCGGAAGCAGTCCCTGCTGGATGTTCCGCGCCAAAAACATTTCGTGCTGGATGCGCTCCTGGTCGCGAGCCAGGCGGAACAGGCGGGCGTTCTCAATAACCGTCGCGCCTTCCACCGCCAACGTTTGGAGGACTTGCCGATCAAGTCCGGTCACCGCGGCCGCCTGCGAGCGGGTGTCAAGATAGAGCAAGCCCAGCAGCTCGGGGGGCTTTCCGACAAAGGTCTCTCCCAAAGCATCCGCCATGTGGAGCTTTTGCAGAGGGACCGCCACGATGCCGCGTGCGTTGGTATGGATGATGCCGGTTTCCATCGGGGTGCGGCCGGAGGTCATTTCCTCCAAGATCACTTCCTCCTGGCCGGTCCTCACCACCCGCTCGACCACCGTGCGCGAATAATCGCTCACCTCCGGGCTCAGGTAGACGCCCCCTTTGCCGCGTGCCAGGCAAAGCTCCAGATCACCATCGCCTTCTTTCAGAAACAGCAGCCCGCGCTCGGCGTTGGTCAGTTGCAGAGCGGAATCCAGCAAAGTGATCAGCACTTCCTCGAGCGCCGGAGCGCGCAGCATCATTTGTGCCATCTGGAGAAGCAGGCCCAGGTGGTGCAGTTGCGGGGCGGAACTCTGCTCCGTCGCCTTCTCAAATTTTTCCAAAAGGCCCGGAAGAACGGCCTCTTCCACGCCAAAGGCCAGCGCGTAGGAATCGGTCACCCCCAGGCTGATCTGGTCACCCGATTTCAGCCGGTGGGGCGTGGTGACTCGCTCGCCGTTCACAAATGTCCCGTGCCGGCTGCCAGCGTCTTCCAGCAGATAGCCCTCGTTGTCCTTTTCGATGCGGGCGTGGCGCCGGGAAACACGGGTGTCGAGCAGCACCAGATCGTTATCGCCCTGCCGTCCCATCGTGAAAGGCGTGCGTGAAATCTCGACTTCGCGCTGGTTGCCGAACGCGTCGCGGACCGTGATGTGCGGCAGAGGCTGGGGCATGCGAATCCTTGAATTATGGACGTCGCCCGCCATTATAGCAAAGGCCGCGTCGTGCGCGTAACATTCATACATAAACACCTGCGATTCAGACAGTGGGGGAGGGCGCGAGGCTGGCGGGAGGCAGGAGCGGCGAGACGAGGGGAATTGGGCGCAGGAATGGGGGCGTGTTGAGACGGGTGGCGGCTGTGTCGTAGGGT
>JBEKLF010000298.1:0-9798 GCA_050010335.1 Terriglobia bacterium
ATTTTGCGTAGATGGGTCACAGAGACCTCCTTTCTCTGTGCCCCAAGTTATCGCAAGACTAATCCCGGAGATCGTGCACGCGCAGCGTCCGCCGCGCCAGCGGCTTCGTTCTAACGCCGTAGGGTTTACCGATTTTCCTGTCACTTGGACGTATAGTCGCTAGCCTTGAGTCGCTAGCCTTGATCGGAAATGCCTCGGCCCAAGCGAGTGGCCTTTCGGAGCAGGCAGAATGCTGACGGGCCGAGGCATTTTCGATAAGGAGACTAGAAGGAAGCCGCTGGTGCTCGCGGGGGACGCGCCCCATGCAACCTTATATATGGAAATTGAATGCAGTAAAGTACATACTTCCGTTCGCCATTTATTCGCTCTTCAAGGCCCAGGGCGCCATCGCGAGGCGCTATTATGCCCCAAATGCGGTGGAGAGTGGAAGAAAATCCATGCCGTGCCGAACACGCGAAGCGTCCCCCGCGCCAGCGGGTTCGTTCTAGTCGCCAAACCACAGCTGTGGTCTGCGCTGTAATCTCTGAAGGTCTGGTCCGGGGGCTGCCCATTCGAAATGCACAAACTCCAGGCCGTGGGTGAAGCCCACGGACCGGGGCCACCCAACAAGAATGCCTGTCGACCCCGGAGGGGTCGAATCTCTCCGACATTACTTGTGGCGGCACGCTAAGAGGATGATGAAAAGCACTGTCGCACCAACCTTCAGGTCGATGCTCGAGATTGCCCGGCACTCGATTATAACGGCGAGACTTTCGCCGACTTCGGCCGTCTAAGAAAATGGATGTGGGGCCAGGGTTTTTGCCACGAAGAGGTAGTCTGAAAAGCGCAATCGCCGGGCACAGGCCGTCCAGCATGATGGGTGTGACACACCTGGTAAGCTGACATATAATCCGAATTCCATCCGTGTCGCAGGGCATGGGAAAAATCACCGCTGGTCGGGAGGGCAAATGATTCGAGACTTGCGTATTGGCCTTCGAATGCTGCTGAAGCAGCCCGGATTCACCTTGATTGCCGCTCTGACGCTGGCTTTGGGCATTGGCGCCACCTCGGCGGTTTTCAGCCTGATTCAGGGCGTCCTTTTGACGCCGCCCCCTTATCGCCAGCCGCAGCAGCTCGTGCTGATTCCGTCCGCTCGAACCGATGGTCAGCAGACAGGACACCCGCAAAGTTGGGCCGCGGTGCAATGGATGGAGTGGCAGAAGCAGGCAAAGTCGTTTGATGCCATCGCCGCCTACGCCTGGACCTTCAACTTTCTTGTCCTCCCGGAGGGGAGTGAGTCATTCGAGGGCATCGTGGTTACCCAGGACTACTTCCGCGCCCTCGGACTTCAGCCCGTTTTGGGCCGCACCTTCCTGGATTCGGAAACCGGCGCCAATCATCCACCTGTCATTATCCTCGGTTATAACCTTTGGCAACGCCGGTTCAGCGGTGATCCCAAGATCCTGGGGAAGACGATCCGAATCAGCCGCTGGAAGAATGCTCCAACGGTTGTTGGCGTCATGCCTCCGGGCGTCCGTTTTCTTCCCTCATCGGAAAGTTGGCAAGAGCCGAACTACAACGTGAATGGACTGGTGGACTACTGGATTCCGGCTACTCTCGACCCTAAATCGTTGAAAGATCCGGATTGGGATGTTGTAGCCCGGCTGCGAAGCGGGAGCACGCTCAATCAAGCGCAATCCGAACTCGCCGTCATTGCCGCCCGGCAAGCACAGTCCGACCACGACTTTCAGGGGATCACGCCGCACGTCCAATCCCTGACTGCCGAATCGAACCGCGATGGCCGCCGAATCCTGCTGCCGCTGTTAGGCGCGGCGGCCCTGGTGCTTCTCATAGCCTGTGGTAATACCGCGGGCCTGCTCCTGGTGCGCGGCCTGCAACGGCAGCACGAATATGCGGTGCGCAGCGCGCTGGGCGAGGGCCGGTGGGCGCTGATCCGGCAAGTGTCGATGGAGAGCTTGCTACTGGCAATCTTTGGCGGCACGGCGGGCATTGCCTTGGCGCTGGGAATCGTAAGGCTCTTCAAGTTGATCGGCGGACACGCGATCCCCCGCCTCGACGCTGTTTCGACGGGCTGGCCGGTGCTGGCCTGTGGACTCGGCCTGGCGGTTGTCGCCGCCGTCTTGGCCGGCCTCCTTCCGGCGCTGCGAGCCTCACGGATCGACCCCATTCGCGTCCTCAATAGCGCCGGGGCCAGAAGCAGTGTGGGACGCGGCGACCGCCAGCTTCTGCGCCGCGTTACCCTGTTTCAGACGGCGCTTACCTTGACGCTGCTGGTCGGCGCCGGCTTGCTGATTCGAACCATGATGAACCTCGCGAAGGTGCAATCGGGGTACGACACCGGACACATCCTGACGATGAGCGTCACCGCGGTGCAAGGAGACTGGTTCGATTTTCATCGCCGGGCTTTGGAGCATGTGTCGGCGCTGCCGGGCGTTCAGCACGCCGCCTTCGCCTGGGGTGTGCCCTTGACGGGAAACAGTTGGCCAGGAGCGGTCGAAATCGAGGGGCAACCTGCCGCCAGCAAGCCGAGCGACATGATCTCGCTCCCGGTGCGGTCGATCACGCCGGAGTATTTCCAGCTTTTGGGGCAGACGATTGTTGACGGCCGCGACTTTCGTTCCACCGATGACCGAAAAGCGCCTCCGGTAGCGATCGTCAACCAGACGCTGGCGGACCGCTATTTTCCCCATGCCAATCCTATCGGGAAGAAGCTTTGGCTTGACTCCCGCCAACAACCACCCCACGAAATCATTGGCGTCGTGGCGAATAGCCGTACTGACGATCTGGCGCATGGCCCGCAACCGGAGGTTTATCTCTCCTTGTGGCAAGCAGGCGCCTTTTCCAAGCACCTGGTTATTCGCACGGTGGCGGACCCGCGTGCGTTCACTGCAATGGTCGAGCGCGAGCTACGCTCGATTGACCCCACCGTCGCTATCGAAAATGTGAAAACGCTGGATCAGATTCGCAGCGACTCGCTGGCGTCCCGCACCTTCGCCATGCAGTTGCTCGTGGGATTTTCGCTGGTCGGGAGCGTGTTGACGCTCGTCGGGATCTATGGAGTGCTCTCGCTGTCCGTGGCATCTCGCCGGCGTGAGATTGCCATTCGCACGGCAATGGGAGCGGGTCGGCGAGACATTCGGAACCTGGTTTTTGCCGAAGGGTTTCGATTGATCGGCGGCGGAGTGGTTGCCGGCCTGGTTGCCGCGTTCGTCGTGTCCCGCGCGCTGAAAGCTTTCTTGTTTGAAGTGGAACCTACCGATCCCGCCACCTTAATCGGCGCGGGATTGCTCTTCGTCATGGTGGCGCTCTTGGCGTGCTGGGTGCCCACTCGCCGCGCCGCGCAGGTTGATCCGCTCGAAGCCTTGCGATACGAGTAAATGGACCGCTGACTTTTGGGTCCGCACCGTGGAGATATGCCGCCGCGCCTGCGCGCGAAGAGTGCCGCTCCGCGATTCATGTCCGGCTTGCTTGTTGCGCGTCGACCCCGAAGTCCCCCGAACGGGAACAATATCATTAGCCGTGGGTGAAACCCACGGACCGGAACCCCAAAATGCCGCTCGACGCCGGAGGGGCCGAATCTCTCCGCATTACTTGTAGCGGCGCCCTCTGAGCGCCGAACGCAGGTCCACGACCAAGCTTGTCCAATTCACGCTCGATCGGAGGAGTCCTGACCAGCGACTCGGCCACCTGATGTGGGCTAAGGCTGTGGGTTTCCGTACCCCGCGTGCCCTCTCCAACCTCGTCCGCGGGAGGCACAATTTGGGCACTCGGTGCAAAGCTTTAGAGTGCGGCAGCTTGCTGCCGCTTTCCTCCCCGCGAGCTTGCTCGCGGGAATTTTGAATCTGTGCCCAATTCGCCGCCAGCAAGCTGGCTGGTGGAAAAGCGGCAGCAAGCTGCCGCACTCTAAAGCTTCGCACCAAGTGCTCGCAGGTTGGATTGGAGGGATACATAAAAAACGATGTATGCGCCCCGCGCGCGGGGCTGATGCGGATTAGTTCAAAAGCACGCGCGTGATAAAGTCCAGTGCCCGCGCATCCCGCGATTGTCCCAGCCAGAAAAATGCTTGTTTACGGACTTCCGGGTTCCGATTAGTCTCGGCGACTTTGATCAGCATGGGAACACCCTGCTCGGCGGGAAGTTGGGAAAGCGCGAATACTGCCTTCTTCTTAACCTCCGTGTCGGGATCGTTCTCCGCGGCGCTGCCGATGACGCCAGCGGCTTTCACACCGGCTTTTTGCGCGAGCCAGAACAGGGCCTGCCCTCGCAGGCGGGAGTTCTCGTCGTGCCGGGCTTCGTCGATAAGCGTGTCAACCGCTTCGGGCACAGGACTGACCGACAGCCCGAAGATGGCGCGGTCGCGAACCTCATCACTGGGATCAAGTTTCACGATGGTCCTCAGCATCTCGTAGCCCTTGCGTCCCCGCGCGGCGCCCAGCCAGAAAACCGCTTCTTTGCGGGTATCGATAGGGGAAGACGCGCTGGTAAACTCCTGCATGGCCGCGTCGGCGGAGGGATCGTCGGTGGAAGCAATTGCCGCCAGGGCTGCTCCCTTCGAATGGCTTCCGTCATTCCCGTAATCGCCTCGCACGTAGGAGCGCAGCAGTTCCACGCTATCAGCAGGACGGACGTTGGTGAGCCAGTGCACCGTCATGCCGTCGGCATCCACCTGGCAACTCCCTTCGAACATGCGGACCTTCTCGATTCGCTGCTGCTCGGTGCGCAGAAATATCATGATACTGCAGTTCGGAGTGTCGGTGAGTTGGCCGGAACCGTTCGTATGGTTCGAGCCTTCTTCCAGGTCGGCGCTGCAAGAACTCCAACCGTGGTGCCCCTTCCCTTCCCCGTCCGGGACCGCCGGCACTTCGTAACCGATCCACGACGGTCCGGACTCGAGTCGCGTCGCACTGGCGATGGCGGCTTTCAATCCCGCCGAAGCCGAGGTTTGATCCAGCTTGGCATGCGCGATTTCCGGCTGCTGACCGTTCACCGCGTGTGACCCTAGCAAAAGAGCGGTGAGACTGCCGATGATGAGTGATCGGGAACGCATATTCCTCCTTACTTATTCAGAATTTCCATCATGAAGTCGGTGGATTCCTTGGAGTTCATCACTGACAGCTTCTCCACCGCGGTCTTGCGCAGCTCCGGGTCCTTCTCGTTTCGGGCGAGGTTCACGAGCGCCTTGGCATTGCCCTGAAGAAAGAACGCATTCATGATTTCCTTGCGGACATCGACGGATTTTTCGTTTTGGTAGAGCGAGGTGAGTTTGTCGGCCGTACCTGATCCCATCAGCCCCAGGGAGCGAATCGCCTCACGCCGCAGTTGATCGTCCTTTTCATTTTGCGCCAGAGCGAAGACGCGGTCCGACTTCCCTCCGACGAACAACGCCCTGATGATTTCCCGCTTGGTATCCGGGCTGGATTCGGTCTGGTAAAGCTGCCAGAGTTCATCTCCCGCGCCCATCACGCCTAACTGCCGCACGGCCTCGCGGCGCAGCTCCGGATTCTTTTCGGACTTCGCCGCTGCCAGCACCCGGTCCTTCTCCCCGGAGATCATGAACCCGCGCAGAATCGACTTCTTTACTTCAGTATCGTCACTGCTGGCGTAGATTTCGGCCAGTTCGGCCTTGCTCTCCTTCCCGCCGAATAATGCCAGGTCCTCGAGCGCCTTCCGCTGAAGGGCGCGATCCCCCTGCCCCCGCGCGATCGAGGAGATAATGGCTCGCGCCTTGGGCGAACCACTTTGCGAGAGGACGAACAATGCGCGCTCCTTCACTTTGGGCGGCTGGTTACTTTGCAGAACTTTTTCGAGCAGTGGAATCGCACGGTCAGGGTCAGAGTTCATCAGCCCGTTGATGGCGATGAGTTTGAGGTCTTCATTCGACACGTTATCGTGTGAACCGACCGACACGTTGTCGGGAGAAACCTTCTCGCCCATCGACTGGCGGATTTCCACTTCCAAGGCTTTGGCGTCGTTGTTCCAATGGCTCTGCGGGTATGACTTCTCGAGCGTCGAAAGAGCCGCGAGTGCATCCTCCCGCCGCCCCAGCTTGTTCAGCGCGTAGGCTTTCCAGTAAAGGGCGCCATCGGCATGGGGGCCGTGCATCTGCACGACTTGGTCAAACCCCGCGAGGGCGTTCTCCCATTGGTTCGCGTCGAGATCTTTTGTGGCTTGGTTGTAAAGGTCGGATTCGCGGTCGGGCGCGGGCTCGGGCGCCGGTGTGCTCGCCACAAGCGGCGTCGCCACCGCCGCCTCCGCCGGTTGGGCAAAAGGCTCCTGCGCAATCAGCAGCGCCGCGGCCATCAAGATGGTTGTTGCCGTAATCAATGATCTATTTAAGATCGTCATATTTTTCCTCGTCTAAAGTACGGATCCAGGCGGATGCGGTCCGGCGGATTTCTGTTTCTCCTGGACTTGCGTTTCAATCACTCGAACCTTGAAGAGAATTCCCTGGGCCTCGATCTGGTGTTGGAGCGTCGCGAGATCCTCCGCGGAAATCTCGTTAGGGCTGTGTGAGATGTTCAACAGAACGCGCTCCAGGTCGTCGAGGACGTTGGCCATTCCGGCATCCCCGTCCCGCAGCGCGGTCTGCCGGTACAAACGGTTCGACTGCACCAGGTCCTGCGCCAATTGCTTCGTCTGTGAAACGTCCACCGAGCCCTCTGCTTCCTGGTTCATAACCTCCACCAGCAACATTTGCGCGCGGTCCAGGTGGTCGCCAACGGCAACCATCAGAATCCGTTCGCGAGCGGGAGCGGAAATGGCGGCAACCGTCGGCGTCTGACGTTGCTGCCAAAATCTTCCGGCCCAGAAAGCCAAGGCCAGGAGCAAGGCAGAGCTTCCCGCAAGCGCCCACGTGCGTATCGGAAAAAAGAAACTCCAACGCCTTTCAGGTTCTTTTGCCAGGCGCGGCCGGATTCGAGTCCACACTTGGGCACCATAGCTTTCATCGCGCTCCGGAACGGGCAGTGACTCGATCATTTCCAGCCCTTGCCCCAGGCTGGCAAGCTCCTGGCGGCATAGATCGCACGATTGCAGGTGTTCTTCCGCCTGCCGCCGGTCCACGCCGCCTTCCTCGTGGTAGTAGAACAGAACCAATTCGTCCTGGGTCAGATGTCGCATTTAAGAATTCGCCATGGGTTGAAGCGCCTCGCGTAGTTTCTGTACTGCCCGGAAAATCGTGTTCTTGGCCGCCGACCCCCGAAGGCCCAGCGCTTTCCCAATCTCGTCAATGGAACAGCCGTCGAAATGCCTCATTACGAACGCCGCCCGCTCGCGGTCGCTCAGTTTCGCCATCGCTCCCTCAAGTTTCTTCTTCAGCTCAACGCTCAAAAGCAGGCGCTCGGGAGTGGGGCTGGCGGAGGGAATGGAATTGAAGGCCCCACTTTGCTCATCCTCGGGAAGACCCAGTGTGTCCTCTTCCCGGCGTTTGACCCGCCGCAAGTGGTCGAGCGCGCAGTTGATGGCAACCCGATGCAGCCACGTCCCGAAGTCGGCCCTCGCCTCAAATGTGTGCAGAGCGCGGTAAGCACGAAGAAAGGTGTCTTGGACAATGTCTTCTGCGTCATGTTCGTTCCCGGTCATTCGATACGCCAGCCGAAAGATGGCACGACTGTGCCGGTCGACAAGGACACGGAAGCTATCTTGATCTCCCGCGAGCACTTGCGCCGCTCGGTCGATTGCTTCCATCTGTCCCTTTGACTGCCAGGAAGGTTTGCGGTTAGTTAGAAAGCCGCAGAAAATTCAGGCTGCGCTCAAACCACTTGAAGGGGTTCCCCCTCGAGGAGAGCAGACAAGCCACCCCGGTAGGCGCAAGCCCGTGAAAATCGACACCTTGTTGTATACTACTCTGATGCGACGTAGGCCAGAATAACAAAAGCCAGGTTGGGAATTCAGCCATGCGCGAATGGAGGCGATTTTGAAACGGGGCGTGTTAACGAGGGTATTCTCGGTTGTGACGATTCTGTGGGGCATTCTTGCGTTTCGCCACAACTTTATGCTGAATGCGCAGTCTCCGGTAAGCTGGATCACCGTCCGTGACACTCGTGAAGAGGCATTTTCCATCGAAGTGCCCAAGGGGTGGAAGATTTCCGGCGGGATGTTCCGCTATGCGATTGCTTACCCGCGCCCTCACATCAATATGATCTCTCCGGATGGAAAGACGACCGTCCGGGTGGGGGATGCCACGATCCCGAATTACTCCACTCCCAATCCCTGGATACCGGCAAAGTTCGCCGGACAGGATAGCGTGGCCCCCTACCCAACAGGCGACGTGTTTGCCACAAAGTATGGACAGGCGCGCTTCAGCACGATGTGCCAATCCGTCCAGGTGAAGGAGTCCCACCCCAAGACGCCGAAGTATCATCAGCCCGGGCAAGGAATGGTCCGCGTCACTGGTGGCGAGACAAACTTTACCTGCACGGCGAACGGGCAACCGATGGCCGGCTACGTTTATGCGGAAACCCTGTTGGTAGGGACGGGGGGGCCAAACTCGAAGTGGTACGTCGTAGCGCTGGGAAGCTATCTCGCCCCGGCGGCCCAAGCCGAAGCGGCGGGAGATATACTGAAGCACTCGGGAGACTCCATCGCGTTAAACCCGGAGTGGGTAACCATGCAGAACCGCCTTGTGGCCGCGGCGACCCGCATCAATCTTCAAACAGCCCAGCACACTATGGACGACATCGCCAAGACCAATGCACGCCAGGCCCAGTGGTCCAAGAATATGAGGCAGCAGACCGACAATTTCAACGATATCCTGAATGGCGTGACCTTGACCCGCGATCCCACGAGCGGCGTGGTGCGCGAAGTGCCAACGATGGGAGGCGGACCCATCTGGATCGATCCCCACAACGATGTCGTGGTGAACTCCGCGCTGTCCCCTGGCTCCGCTTTCCATCCCTTAACACCCATCAGCCGTTAGCCACCGCTGGGCCCGGTGGCAGCCTTCTGTCTCTCCCGTTGTTGTATACTATTCTCGAGCCCCGCAGGGGGGCCAAAACAACAAAATCTTCGGTTGGAAATTAAGTCCAGCGCGGATGGAGGCCATCGTGAAAAAGACTGCCTTGGTGGGTCTATTCTTCCTTGCCTTGATTCTATGCGGTATCCCCGCGTTTTATCAGCCCTCGATAGTAAGTGCGCAGTCACCAGTAAGCTGGGTCATCGTCCGTGACAATCGCGAACAGGCCTTCTCGATCGAAGTCCCCAAAGGCTGGAAAGTCTATGGCGGGATGTTTCGCTTCAGTTCCGTCGATGCGCGTCCCTTCGCCGATATGACTTCTCCGGACGGCAAGACCAACATCCGCGTCGGAGATGCCACGATTCCCGGTTACTCGGTTCCCAACCCCTGGCTGCCCCGCCAGCCTCATATGGCCACCTATGCCTCCGGCGACGTGTTTGCCAAGAAGTACGGACAGGCGCGCTTCAGTTCGATGTGCCAATCCCTCCAGGTGCAGGAGGTTCACCCCATGACGCCCAAGTATCACCAAGCCGGTCAGGGGCTGATCCGAACTACCGGCGGGGAGGCAATTTTCGCGTGCACGGAAAAGGGGCAGGCCATGGCCGGCTATGTCTACGCGGAGACCATGTTGACTGGACCCGGCGGGCCCGGTTCGATCTGGTCCGTCGTGGCCCTGGGGAGTTTTCTCTCTCCCGCCGACCAGGCCCAAGCGGTGGCAGCCATGCTTATTCTAATGCGCGTTCAAGTTGAGACTAACAATCCAAGGCCAAGCCGTGAGACTGCGCAAGCGCTGCGGGTCTGCAGCGAGCCGGGGCAATCCCTGGTGCAACTGGCGGATGACGGCA
>JBEKLF010000299.1:0-9781 GCA_050010335.1 Terriglobia bacterium
GGCGTTGGACACCACCCCGATCTTGGGCAAGGGGGCGGTGAAGGACACCTACAATCTGCTGGCGGAAGGGATCGAACAACTGGCGTGCCGGTTGGCGGAAGGGGAAGGGGAGGCGGGAGCGGCGTGGGCGGAGCGGCAAGGCTTGAGTCGCTACTTTGGCAGCAGCCTGAAAGGTGAGGCGGCGATTGACTGGGACGACAAAAAACAACGCGAGCAGTTGTTGACGGCGATCGTGCAGGATGCCCGGCGGCTGCTGGGCTTGGCCGAGCAAGCACAGGCGGCCCATCCGCAGCAGGCGGAAACGATTGCCGCGGCGGCGGCCTTGCTGCGGCGCTTGATCGCATAGGATGTGGAGGAGAAGCCGGAGGGCGGTTGCCAGATCAAGGAAGGGACGGAAAAGGACCGGGTGGTGAGTGTGTCCGACCCCGAGATGCGGCACGGGCGCAAGAGTGCGAGTAAGCGCTTCAATGGGCACAAGGCGGCGGTGGCGGTGGACCTGGAGAGTCAGTTGATCGGGGCGGTGGAGGTGCTGGCGGGCAACGCCGGCGACCAGGAAAAAGCGCTGGACTTAGTGCACCAGAGTGAGCGGGTGATGGAAGCCGAGGTAGAAGAAACGGTGGGCGACTGTGCTTACGGGGGCGGGCCGACGCGACGCGCCTGTGCCGAGGAAGAGCGCGTGCTGACGGCCAAGGTGCCGGCCAGTAGCAACGGCGCTTGTTTCCCCAAGCGGGAGTTCGCCATCGATTTAGAGAAGCAGGAAGTGCGCTGCCCGGCGGGGCAGACGACGAACGACTATCGCTCGGCGGGAGAAGATCGGGGTGGACGCTTCGTGTTTGCGGCGGCCACCTGTCAGGCCTGCTCTTTGCGCTCGCAATGCGTGCGGGGGAAAGGGCCGCGCACCCTGACGATCCAGGCGGAAGAAGACTTACAGCAACGAGCGCGGGTGCATAACCAAACCGCGGCGGGACGGCAGAGCTTGCGCCAGCGGGTGGTGGTGGAGCATCGGATCGCGCGGCTGGTGCAGTTGGGAATTCGCCAAAGTCGCTACGTGGGGAGAACCAAGACCCGCCTGCAGGTGGTGATGGCCGCCGTGGTCGCGAACCTGAGCTTGGTGGCGGGATACTGCAAGCGCCAGACGAAGCTAGCGGCAATCCCCAGCGCCGCGGCCGCCACGGCCGCAAGAACTGGCCTTCTGGGCGCCGTTTTAGTCGTTTGGAGCCGACTCTTCACTCGCCCCGAGCCCGCTTGGGCGTAACGGGTGGAGTGCGCACACCGCCACGCGAATCAAACCCCGCGAACTGTCGGTTGAACCCCCCGGGTTCCCGGATGGATTTCTAGGGGAAACTGCTGCGAGTAAGACAGCGAGAGACAATGGGCTATCTACTGGTGGTGGCAGCGGGTGTGCTGCAAGGCAGCTTTATGGTGCCGATGAAGTTCTCTCGTCGCTGGGCTTGGGAAAACACCTGGCTCGGCTTCACAAGCACAGCCTATTTGATTTGGCCCTGGCTCCTCGCGTGGGCGACTCTTCCCCATCTGCTCGCGGTTTTTACTTCGACTAGCCTTCGTTCTCTTGTGTTGGTCGAGCTATTCGGACTAGGATGGGGTTTAGGCGCGCTCACCTTCGGCTTGGGGGTCGACATGCTGGGGTTGGGGCTGGGGTTTACCATCATCCTCGGCCTTGCCGCATCGGCGGGTACCCTTATTCCCTTGGTGGTTCTTTTCCCAGAAAAGCTGCTTAGACCTCAGGGACTCCTGACCATGGCCGCTCTCCTTTTGGTTCTGGGGGGCATTGCGTTTTGTTCCTGGGCGGGGAAATTGCGTGAGGCGCAACAGAACACTGGCCGAGAGCAGAGCAAATCATCATTCGGCTCGGGGCTGGTCATCTGCATCGCCTCGGGGTTGCTGTCCTCCTCAGGCAATCTTGGTTTTGCCTTCGGTGGGGAGGTGATTCAAAAAGCTATACAACAGGGCGCGGCAGAGTCCATGGCCGGAAATTCGCTTTGGGCGTTGATCACCATGCCGCTTTTTCTTGTCAATGCCATCTATTGCTATTGGTTGCTCAAAAAGCGAAGAACCGGCGGCCGTTTTTTTGAAGGTGGGACGAGACTCTACTGGGTTCTAGCGGCGAGCATGGGACTCCTGTGGATAGCAGGATTTGTTTGCTATGCTCCCGGAGCTCGCTTGCTGGGTCCCCTGGGGCCATCCGTGGGGTGGGCCATCATGTTGTCCGCCATGGTCATTACTGCTAACCTGGGAGGCTTTCTCACCGGGGAGTGGAAGGGCGCGAGCCGGAAGGCTTACGGCTTCTTGCTGAGTGGCGTAGTCACTTTGCTTGTGGCGATCGGGGTGGTGGGGTACGCAAACCACTTATGACCGAGTTGGCAAATGCCTAGTATTACTATGTTAAGTGGTGTCGTCATGAACCCGCTTGAATTTCATTCCGCAGGAAGGACAGCGTCCGTTCGATCTCACTAGCCAGGGCTGGATCGCGCGGAGAATCTGTTCCCCCGTCACACCAGAAGTTTTTTTTGCGGCACAAATAGGTCGTGAGAATAAATAAGTAAGCGATGGCCGAGAGAACGAGATGATGATGGAAGCCTCGCCAAAAGCGCCCTTCGAAATGATCGAGCCCCAAGTCATCCTTGGAGCGCTGGTAGTATTGTTCGATGTGCCAGCGGGAACGGCTCAGTTTCAGGCACAGAGCTTTGGTCGGCGACCGGTGCAGGTGCGCCAGATAGTAGTGATAAGGTTCGGGATCGCCCGCCGGCCAGTCGACCACCAGCCAGACCTTTTCCAGTTCGCCCCCCGCGTGGCGCAGCTCATGCTGCAGGAAGACCGGCCGCCAAGCCAGACGCGTGCGCCGGGTTTTCCCTCCCGCTGTTATCCAAGAGGCGTTCTTCCATTCCGACGCGGGGATGCGACGCGTCAGATCCGCCAAGTTCTGGGATGGAGGTTCATCCAGATGCACATGGCGCCGCACCCGCTTGACCTCCGTGCGCACCTCGTGATCCCATCCCTTCAGCGCGTCGCCCTCGACTTGCAGGAAAAACTCCATGCCCAACTGCTGCACTCCGGCCCGAAAGGCCGTGTTGTTCCCATAAGCGCTATCCCCCAAGATCGGCGCCGGGGGCACTCCGTCGCTCTGGGCCTGACGCAGGATCTGCAGTGCCAACTCGGGCTTGGTGGCCATGCTCACTTCCTCGGGTACCCCGGCCGCCGCACATCGTTCCCGGTCCTGGATCCAACTCTCCGGCAGATACAGCCGCCCGCCCACCGGCGCCGCGATCCATCCGTCACTGACAACCACTTCCACACTCACTTGGCAGTTGGCGCGTTTACCCACCGCCCCACAATACTGCGGCGCGACCCCCACCGAGTGCGCGCCTTGCTTCACCCAACCGGTCTCGTCCACCACCCAGGCTTCCAGCGGTTCCAGGTGGGGAATGATCTCCTGGCGAATCGCCGTCCACAGCTCTTCGTCGCTCCAGGGGCTGTCGGTGACGAATTGTTGCAGGCTTTGCGCGTCCACGCCCAGTCGCTCCGCCATCGGACCAATCGACTTGCGCTGACCCGGCACCAGCAGTCCTTCGACATAGCGGGTCGCCGCCACCCGCCGCTCGCTCCGGCCCAGGCCCGTGATCAAGGGAGCCATGAACTTATGAAATCGCCCTACGCTCTCTTTCCAAAGCTTGGCATTCCAGGGGATGGGTTTCATGCACCCATCCTAATCTCGGGAAAGAAAAAATGCAATAACTACTTAACAAAGTAATACTAGTAAGGGTACTTTTTGGCACACGATGGATATGCACTTCGCCAAACATGACTTCCAGGGGCTGAGGGTCCGCAGGCATCCCCGACCCGGTCGAAGTTACTTAAGCTGCGAAGCACCGGACAACCAGGGAGATTTTGATGTCAGAGATTAGAGATGGGATTCCGGCTGTGGCGCTTGCGGATGTCAAAGCGGCGCGCGAGCGAATTGCCAAGGAGATTATTCGCACACCATTGGTCTTCAGTGAGGCGGCGAACCGGCGGGCGAGTGGACACGTGTACCTCAAGCTGGAGAATCTGCAACGCACGGGCACCTTCAAAGTTCGCGGCGCTTTAAGCAAGGTGACTAGCCTCACACCCGAGGAGCGACAGCGGGGCATGGTGTGTGCCAGTAGTGGAAACCACGGTTTAGGAGTTGCCTACGCATCCTCACGTCTTGGAGTGCGATGCGTCGTGGTCCTTCCTCAGAATGCCAATCCCCACAAGATGTCTTTGTTGAAGGAACTTGGCGCGGAGGTCATCTGTTATGGGGAGACCTCGGATGTCTGTCAGCAGAAGGCTGATGAGATCTCTCAGGAGAAAGGTTACACCCTTCTTCACCCCTTTGCGGACCCGGCGCTAATTGCCGGGCAGGGCACGGTGGGGTTGGAGGTGCTCGATGATCTGCCCGAGGTGGAGGAAGTTTACGTGCCGATCGGTGGTGGTGGGTTGATTTCCGGCATCGCCGTGGCCATCAAAGAGCAACGTCCAAAAACGCGAATTTGGGGGGTCCAGCCCCAACATGCTAATTCGATGTGGGCCGCTCTCCGTCAGGGGAGAGTCGTCTCCCTGGATGAGGTTCGTACTGTCGCTGATGGGCTCGCAGCCAGCGTCACATGGGAGATAAACTTTGCCCATGTTCAGCGTTATGTCGAGGACGTGATTCTAGTGAGTGATCAGGCGATCCTGGATTCCATGTTGTTCTTATTGGAGCACGCCAAGGTCCTGGTGGAACCTTCGGGAGCCGCTAGCTTTGCCGGATTACTCGCCAACTCCCAGAGGCGTGGACTAGCTGTCGCGGTGATGAGCGGTGGAAATGTGAATCTTCGACAGATTGATGGTCTCCGGCAGATTCAAGGAACTTGATTCGGGGTCCTCGATTTGAGGATTTTTGGGGGAGTGCAATGCAATTAACCGAGAGCGTTCACGTCGTGGGCAGTGGGCGATTGGGATTCGGCCTGAGCCATGAACTTGATTGTCATGTCTACCTGGTGAACGCCGGCTCAGAAATGGCGTTGATCGATGCCGGGGTGGGACTCGGCTGGGATCGGATTGTGGCTAACATCCGATCGGATGGATTAGACCCTGCGAAGTTAAGGTTCGTTCTTCTGACCCATGCGCATGCGGACCACGCCGGCGGCTGCAAACAATGGAAGCAACAATTTGGAGTTACGGTTTTGGCTTCTCCTGTGGCAGCCAACTTTGTTCGTTCTGGAGATGAAGCCGGCATCAGCCTGGCGGCAGCAAAGGCGGGCGGCTTTTATCCTCCCGAATATCATTTTCAGGCCTGCCCCGTTGATGGTGAATTGCGGGAAGGCGAAACGGTCCGTGTTGGAGACTCCGAATTGCGCGTGTTGGAGACCTCCGGCCACTGCGGCGGGATGCTGAGTTTCCTGATGAAGCGAGATGGGAAGAATTATCTGTTCTGCGGTGACACAGTTTTCCACGGGGGTAAAATCCTTATGACCAACGTGTACGACTGTGACTTCCAGCATTACGTGGAGAGTCTAAGAAAAATGGCGGGCCTGTCGGTGGACGCGCTCTTACCCCGTCACCTTTGTGTGACGCTGGGCGGTGGCCAGGCTCACATTCAAATGGCCTTGGACTGCCTCGATCGAATGGCTCTCCCTCCTAACATTCTATAAACCTCTTTTCGCGCGGTAATCATGCACCCGAGCTTCAAGCTAAATCCCGAGGAGATTTTCGCCACGTTGGCTGATTTGGTATCCATTAACAGCGTCAATCCTTACTATCCGGGAGGGCCGGGCGAAGGACTGCTGGCTGAATACGTTGGAGAATTCTTCCGCCGGAATTCCATCCCCTTCACATACCAGCCTGTTTTCGAAGGCCGCCCGAACGTGATTGCCGCGCTTGCAGGAAGGTCCGGAGAACGGAAGTTGATCCTCGAGGCCCACATGGACACGGCCTCCGAGTTAGGCATGAGCATTGAACCGTTCCGACCTGTCAGGAAGAACAACTCCATGTACGGTCGCGGGAGCTGCGATACCAAGGCCGGACTGGCGGCCATGATGCACGCGTTTAAAGCCGTGAGCGATGCCGGACTTCAGCCCAGGGCGTCCGCAGTGTTGGTGGCGGCCGCGGATGAGGAACACGCTTTTCGCGGGATCGTGAAGTTCTTAGAAGCAGGAGTGAAAGCGGAAGGCGCGGTGGTTGCAGAACCTACCAGTCTTGAGACCGTCGTGGCTTCGAGGGGAGTCCTGCGGTGGCGAATCTGCACACGCGGTCGAACCGCCCATAGCTCGAAGCCGCATTTGGGCATTAATGCGATTACCAAGATGTCCAAGTTCATTGTGGCCCTCGATGAGAAATTGCTGCCCTACTATCGCATGCGGCAACACCCGCTTCTAGGATCGCCAGCACTCACGGTGGGAACGATTCAGGGTGGAATCCAGGTGAATCAGGTTCCGGAATCCTGCTCGATTGAAATCGATCGCCGTTTGTTGCCCGGCGAAACCCAGCAAACAGTGTGGAAGGAACTGAGCGGCCTGATATCCGAACTTGAGGTCGAAGATCCTGAACTGAAGTTGGAGATGGAGCCGCCTGTGTTGGAAGATCTGGCCATGGAAACCCCAGCTTCCGAGAGAATCGTGCAGGTAGCCGGCAGTGTCTCACAAGAGGTCAGAGGAACGAGCAACTTGGTCGGCGTCCCGTACGGCTCCGACGCAAGCAAGCTCTCGAGGGCACGAATACCTAGCATCATTCTAGGCCCAGGGAGTATTGATCGCGCCCATGCGGCCGAGGAGTATGTGGAGCTGGATCAAGTGGCCCTTGCCGCAGAAATATACACGCGGATTGTCCTTGAGTTTTGATTCCTGACTGAACTCTCTCACGAGTTTCAGAAAATTTGTCAGTATGGATTATTCACGAACGCGCGCACTGGTAAAGTGCCGACCCACGTTTTGGCAGGTCCGCGCTCCGATCAGGCGCAGAAGCCCGGGGCACGCCGTGCCGGGGCGTCCATCGGCTGACGGATGCCCAGCGGCAGTCGGAGCGCATGTGCTGCGCCCCTACAGCCCGAACTAGTAAATTGAGGGGCACTGTTTCGTTCTAATCCCTACGATCCAGGAGAGTTGGAAGAGCCCTGATCGACGAGGCAACGGTAAGGTCAATTTACGAGGGCACTCTCTGGGTGCCACTGATCATTCACTGGCCCTTGGGGAGTGGGAGCTATCCGGGACGGGCCGACCAACCGGGAAGCTTGATGGATGTGGCTCCAACCATTTTGCAGTTCGCCGGTGTTCCGCAGCCGCCTGAATTCCAAGGACGCAGCCTGCTGGAATTATTGCGTGCGGACTCACCCAAAACCCCCCGCGACGTGTACAGCGAGAGTCTGTACGCACACAACCACTTCGGTTGCAGCTCCCTGCGCAGTTTGCGGGTGGGGCGCTACAAGTACATCCAGGCCCCCAAGCCGGAACTTTACGATTTGGCCACCGATCCTGGTGAGACGCGGAGTCTCTATGCGCAGAGGCGGTCCACGGCTCTGGCTTATCGGGAGAAACTGCTTTCTCTTCAGGCCCGGTTTCGAAACGTGCATTTACTCGGAGGAAAAGCCCTTGATCCCGACACCGTGGCTCGCCTGAGCTCTTTGGGATATGTCGCTGTGAGCGCACCGCATTCCACATCTCCAGACACCGGCGCTGATCCCAAAGATCGCCTCGCCGCGTTTGAAGATTATGGACGCGCCATAATCCTCGCCTCCACGGGTCACGTACGGGAATCCAACAACCTGCTTGAGCATCTTCTGACTCAGCACACGGAACTTCTGGATCTGCGCATGAGCTTGGGTGTGGTTCGCCAAAACTCTGGCCGACTGCAAAATCAATAACATAGATACCGCCCTCCCGCCTCTGTTCTGCTATAACTCCTGGCCATGTTTCGATTCATTGTCCTCTGCCTCGGAACGCTGGTTCGCCTCGTGCGGGCGCGTCGGAGCCTCCTCCTCGAGAATCTCGCCCTACGCCAGCAACTCGCCGTGCTGAGGCATCGGCATCCGAAGCCAAGAATAGGCCTGCTCGACAAGCTCTTCTGGGTTGCTGTCCGTCGGTTCTGGTCAGGATGGAAACAATCGCTGATCGTGGTTACACCCGAGACTGTCGTGCGGTGGCACCGGGCCGGTTTCCGCTTGTACTGGCGGCTGATCTCCAGGGCCAGGACGAAGGTGGGAAGAAGGCAGACGTCGAAGGAAGTTCGGGAGTTGATCTTCAAGATGGTTGCTGAGAATCCGACTTGGGGAGCACCGCGGATACATGGGGAACTCCTCATGCTCGGTTTTGATCTCTCCGAGAGAACGATTTCACGTTGGATGAAACGAGCTCCGAGGGATCCCGAACCGGTCAAACGTTGGCTCGCCTTTCTTCGCAATCACCGCGAAGCCATCGCGGCGATGGATTTCTTCGCGGCCCCCACGATCACCTTTGGTGTACTCTATTGCTTTTTCGTGATCAGCCATGACCGCCGGCGGATCCTGCACTTCAATGTCACGAAGCACGCGACGAGCAGTTGGATCATCCAGCAGTTACGGGAAGCATTTCCATTCGAGTCGGCGTCCAGATATCTAATCTTCGACCGAGATGCGAAATACGGGTTGGAGGTCCCCGTGGCCGTTCGATCCCTGAAGATGAGCCCAGTGCGGACCTCCTTCGAGAGTCCCTGGCAAAACGGTGTGGCGGAGCGTTGGGTCGAAAGTTGCCGGCGAGACTTGCTGGATCATGTTATCGCCGTGAATGAACGCCATCTGAAACGGCTGCTCTCTGATTACGTCCGTTACTACCACGAGGACCGCACGCATCTCGGACTCGGGAAGGGAACGCCGAACTGTAGAACTCCATCCAGAAACTCAGGTCGCGTCTTGTCGCAGGAGAGACTCGGCGGGTTGCATCATCGTTACGACCGGGCTGCCTGACCCGCACCAACTTTTCACCCTCCCTAATAATATATAGACGCTGCAGGCGCGTGCACAGTGGTTCCAACCCCGACGGATTTTCCCCGCGGTAATTGATTGAAGTCTTTGTATTGGAGAGGGTTGACGGAATTTATGCGACATATTGTAGGCATGTAAATATTAGATTTTCCTTTACATGGCTGCCGAATAGTTGTATAAAGAAGTCATGTATATCACCACCGTCCCCAACCGCAACTCCCCTCCCGCCATCCTCCTGCGCGAATCCTTCCGGGAGAACGGCAAGGTCAGGAATCGTACCATCGCCAACCTGTCTCACTGGCCTGCGGCCCGCATTGAAGCACTCCGCCGCCTGCTGGGCGGGGAGTTCGACCAGGCCGCCGACCTTGCGCAGGGCCCCCAACTGGGACGCGTTTTCGGTCTGCTTTTGGCGCTCAAGCAGATTGCCGATGCTCTGGGCCTCGGCACCGCGCTCGGTCACAGCAGGCTCGCCAAGCTGGCTTTGTTCCTGATGCTGGCGCGGGTTGCCCATCAGGGCTCCCGCTTGTCGGCGGTGCGCTGGGCCGAGGATCAGGAGGTCGCCGAAGTGCTCGGTTTAGGCGCGTTCGACGAGGACGATTTGTATGCGGCTCTGGATGATCTGGCGGCCCGCCAGGAGAAGATCGAAAAGGCCCTGTATCGCCGTTATGTGGCGCGTCGCGGCCAGCCCCCGCGGCTGTTTCTCTACGACGTGACGAGCAGTTATCTGGAGGGGGAGAAGAACGAACTGGGGGCCTATGGGTACAACCGCGACGGCAAGCGGGGCAAGTTGCAGATCGTCATCGGCCTGTT
>JBEKLF010000300.1:0-9737 GCA_050010335.1 Terriglobia bacterium
ACCCTACGACACAGCCGCCACCCGTCTCAACACGCCCCCATTCCTGCGCCCAATTCCCCTCGTCTCGCCGCTCCTGCCTCCCGCCAGCCTCGCGCCCTCCCCCACTGTCTGAATCGCAGGAATACATGTATAGATTGTGGAAGCTCTTGCTTGAAAGACGTATACTCGTTCGCGGCATCGCGGCCGGTCCTCCGGCTGGCGCTTGAAAGTCTTGTTTGGACTGGCCCCGTCTGAGGGCCGATGATTTCAATCTCAATAATTATTTAAGACTCAATGCTCTTCTCCCGCTTGATCGTTCGCCTCTGCCTTTGGCTACTGGCCCACACATTCTATCGAGTGGAAGTTCGGGGTCGGGAAAACCTTCCAAAGAGCGGCCCAGCGTTACTGGTCTTAAACCACATCTCATTCATCGATCCCTTGCTGCTGGGCGCAGGCGTGCGTCGTCCCATCTGCTTACTGATGCCGCGGCGTTTCTATGAGGCCCGCCCCATTCACTGGCTGGCAAAGCAAATGGGAGCGATTCCGGTTTCCGCCACCGCCCCGCCGCTGGAAAGGGCGCAGGTAATCGAGGCGGCGCGAGAGCGCCTGCGCGCGGGCGAACTGGTGTGCCTGTTTGCGGAGTGCGCGCTGATGCGTGCCGGGGACTTGCCGCGCTTTGCGCCCAGCCTGGAGGCCCTCACCCACGACCTCACCGTGCCGGTGCTTCCCGTCCATATCGACCGCGAGTGGGGAGAGATTTTCGGTTTTGCGCAGGGACAGTTCCACTTCAAGTGGCCGCGTCGAATCCCCTATCGCGTCACGGTGAATTTTGGCCCGGCACTCCCGGCTGGCAGCAGCGCTTTCCAGGTGCGGCAGGTTCTGGCGCTCCGGGCCGCAGAGACTGCCGCACGGCGCGATACGGTACAGTACCCTCTGCCCACTGCGTTCCTGGATTGCGCCCGGCGCAACTGGCGCCGATTCGCTATGGCGGATTCAGCAGGGCGCGAGCTCACCTTCGGGAAAGCCTTGATTGGCGCGATGCTTTTCCGGCGCTATGTGGTCAAGCATTGTCCCGGAGAAAAGATGGTGGGCGTGCTCCTGCCGCCCTCGGCACCGACCGCGATTGCGAATCTCGGCATCAGCCTTTCCGGCCGGGTGGCCGTGAACCTGAATTACACCGCGCCCATTCAGGCCGTGAACTCGGCCATCGAGCGCTGCGGAATCAAAACTACTTTCACCTCCGATAAATTGCTGGAGCGTTTCGGAATCCCCAAGCAGCCGGGAATGATCCTCATGGAAGAGGCGGCGCAGAGCTTTTCCAAGGTTGACAAGCTGTTGTGGGCGGCCATCGCTCGCCTGACGCCCACCGCGCTATTGCGGCGAACGCTGATTCCACGGGAAGTGACGCTGGATTCCCTTGCCACGGTGGTCTTCTCCAGCGGCTCCACAGGGACACCCAACGGGGTGATGCTGACTCACCGCAACATCATGTCCAACGTGGAGGGAATGCTCCAGACCATCAACGTCGATCGGAACGATTGCCTCCTGGGGGTGTTGCCTTTCTTCCACTCGTTTGGCTTCACGGTGGGATTATGGTTGCCTGCCGTCGCCGGCTTCGGCGTGGTGTTTCACACCAACCCGCTGGAGGCACGCACGATTGGCGAACTTTGCCGGAAGTACCGCGTTACGCTGATCATCGGCACGCCCACCTTTGTCTGGGAATACGTTCGGCGCCTGGAGCGGGAGGACTTGGCGTCGGTGCGTGTGGCCATTGTGGGCGCGGAGAAGATGCGGTTGGAACTCGCCGAGGCATTTTGGGAGAAATTTCATCTCGACCTTGTGCAGGGCTATGGCTGCACGGAAACTTCGCCCGTAGTGGCCGTGGAGACCGCCGGGCGCAAGATGCAAAGTCAGATGGGTTGCGTGGAGCGCGGGAGCGTAGGCCGCCCGATGCCCGGGACTGCGGTGTGCGTGGTCCATCCCGAAACGTTTGAGACCCTGGGACCCGGCCAGGAAGGGATGCTGCTGGTGAATGGGCCATGCGTGATGGCGGGTTACCTCGACGAACCGGAAAAGACGCGCCAAGCCATCTGGGAAGATGGCTGGTACATCACCGGTGACGTGGCGCAACTTGACGAAGACAGCTTCATTTTCATCACCGACCGGCTATCGCGCTTTTCGAAAATTGCCGGCGAAATGGTCTCCCATGTTCACCTGGAGGAGGCCCTGCATTGCGCGCTGGGCAGCCTGGAGCAGCGGCTCGTGGTCACGTCGGTCTCCGACGACCAAAAGGGCGAGCGTTTCGTGGTGCTGCACCTCGATTTGGGATTGGGGGTGGACGAGTTGCTAAGACGCGTGCGCGATTCCGGATTGCCCCCGTTGTGGATACCGCGCCGTGAGCACTTTCATCAGGTTGAGTCGCTGCCCGTGATGGGCAGCGGGAAGTTGGACCTCAAGTTGGTGAAACAAACCGCGCAGAGGCTTACCTCCAGGGCAGCGGCGGCGTAAGGACCTTTCCTTTTAGAACTCCACCCCAAGAGTTCGCAGGTCACCCTCCAGTTGTTCTGCATTCAGAAACTGAATCGTGTGCAGGCCGAGCCGCCGCGCGCATTCCAGATTCAGCGAGCGGTCGTCGATGAAAACGCACTCTTCCGGCTGCCGCTGTGAGAGGTCGAGCGCCAGCCGGTAAATCTCCGGGTGCGGTTTGGACACGCCCACATAGCAGGAACTGAAGAAGACGGAAAAGTAATCACGCAATCCGAATTTCTCAATGCGGTGGAGATTCAATTCGCGCGATTCGTTATTGAGCGTCGCCATAAAGACCTTTTGCGTTTGTGCCAGACGCGCCATGAGGGGGAGTGAACCGGGCAGCGCTTCCGATTGGCCGTACATGAAATCTCGCACCTCTTGTTTGCGAAAGGCGCGCGGGCGGTAGAAGATGGTGCGATCGAGATATTGGTCGAGGTCGAGTTGCCCGGCGTCGAACGCCGCGGCCAACATTTGGTGCCGGCCCTCAAAATCGGCGCCCTCCAGGCCGAATTTCTCCACCAGCCTGGCGCGCTCGCCGTGATCCCACCCGTTAGTCAGTAACACGCCACCCACGTCCGAAAACACGGCGGTGATTTTGGGCAAGCTACGCCTCCAGTGAAACAGCCGATTCTATGGGTTACCCCAGCCAGGCGGGGTTGTGACCGGTGCCGTCGAACATATCGGAGGTCTTGAAAGGTTCGAATTCGCCTTTGCTGCCGGCGGCCGCAGTTCGGGCGGAGAGTGACGCGAGCTCCGTCTCCGTCAGCGGGCGAAAAGTGCGCGCCGCCTGCAATCCCTGCTCCAGCCGTTCGAGTGATTCGCAACCGTTGATGACCACCGAGGTCGGCAAACTCATGGCGTAGTGCAGGCACTCAACAGGCGTTACGGTTTTGCTCTTTAGAACCTGGCCATCCCCCATCGATTTCATTCCCAGCACGCCGATGCCGCGTTGCACCAGCACGGGCACCACTTTGTGGGCGAAGCTCTTAAAGTGCATGTCCATGACGTTGAGCGGCATCTGTACGGCGTCGAAGGCGAAGCCGTGCTGGAATGCAGTGTTGAGCATCTTCAAATGGATGTCTGGGTCCTTGTGCCCGGTAAAGCCGATATAGCGTATCTTGCCGGCTTGCTTGGCGGCCAGCGCAGCTTCTAAGCTCCCGCCGGGGCCGAGAATGCGGTCGGGGTCGCCGGGGCGAATGACTTCGTGAAATTGCAACAGATCGATGTTGTCGGTTTGCAAACGCCGGAGTGACTCGTCAATCTGCCGCGCGGCGATATCTTTCAACTGGCCATCGATCTTGGTCATCAGGAAGACCTTCTTGCGATAACCGTCGCGGAGCGCCTTGCCCATGCGGATTTCGCTGTTGCCGTCATTGTAGTCCCAGCAGTTGTCCATAAAATTCACACCGTTGTCGATGGCGGTGCGGACTATGCGGATGCTTTCCTGCTCGTCGCTTTGGAGGCCAATGTGAAAGCCCCCCAGCCCGAGCAGCGAAACTTTCTCGCCGCTGCGTCCGAGGGTGCGATAAGGCATTTCACCATTGGCGGCAGTTGCGGGCACGGCAGTCATGACGTTTCCGGAAACGACAGCGCCGGCGCCCGCTACGCCGAAGGACACTTTCTCCAAGAATTCGCGACGATTCTGCTTCGAATAGCTCATCGAAGTCCCTCCTTTCGGATCTTAAATTTTGGCCGATCAGAGCCCCGTTCCATCAGGATCAAAAACCCATGATACCACGAAGAATTGAGGGGAAGGGATGGGGGCAGTTCGGAGGGTGCACAACATAAAATAAAAACGCGGACGTAGCGCGGGCGTCCCGCCCGCTGTTGCGGGAGCGTCCCGCTCCCGCCAGGAACGCGCGGGCAGGATGCCCACGCTCCAGCGGGCGAGACGCCCACGCCACAAGTCGTCACGCAGATTCCAGCGAAGCCAGGCTCACGAAAACTCCCAACCCCGGCACTTATCAATTTCACACTGGCTGCGGTTGAGGTAATGCTGTAGCTCTTCCATATCGTATTGTCGGGCCAATTCGCGAGCGCTGACGCCTGGGCGCTTGGCCTTGAGCACCAGCCATCCTTCCATTGGCAGCCATTTTTCTTGGGCGACATCTTCACCGTGATCCTTGAGCAGCCTGTCGCGCTTTTCGGGGACGTTCAGGTCCTGGTGAAAAACACAGCGATCCAGATCCAGAGTAATCCGTGTGACGTTAGTCTGATCCCCCCGGTTGTTCTGGTCGTGGACGAGTTGCTCGCCGTCGATGTCAAAAACCAGACAGTCCGGAACATGGGTTGCACTGACGATATAGTAGTGGAAATCAATCGCCTGAGCCTGGAGCGATCTTCCGGCCGAGTAAGCGCTGGGCCAAATGACCATCTCGGCTCCCTGGTTTGAAAGCTGCTCCCAGAGGGCGCCCCAATTCACATCGAAGCAGATGGCCAGCCCGACGCGGCCAAAGTCGGCTTGGTAGACTGTGGCGGAATTACCCGGAGACACCGCCGGTATCTTGAGGCATTCCTCTTGCCAGACCGGGTAAAGTTTGTTGTAGACGCAAGCCACCTGGCCTTGGCGATCGAGCAGGACAGCGGAATTGAACCGCCGCGCCCCTTCTTTTCTGTCGATCGGACACACAATGTAAGTCCGATGCTTGCTAGCGAGTTTGGCCATGGCGCCAAGGGTGGGCCCGTCCAGTGCTTCGACGCTCGTTTCATTCTGCCCGCGGCAGGTCTCGGGAATTGCAATGAGGTCAGCGCCCTTGGCGCCTTCCGCGTCCACCAACGCTGCTATTTCCTCCAAAGGGCGCCCGGGATGGAACCCGATACTGACTACGCGAACCGGCCGGCCGATCTGGTCGGCTCTTACCCCCGCCGTCGGGACCGCTTGCGCGGCCGCCAAGCTCGCCTGTGAATCTGCAATCCCCAAACTGGTTGCGAGGCTGCCGATTCCCGCTGCCGACCCCTTCAAAAATGCGCGCCTTTTCATTTCAAGACCTCCTCATCCAGAAAAACGTTTGGTGAGCTCTAAGGGATGGTATGGCCACCCCCGGCGGGCGTCAATGGCCTGCCAAACAATTTAAGAATGTTCCTTTTGATGGCGGCGAAGCGGTCCGGCGACCTGCTATAATCAAGCGCAGATTCTTACGAACTCGGGTCTGCCCCTTACGGTGCCCCATGCCTTTAGAATTACACCAACTGAAGAAGCTCGATGATTACCGTTTTCTCATCCCGCGCGGCACGAAGCCCGGAATGTTGACGGACGCGCTCATTTTTACGGATGAACGGCTGCTGAAGGACCTGATGAAGGACCTATCACTCGAGCAGGCCACCAATGTGGCGATGCTGCCCGGCATCGTGGGGCGGTCGCTCGCCATGCCCGACATTCATCAAGGGTATGGATTCCCCATCGGGGGTGTGGCGGCGACGGACCCGCATCGCGACGGCGTGGTCTCGCCCGGCGGGGTGGGGTTTGACATCAACTGCGGCGTACGCCTGCTCGGCAGTTCGCTGACCCGCGGGGAAGTACAGACTAAGCTTCGCGAACTGGTGAACCAATTGTTTCGTGACATCCCTTCGGGCGCGGGGCAAAGCGGTAACATCCGGATTTCTTACCCCGAGCTTGACACCCTACTCCAAGACGGAGCCGCGTGGATGGCTGAGCATGGCTATGGGCGCGGGGAGGATCTGACCCACTGCGAGGAGAACGGCGCCATCGAGGGCGCGGACCCCACGATGGTGAGCGATCATGCCAAAAAGCGCGGCTTGCCGCAGGTCGGCACGCTTGGGTCAGGCAATCACTTTCTCGAAGTTCAATACGTGGAGCAGGTGTTTGATCCGGGTTGCGCCGAGGCGTTGGGGCTCTATGAGGGCGAGGTCGTCGTGCTGATCCATTCCGGTTCACGCGGCCTGGGCCACCAGGTGTGCACCGATTATCTGCGCGAAATGGGTCCGGCCATGCATCGCTATGGAATCGACCTGCCGGACCGCCAACTGGCCTGTGTGCCGGTGAAGTCACCGGAAGGCGAAGCTTACCTTGCTGCTATGCGCGCCGCGGCGAATTTTGCCTGGGCCAATCGTCAGGGAATCACCCACTTCACCCGCCAGGCGTTCAAGCGGATTTTCGGGGAGCAGGAGGAATTGCGTGTCATTTACGACGTGTGCCACAACATTGCCAAACTCGAGCGCCACCAGGTGGAAGGCCGCGAGCGCGAAGTGATGGTGCACCGCAAGGGCGCCACGCGCGCTTTTCCGCCGGGCCATCCGGACGTGCCTCTGGTCTACCAACACATCGGCCAGCCGGTTTTGATTCCCGGATCGATGGGGACTTCGTCGTATGTGCTGGTGGGCGCGGAAGGCGCTATGCAGGAAAGCTTTGGCACCACCTGCCACGGCGCGGGCCGCGTGATGAGCCGCACCGCGGCTAAGAAATCACGCTTCGCCCAGGATGCACGTCAGCGCCTTGAAGACCTTGGGATCATCGTGCGCGCCGACTCACGCGACGGAATTACGGAAGAGATTCCGGAAGCTTATAAAGATGTCGATGCGGTCATCGATGTAGTCCACAACGCCGGCTTGGCCCGTCGCGTGGCGCGCCTGAAGCCCATGGGAGTTATTAAGGGGTAGGGGCTCGGGACACGGGACTCGGGACTAAGAAGAGCAAGTTACCCCACTCCCGCCCTCCTCCCTCGGGCACTCTGCCCGTGTGAATTCATGGGCAAGATGGCCACGCCACAAGGGCTTGAGAATTTCCACATTTTAGTGCACAACAATGTCCACAGAAGAGCATGGTGGATAGCCAATGAAAATCATTAAGGTCCCGATAAAAGAAGATCTCCTGCGTCGCCTTTCCCGGGAGGCGAAAGCGCGCAAGCTTAGCCGTGCTGCCCTGATCCGCGAGGCCTGCCAGCATTATCTCGAAAAGCTTCGTGAAGACGAACTCGATCGGCAATACGTGCCGGGATACCGCCGCCACCCTGAAAGCGCTGCGGTCGGAAGGGCAGGTGAAAGACTCGCGGCCGAGGTATGGCCCCGCGAGGACTGGTAATGAACCGCGGGGACATTGGAGTTTCGCTTACACCTGCTGCGCAAGATAATTCTGAATACCGATGCTATCGATAAGTCCAAGTTGCTCTTCCAGAAAATCCACGTGACCTTCTTCGTCCGCCAGGATCACCTGGAGCAGGTCTGCCGAGGAATGGTCCCCCGCTTTGCGGCAGGTCGCGATCACTGCGTTGTATTCGGCCACGGCATTCTTCTCCAGCGCTAAGTCGTTCTGGAATTGCGATTTCACATCCTTGCCCACGACGAGTTTGGGCATATCGTTCAGATTAGGAGTGCCTTCCAGGAAGAGAATGCGCTCGATGAGTTTTTCCGCGTGCTTCATCTCGTTGATGGACTCTTTCTTCGTATGGTCGCTGAGCTTCTTATAACCCCAATTCTCGCACATCTCAGCGTGGATAAAATACTGGCTGATGGCCCCGAGTTCCTCCTTCAGCATCTTGGCCAGAACATCAATGACTTCCGGTTTGCCCTTCATGTTAGCTCCTTTTGTCTGCGAACTTCCGGCAATCCAGCAGACTATCAGAGATAAATGGAAAAATAACATTCGTCAAGTGGAATGCGCATAAAAAAGGTCCGTCCAATCCTGACTTTATCCCGCGCCGCCGCCGTTATGCTTTTCCCGCATATGGGCGATCAAGTCGCGGACGCTATCGGCAAGTTCCACCACTTCGCCCTCGCCCTTCACCTCAAACTTGATTTCGTAATTTCCCGCCGCGGCATGGTCGACCGCTTGTTTCAGGTCGGTCAAGGGCTTCACCACCTGGCGCGGCAGCGTGAAGCTGACCCAGACGCTCACCAGCAAGGTCATTAAGGAAACGATCCCGCCCACCACTTCGGCGCGAACCAGCAAGGCGCGGGCGCGCTGGTGGTCTCTTTGAACCCGCTCCCAACTGCGGGTTTCGAGTGCGGTTGAGAGGTTGATGATTCGCTGGCTGGCGGTGGCCAGATCCCGGGAGGTTTGGCGAATCTCCGGGTCGCTCTCCTCCACTTTCGCCGCGACTTCCGCGTCGAAGGACTCAATGCGAGCGCGCAGCATGTCGATCAAGCGTGCGCGGCTTTCTCCGGGCGAGTGCGCCAGGACGTCATCCACATCCTTCTGATAGGTTCGCACCACCTCTCGCAGGCTTTGAACGGGGGGCTGATTGCTTTCTCCCAGCCGCTGCACCGCGTGGTTAAAGCTTACTCGGTAGAAGGTGATCTCCGCGTTCAGATCGTCAAACGTGGCCTTTTCCTCGGGCTGCAAGTGGCGGCAGGCCTGGACCGTTTTATCGAGTTGATTTAGAGATTCCCGATTGCGGGTAATGTCGTCGGGGTCGTGCAGAAGGAAGTAGTTGGTTTCCGCCCGCCGGGCGTCGAGCATCTCTATGGAAGCGCGCTCGGCGTTGGTGGCCACGGGAGCATCGACGCTGACGATGCGGTCCACGATCTTGGCCATGGCGAACAGGTAATACACCGCCAGGAATATGACCGGCACGAGAATCAAGCGCACCAGCGCGAGGCTTAAGGCTACCCTACGGCGAAGGGAAAAACCCTGGAGGAGGACGATGAACTTTCTGCGCGACCGCCAAACCATACCTTAGTTTCGCTCCCAAGAAACAGGAGGGCAAGCCCTTTATAGGAATTATCTATGAAGGCGGAATCTTACTCTAAAATCATGCCCGCGAGGTGCGAATTCCAAATTCCGCACCAATCTGCCGCCCAATGCCCTAGTCGTCTCAAAACCCCGCGAGCGCAACGTCGGGACCGTTCGACGTGGAAGAGTAACAGGGCGGCCACTCGATGAGGATACTCATTACGGCATCCTCCAGTCTTCTGCTCGCAGCAGCAACCAAAAGCATAAGTCTTGACAAAATCTCACATTAGATATAATCTATATTCTTGATGGACGCTGAGGCGATTAAACGGTCCTTGGAAGGCAGCGGGTTGCGGTGCACTCCGCAGCGCTACGCCGTGATGGCATTCTTGATGGAACACAACAGGCATCCCACCGCTGCGGAAATCTTCGAAGCCGTGAATCGCTTGGATCCGCGCTCTTCCAGGGCCACGACTTATAACAATCTGCGGGACTTGGTGCAGGCGGGTTTGGTGCGTGAAGTGGCCGTCGAGGGCCGTGCCGCGCGATTCGATGCGAAAGGCATGCGGCATCACCACTTCATCTGCGACCGCTGCGGCAA
>JBEKLF010000301.1:0-9732 GCA_050010335.1 Terriglobia bacterium
TGGCGAGGTCCTCTTCCAGTCGGCTTGGCCGGGGTCAAAGGCCCAACATCCGACTCAATGAGACCAAGGCCGGCAAAGGGTAAAGACTTGGAAACCTTATCTCCGACGGGCTCCTAGGGTTTACCAATAGCTGTCGATAACTGCCCAACCCACCACCTATGCCGGATTGGGAACGAAAACGCCCTTCCCATGCCGGAATCCACTCTGCCAGAATACTCTGCTCCGGTTTACGGTCAGGCGACTTAGACCGAATCCTTTACTGGGATTGCGACTGTGTCGCCAGCAGCGGTCTGCGAAGAATCGAGCCCGGCGGCGCGGTTTCGCCGGGATTATCCAAGCCTCTACCTCGCCAGCAGGATAGGCGAGCGGCTGGTGGAGGCGATTTCGACGACGAAGTAGGTAGGGGAGGGCGAGGTGTCGGAATCATCGGTTGGAAAGACGCAGTTTAGGGCTGCGGAAGCCTCTGGAGAGGTAGAACAAGTGGCTTCCATGCTCGCTGAGGCGCTCCACAGCCAAAGCCCGCCCGGGCGATTGCATTCCGAGGCAGTCAGGTGTATGGTAATGTTGGGTCGAAAATCAAAAACGGAAATTCCGGTGAAAGACTTTCTGAGCGGGTGCGTAAGTTCGCTAAGTTAGCATAGGCGTACTTGCCTTCTGAAGGCAGACTCTCGGGTGCATTCGGCGGCTCACTACGAGGTTGGCTTTCCCTTTCACTGCCGTTAGGATTCGGACACTTTGCACTTCTGAACGGGCTTCCAAGTCGGGAGGAAACGTGAGCATTCGCGACTTCATCAAGAAGCAATTCATCGAAGTCATTCACTGGGCGGAGAGCGAGGAAGGTGTCCTGGCCTTTCGTTTTCCCATGCAGGACATGCAAATCCAGACGGGCGCACGGTTGACGGTGCGCGAGTCGGAGATTGCCCTCTTCGTGAACGAAGGGCAGATTGCCGACGTCTTCCCTCCCGGCCTTTACAAGCTCAGCACCCACACCCTCCCCGTTCTGACCAACTTGATGAACTGGGACAAGATGTTTCAGTCTCCCTTCAAATCCGACGTCTATTTCTTCTCCACGCGCTTGCAGGTGGACCAGCACTGGGGAACTGCCAATCCCATCACGATTCGCGACAAGGAGTTTGGCGCGATCCGGTTGCGTGGATTCGGAATCTACGCGTACAAAATCAGCGACCCTCGCGTTTTCCATACCAAAGTGAGCGGCACGCGCGACATCTATCGCGTAGCCGACCTGGAAGGCCAGCTCCGCGACACTATCCTCGGCCGCGTTGCCGGCACGTTCGCCGAGAGTAATATTCCCTTCCTGGACATGGCGGCGAACCAAGTGGAACTCGCCAAGAAGATCGCGGAGCAATTGAAACCGACCTTTGCCGATCTGGGCCTCTCGATCGAGTCGTTCGTCGTCGAGAACCTCTCGCTTCCGGACGAGCTTCAGAAACTACTCGATCAGCGCATCGGCATGACGATGGTAGGGGACATGAATCGATACACGCAATTCCAGGTGGCACAATCCATGCCCATTGCGGCTGAAAACCCGGGAGGTCTGGCCGGCGCCGGCGTAGGGTTGGGCGCAGGCTTAACGATGGCACAAGGGATGGTGAACGCGATCAAGCCTCCGGCGGGCGGGAGTCCGGCGCCTTCCTCCGCCGCGGGGCAGGTCACTCCGGCTGCCGCCGCCGGGGAAACGAAATTCTGCATGGCGTGTGGAAACACCATACCCAAGATCGCAAGGTTTTGTCCGGAGTGCGGGCAAACGCAGGGGTAAACCATGGGTGGGATTGAGTGGCTCATAGAGGCGCATGGGTGCAATGCGGCAGCGCTCGCGGACCTCCGCAAACTCCAGGCACTGTTCACCCGCTTGATCGCGGAGCTTAACTTACACCCCATCGACGAGGCGGCATGGCACGAGTTCCCCGGCGCGGGGGGGATTACCGGCATGTTTATGCTGGCCGAGTCGCACCTGACCTGCCACACTTTTCCGGAATACGGCTCGCTCTGCTTGAATGTGTTTTGTTGCCGGCCACGCCCCGATTGGGACTTTGCGGGTTACATGAAAGGTGCCTTTGCGGCCACCACAGTCACTGTGCGGCGGGTCGATCGGCCGTACCAGAATTTTGAAGGCCAGGTGAAATGATGGCTCCAGTCGCCAACTGCCCTAACTGCGGCGCGCGGATCGAATTCCGATGGTCCAGTTGCGTCCAGACCACCTGCGCCTATTGCCATTCCATCTTGGTCCGGACTGACGTGGACCTCAAACGCGTCGGGCAAGTCGCCGACCTCCCGCCGGACAGTTCGCCCATCCAATTAGGCACCCAGGGCGTTAGCCACCACAAACCCTTCGTGGTGGTGGGCCGCATCATTTACGAATACGAGTTGGGCGGCTGGAACGAGTGGCATATCGTGTTCAACGACGGCGCCAGCGGCTGGCTCTCCGACGCCCAGGATGAATACGCCGTATCCTTCCAGGATCCGGTGAAAAGGCAATTTCCTTCCCCCGACGCGGTTAAACCGGAGCAAAAGATTAATTGGAACAACGTAACCTACGAGATCACGACGATCACCCGCGCCCGGTATCGCGGCGTGGAAGGCGAATTGCCCTTCCAATATTGGGATAAAACGGAAATGTTCTTTGTCGACCTGGAAACCTCGGACGGCCGCTTCGCCACCATCGACTACAGCGAATCGGAACCGCTACTGTACCTCGGCGAGACCGTGGAATTCGAAGACCTTCAGCTCAAGAACCTCCGTCGCTTTGAAGGTTGGTAAACATGGGGACAGGATCCTCGGGAACGCCTCCACCGCCGGTTCCAAAGGTAAAGGGACTGAACTGCCCCAGTTGCGGGGCCGCGCTGACGGTCCGGGCGTTTGAACAATCGGTCACCGTGGTGTGCGCCAGTTGCCACTTGATCCTAGACGCCAAAGATCCCAATCTCCAGATCCTCCAGAAGTTCGAGGCCACCCAGACGGACCCTCCGCTCATCCCCCTGGGCACGCGCGGCAAAGTGCGCGGTGACCTCTACGAGGTCATTGGTTTCGAGCGGCGCACCATCGTGGTCGAGGGGATTCGTTACAGTTGGCACGAATTCCTCTTGTTTAACCCCTACAAGGGCTTCCGCTATTTGACCGAGTACAACGGCCATTGGAACGACGTGAAACCGATACGAATCGTCCCGGAAGAAGTGCCATCGCCCCGCCCGGCGGTCAAGTACCTGGGAGACAAATACCGCCACTTCCAGACCGCCGAGGCCAGGACGACGTACGTCCTGGGAGAGTTCCCGTGGCAAGTTCGGTTTGGAGAGTCGGCGGTGGTAAAGGATTATGTCTGCCCGCCGCACATCCTTTCCTCCGAGACCACAGAAAACGAAACTGTCTGGTCGCTGGGCGAATACCTGACCGGCAAGCAAGTCTGGGACAACTTCAAGCTGCCCGGGAGCCCGCCCCAGGCCGTCGGCGTTTACGAAAACCAGCCCTCGCCCTATGGGGGAAGAATCAAGCGGCTCTGGCTGGTTTGCCTGGCGCTCGTGGCGGCGCTCGTCGTGATGGCGATCTTTAGTGCGGCGCTTTCATCCCGGGAAGAGGTGCTTTCGCAAGACTACACCTTTAGCCAGCAAGCGCCCGGCGAGCACGCCTTCGTGACGGATGCGTTCGAGCTCAAGGGACACCCCTCGAACGCGGAGGTCTCGATTCAGACGAACCTGAGCAACAACTGGGCGTATTTTAACTTCGCGCTCATCAATCTGGACACGGGGCAGGCGTACGACTTCGGCCGCGAAGTCAGCTATTACTCTGGGAGCGACTCCGATGGCGCCTGGACCGAAGGAGAGACCAGCGACGAGGTGACCGTTCCGCAAATCCCGGATGGGCATTACTACCTGCGCGTGGAGCCGGAGATGGATTCCAATGCGCCGCCCGTGGCCTATCATCTGCGCGTTCGCAGGGGCGTCCTCTCCGGCAGCATTTTCGGGATTGCCGCCTTGCTTCTGATCTTGCCTGCGGTCTTTTTCACGTTCAGATCCACCAGTTTCGAGAGTCAGCGCTGGCAGGAGAGCGATTACGCAAAGTAGGGGCACGCCATGGCGTGCCCCTACTACCGCATTCTCATTGGACTTGAGGAGACCCTCATGAATCGAATTTTCCTGACCTACGGCCTCCTGGTGCTCGGTCTCCTGGGCGCTTCTCAGTACAACGGCTGGAGTCTGCTGCGGGTCAACCAAATCAAGAACGTTCCCAAGACGGTTCGGGACAATCCGGGCGCCTATCGGACGATCTACCGAAACAATCCCCATTACTTTGGAGGAAAATGACATGCATTCACTGCTAGTGAACCTGGGGAACGCCCTGTTGTACTCGTTTTTGGGCATCGTCATATTTGTGGTCGCGTTCTTCGTCATGGACAATTTCACTCCTTACAACCTCTGGAAAGAGATTGTGGAAGAGAAAAACACTGCGCTGGCCATCCTGATCGGCGCGATGTCCATCGGCATGTGCGTGATTATTGCCGCCGCGGTGCACTAAACCTTGTCCACATTGCTCTTCATCTCCGTCTTTCTGATTGCCGCTTGCGGGCTCATTTACGAGCTTGTGGCTGGCGCCCTGGCCAGCTATCTCCTGGGAGACAGCGTCACCCAGTTTTCCACCATCATTGGCAGCTATCTGTTCGCCATGGGCGTGGGCAGTGCGCTGTCACGCTTCATCAACCGCGGGTTGGTCTTCCGATTCGTTTGGATCGAGCTTTTGGTGGGCCTGGTGGGCGGATTTTCCTCCTCCGTGCTGTTCCTGGCCTTTGCTTACACGCAGGGTTTCCGCCTGATTCTGTACCTTGTCGTGGTGGCCATCGGGATCCTGGTGGGGCTGGAGATCCCACTCCTGATTCGAATCCTGAAAGACCGTTTTCTGCTGCGCGATGTTGTGGCGCACGTGCTGACCGTGGACTACCTCGGTGCGCTCGCGGCATCCCTAATCTTTCCCATCGTGCTGGTGCCGGAACTCGGCCTGGTGCGATCGGCGCTACTTTTTGGCCTGGTCAACGCCGCCGTGGCGCTTTGGTCCACTTTCCTGTTTGCCGACCAACTCGCGGTACGGGCGGGGCTCCGGGTAGCCTGCGTGGTGGTCCTGGCCGCGTTGGGCGCCGGAATGTTCGGCGCCAAGCGCATCGTGTCAGCAGCGGATGACAATCTTTACGCCGACGAAGTGATCTTCGCCAAGGACACGCGCTATCAACGCATCGTCCTCACGGAGTGGAAAGACGACCTTCGCCTCTTCTTGAATTCCCACCTCCAATTCAGTTCGCGCGACGAGTACCGCTACCACGAAGCCCTGGTTCATCCTGGGCTCGCCTCGCTTCCCCAGGCGCGCCGCGTGCTGGTCCTGGGCGGTGGGGACGGCCTCGCCGTCCGGGAAATCCTCAAGTACCCGCAGGTCGTGAGCGTCACCCTCGTCGACCTCGACCCGGAAATGATCCGGCTGTTTTCCACCAACTCGATGCTCACCCGGCTGAACCAGAACTCGCTCAACTCCCCGAAAGTCCACGTCATCAATGCCGACGCTTTCCCGTGGCTGGATCAGCACTACGACCTCTTTGACTTCGTCGTCGTGGATTTCCCTGACCCCAACAACTACTCGCTCGGCAAGCTGTACACCACGGCGTTCTATCGCCTTCTGGCCAAGCATTTGACCGCGGAGGGTCTGGCGACGGTCCAAAGCACCTCGCCTCTGTTCGCGCGCGAATCCTATTGGTGTATCGCCGAATCGCTCAAGCAAGCCGGTCTGCGAACTTATCCTTATCATGTTTATGTGCCCGCCTTCGGAGAGTGGGGGTTCGTGCTCGCGGGCCTGGGGCCCTATCGCCAGCCCGCCCAATTGCCGTCGGGCCTCAGATTCTTGTCCTTACGCAATCTGCCAGAGATGTTCGAGTTTCCCAATGACATGTTGCCCGTGCCGGTCCAGGCCAATCGCCTGAATGATCAAATCCTGGTCCGGTACTACGAACGCGACTGGGGGGAAATGACCCATTGACGACCACGCGGCGGCAGTTCCTCAGCGCGGCGCTTCTGGCATTGACCCCCAAGTCGGAGCGACCCATCACCGGTTCCTTCGTCAATGAGGATTTCCCGCAGGGCCACCTGCTGCGTGACCGTGCCGCTTTTCCGAAACCTGTCGAGACATTGAAGATTCCCTTGGTGATTGTGGGCGCCGGAGTCGCGGGCCTCTCCGCCGCCTGGCGGCTGGACAAACGCGGTTTTCGCGACTTCGTGGTGCTGGAACTGGCTCAACAGGCCGGCGGCAACGCGCGCTGGGGCGAAAACGAGATCACCGCCTATCCCTGGGGCGCTCATTACGTGCCGGTGCCGGATAAGAGCGCCGTCCTGGTTCGCGAGCTGTTTGAGGAACTCGGAGTCCTCCGAGATGGCCAATGGGAAGAGCGCGATCTCTGCTTTTCACCCAAGGAGCGGTTGTTTCTCCATGGCCGCTGGCAGGAAGATATCGAGCCCGCCATCGGCCTGACCGATAAAGACCGTGACCAATTCCGGCGGTTTGCGGATCGGATCGATCATTTTCGCCGCAGCGGTGAGTTCACGATTCCCATGGCATTGGGCGCCCAGCCATCACCGCTTGACCGGGTATCCGTGACGGACTGGATGCGTGAACAGGGATTCGACTCGACTTACCTCAATTGGTACATCAACTACGCGTGCCGCGACGACTATGGCGCCTTGGCGTCGGACACTTCCGCCTGGGCGGGCATCCACTACTTCGCATCTCGGCAACCCGAAGAAAAGGGGCCCATCACCTGGCCTGAAGGTAACGGCTGGATCATCAAGAAGCTGCTCTCCAAACTGGGCCGGTTCGTGCATACGGGCGCGATGGTCAATCACATTTCTCAGGTTGGGCGAGGCCTGCGAATCCGCGCCGGCGAAAACGAGTATCTCGCCGAGGTGGTCATCTTCTCCGCCCCCACTTTTCTAGCCCCGTACCTCATCGAGGGCTTTCCGCCGGTGCACGATTTCGTGTATTCCCCCTGGCTAACGGCTAATCTTACCCTCGAACATCTGCCTCGCGAGACGGGCCTGGAACTTGCCTGGGACAATGTCAACTATGATTCGCCCACGCTGGGATATGTCGTGGCCACGCATCAGACGCTCCGGACCTTTGTAGACCGCTCGGTCTGGACCTTCTACTGGTCGCTCGCTCAGGGCAACCCTTCGGAAAACCGTCGGCTACTTCTCGAGAAGGATTGGAGCTATTGGAAGGAAGCCATTCTGAATGACTTGGCTCGTACCCATCCCGATATCCGCTCCTGCGTTTCCCGCATCGACATCATGCGCATGGGCCATGCGATGGCGCGGCCTACCGTCGGCGCAATCTTTGCCGAGGAGAGGCGCCGCCTCGCAAACCCCTCCGGGAGACTGCTGTTTGCCAACTCCGACCTTAGCGGATTTTCCATCTTCGAAGAAGCCCAGTATCACGGAGTCAAAGCTGCGGAGTACGCGCTCCGTATGCTGGGGAGCCACTAGAACTGACCGCTGACGGCAGAGGCCTGCAACGGTTCTTACTTACCCCAAAGCCTGAGCAGCGCGCCTTGCTTACCCCACACCGGATCGCTTGACGGGAACGGCAGCGTTGCCATCCTTGCCACCGCCTGTGGATCCGGCGCCCGCCTGCAGATATCCCATTCCTGTCCCGGCGGGTACGCGCCGACCACGAGAAAATCCCGGCTCGCCTCCAGCCGGCAATGACCTGTGCCGGTGGGCAAAAGCGCAACATCGCCGGCCTTCACAACGACCTCGCGTCCGTTTTCTCCACCCAGCATCAGGCGCGCGGAACCGCCGGCGAATCCGAGCACTTCATGCGCAGTCGAGTGATAGTGATGGAAGTCGTATACTCCGTCTCGCCACTGAGGCGGCCAGCCGTTGCGTGTAAACAACTCCTCGAAGCGCAGCGCCGAATCCGCACTCTGCGGGTCCTGGATGCCGCGATAAAGCAGCACGGGAAGATATTCGTTGTTTGGCACCCAGCCGTTGCGCGCGAGGCGCAACACCTCCGGATTCCCGGCTGCTTCATCTCCGCCTCGTCTAATCGCTGCATCGGCAGCATCCCCCATTCCGGTCGAAGGCCCAAAACCCAGAGCCCCGAGCATACCCACGAATCTTCGTCTGTCCACGAATGCAATCCTTTCTGGAGGCGAACAGCGTCAGGCAGGTTGCGTAAAGTTGCCTGGACTGTTCTCCGTGGCCTGCCACTTTGGTGTGCGCTCTTTACTGGCCTGGGCCAGTGCGAGCCGCACTCCGTCGGCGTCGAAGTCGGCCGTGTAAACCGGTGTGCCCGGCTGCTGGCGCCACGATTCATCAAGGCCGCCCGCATCGACGGCATCGAATCCGAGTTCGTTCACAAGCCGCATCACGATCTCTTTGGCGCGATTGTCATCGCCGGCTACGGGCAGGGCGATCCGTCCTCGGCTGCCAGCCGGGCGGCCGTGCTCCAGCAGGTGTTGCGCATAGATGTTATTAAACGCCTTGACGACCGGCCGGCCGAGCTGATGCTCCACCCATCGACTTTCCGCTATTCCCGCTTCGATATCGCCAATACGGCCATCGCGCTCCCGCGGGTAGTAATTGCCCGTGTCGATGACGACGACATCATCTGGCACGCCGGCGAACAAGTCCTGGGGCAGGTCGCGAATCTTCGCTTCCGGGATCGTCACCACAACCACCTCACCCGCCCGCGCCGCTTCTCGGACGCGGACGGGCTTCGCTCCGGTTTCCTTAGCGAGATCTGCGAGCGATGCAGGTCCTCGCGAGTTAGCAACAAACACCTCATGTCCGAGTTTGGTCAGCCGGCGGGTCAGAGTGCCGCCGATTTGCCCAGCGCCAATGATTCCAATCTTCATGTCCGCTCCTCTCTCGGTGGACGCCCCTAAATCGGGGTCAATACCACTACTGGTTAAGATGTTAGAACCCGGGCGTTCGGTTCACTTCGACGGTTCCTTGCAATTCCGAAGTGATTAACGAAGGAGGAGGGGGCATTGTCCGAGAAATCGACGAGGAACGGTCTCGATTACGCGGGAAAGCCCAACATGGTGCCGCATCACTTCGCTTTTCGTTTGAAGATGCAGCTTTGACCTTGCAAAAGCGCTCAGGTGCAGTAGAATTCGGGCGATTTAGTGCTGAGAAAGGCGATTCCTGTTGAGAGGATGCGGCCTGTGTTTCTGTACTTCCCCCTGTCGGAATTCTGGAGAACACTTCTTACCTCGACCATCGGTTTACTGACACTGGGCGGTATCATGACTCGTCCCTATCGCTGGAGTGAGGCGCGAATCGCCATGGCCGGCGCGGGCACTCTGCTCCTTTTGGGTTTGATCCGGCCTGCGGATGCTGCACTTACTCTGCTCCGCGACTGGAATACGTTTCTCTTCTTCCTGGGAATGATGGGGCTATCAGCGCTGGCGGAAACCGCGGGTTTGTTTGATTGGTTGGCAGTGCAAGCCGCGCGATTCGCCAAAAGAAGTGCGGCAAGATTGTTCCTGAACGTGTTTCTCTTGGGAACACTTATCACGATGATATTCTGCAACGATGCGACGGCGCTTATCCTGACGCCAGTTGTTTATGTGTTCGTGACCAAGTTACGGCTTCCGGTTCTGCCTTACCTGTTCGCATGCACCTTCATTGCTGATACCGCATCGTTCCTGCTACCCATCAGCAATCCGATCAACATCATTATCAT
>JBEKLF010000302.1:0-9658 GCA_050010335.1 Terriglobia bacterium
ACCCTACGACACAGCCGCCACCCGTCTCAACACGCCCCCATTCCTGCGCCCAATTCCCCTCGTCTCGCCGCTCCTGCCTCCCGCCAGCCTCGCGCCCTCCCCCACTGTCTGAATCGCAGGATGTCTACACTAAATATTGCGCGTAATTCTGTTTGGGTATACAATCCCTTGTATGGCCCGACCGAGTTTGCTCAAGCTGTCCGAGGCGGACGAGCGCCAGTTGCGGGAAGCCGCGGTCGAGTCTCCCCAGGCGGATTTTCGTGACGCCTGCCGTGCCGTTCTGAGCTTGGCCCGAGGGGTTACGCGCCAGCAGGTGGCGGAGGAGTTTCGAGGGCACCCGGCTACCCTCGGGCGTTGGGCGGCCCGCTACCGCCAGCGGGGTCTCGCCGGGCTTCGGGGCCCCGAGCACGATGGCCGAGGGCGACCTCGCCGATTGCAGGTGGAACATTTGCAACTGCTGAGGCAAACGGCTCTGACCTCGCCCCGTAAGTTGGGTTACGCTTTCACGGCGTGGACCTTGCCGCGGCTGGCGGAGTTCTTGAAGCGACGGGCGGGGGTGACGGTTCAAGCGCACTACTTGGGACGGTTGCTGCCCCGCATGGGAATTGCCCGGAGACGCCCCAAGCATGTCCTGGAAGGCAAACGCGATGAGGTCGCCCATGACCGCACCAAAACTGAACTGGAAGCCCTCAAGAGGCACCTGGGACGCAGAAAAAGGACCGGCGTGATCAGCCAGGACGAAACGGAATTTCATCTTTACCCTTACCGGGTGGCGATCTGGTCGGTCGTCGGAAGTCCCCAACCTGGAGTGCGCACGCCGGGGAAGAACCAGAAGCGCGTCTTGTATGGAGGGTTGAACCTGAAATCCGGACATCTCACCAGCCACTGGGCCGCAACCAAAAGCGGCTCCCATTTCATTGAATACCTGGAAACCCTCTTGCAAGTGTATCCCGACCACAAAATCTTGATGATTGCCGACAACGGCAGCTTCCATCATACGCAAAAAGTGGATACCTATGTGGAGGAACACCGCGACCGTTTAGAGATCAAGTGGCTGCCTCCTTACTGTCCCGATCTGAACGACATCGAGCGGACCTGGAGACGGCTAAAGGCCAGCCATGCGTCGAACTTCCTTTTTAACTCGCTGGACGAGTTGGTCGACAATGTGCGCCATGGCATTGAGGAATTGAACTCCACGGTCGTCACTCATTAAGCGCATTATTTAGTATAGTCAACTTAGGACATGAAGAGTAAGAGCAGGGGCCGCTTCCACAATGAAACTCACCTGCGTGGGCTGGTTCGTGAAGAGATGTTGTGGCGCAACTTCATCATCACGGGGTTCTCGGTATGTTCGCTCATCTCTTCATCCCCGACTCGCTACGTCATCACAAAAAAGAGTCCCTGTTGTGACCTTGGAGCAGATTCTGCAAAGCGAAAGTGCATTTCTAGGGGTCAGAGGAGGAGAGCGTGAATAGGCGGACCTTCAACAAAGTCCTCGGCATAGGGGCCATTAGTGGCGTGTCAGGATTGGGACCTTTCGTGAGGACACGAGTCCTGGGGGATGAAAGGGGAGGCGGAGATGGGAGATGGCCTACCGGAATCTTTCGGCGCCTACTTGTTGACATGCATATTTCGGACTGGGATCCCGTGCTGCTGTCTCGCTTCGATCCTGAGGAATACGTTCGTATGATTGCTGACGCCGGGTTCGAGGCACTGGTGACTGACGCACAATCGGAGGTCGGGCTGTGTTTGTATCCCACGAAGGTGGGGCAAATGCATGCTGCTTTGAAAGGGCGTGATTTCGTTGGAGAAGTCGTCGCACAGTGCCGACGTCGTGGCATCCACGTTTTGGCATATATCAGCCTGATGACCGATAACTGGGCCTACCAGACTCATCCCGATTGGCGGTTCCTATGGGAGGATGGTTATGACAGGACGCTGGAGGCACCGAGACCGGGGGACCGCTACCCGGAAGACATACCGGCTGGGGAGGTCTGTGCGAATTCACCATACCGTGACTACGTTATTGCCCGCATCAAGGAATTCGTCAGTATTTATGACATCGACGGCATTTGGCTCGACCAGTTATTCTGGCCAGGCGTTTGCTACTGCCCGCATTGCACGGCTCGTTTCTGGCGCGAGTACAAGAGCGAACCACCTCGAATCGTGGACTGGGATGACCCTATCTGGCGGCAATTTCAAAAAATGAGGCAACAGTCGCTCCTCGATCTTGCCCTAACGATTTATCGCACCATCAAGCAGATCCGCCCCATGACGGTTTGCTTCAATAATGCAGCCGGTTTCCACGACTGGGTTACGGCAGTGCCGTTCGAGCTAAACGAAGCCGCCGACTACGCAAGCGGGGATTTCTACGGCGGCCCGGAACAGTATTCGCTCATTTGCAAAACATTCGATAGCCTGACGAAAACGCGCCCTTATGAGTTTATGGAGTCCGCACCTTTTGACCTGCGCAACCGCTTGTCCCTGAAACCATTCGAGGAACTGCGGATGGAGTCGCTCATCCCCACTCTCCATTCAGCCCCGATCATCCAGCTAGATGGCGTCCTTCCTGATGGCACCTTGTACCAACCCTTGTACGAAGTTTTCGCTAAGGTGAACGCCCTCCTTGCCCAATACCAGCCTTTTCTGGGCGGCAACCTTCTTGCCGATGTGGCGGTCTACCTCGATAAAGATTCCATGTACAACCCGAGGGAGAGGGGTGTGCGCGTTAGCCAGTTGAAAGCCGTGGGGGACATCCCCCATATCGATGCGGTATTCGGCATAGCAAAAATCCTGCGCGGGGCCCATATCCCATTTGGTGTGGTGACCAACGCCACCTTGAAACAACTGAGCAGGTATCGAGCTGTAGTCTTGCCTAACGTTTTGGAACTTACAGCCGATCAAGCTGCCCAATTCCGCAGATTTGTCGAGCAGGGCGGGATTCTCTACGCTAGTGGTCCCTCGTCGCTGGACCGCTTCGATCCGCGAGGGCCTCGGTTTCTGCTGGAAGATGTACTGGGCGTGCGCTACACGGGAACACTCGGAACGGTGGTCACCTATTTCACGCCCAAAGATGACAAGGTGAAAGAGGCCGTCTGGCCGCAGCCCTATATTGAATTCGACGGCTCGATGGTGAAGGTCGAGGCGCTGCCGGGCGCAGAGGTATTGGCAACAGTAACCCTTCCCTTTGTGCCGGTCGAGTCTGAGCACGTAATTGGCAACCATTATTCGGATATCGAGGGCGTTCAGGCCGCCATGACCTCGGGCTCGGAACCAGCCTTGGTTCAGCATTCCTTTGGCAAGGGGCGGGCTGTATGGCTTGCGGCACCACTTGAGTCAAACCCTAACTCCTTGAGATGGCCATACCAGGGCGCGAAAACAGATGTGAACGCTAAGCTTGTTTTGTCAGTCCTTCGGCGGGTTCTGCCGGCCCCCTACTATTTTGAGGCGGACACCCATCCCTCGGTTGAGATGACGCTGTTCCATCAGCCAGAAAAAAAACGTGTGCTGGCGGGGCTGTTAAACATGCAGCAAGAGCTTCCACAGATTCCAGTTGGGGCGACGGTGCGTGTTCAGGTGCCCGGGGAGGGGCGCGTTACGAGAGTGGTCTTAATCCCAGAACAGAAAACGATTCCGTTTGAGAAAGCCGGACCTTACACGCAATTCCGGCTGCAGCCCTTCGACGCGTTGGCCATGGCGTTTGTTGAATATGAATAAAACGATAGCGGTGGGTGTCACGACAAAAATCGGAGCGTCCCGCAGGCGTTCCTTTTTACTCACCCCGAAAGGTCGAATTCGAACGGTAGCCTGGTCCGGGACCATCGGTAGCAACAGGCCCTTTCGATTCAGTCGGGCTGCAACTTTGCCAGAGACCCATAATGGGGCGTAGACCAAGGTCATTTTGGTGATAGCCAAAGGGAGGTTCAGAATGAATAGAAGGAGATTCCACAAATTACTCGGCATGGGGGTCATCGGCAGCATGGGAGCACTGGATTCGTTCTCGGAGGCTCGGGCGCTGCCGGGCGAAGTTATGAGCACTCGGGTCAAATGGCCTAGCCAGACCTATCGACGCTTGCTTGTGGACATGCAGCAGCCGGACTGGGATCCCGTGCTGCTGTCTCGCTTCGATGCTGAGGACTACGTCCGTATGATTGCTGACGCTGGGTTCGAGGCACTGGTGACTGACGCACAATCGGAGGTCGGATTGTGTTTGTATCCCACGAAGGTGGGGCAGATGCATGCTGCTTTGAAAGGGCGTGATTTCTTTGGAGAAGTCGTGGCACAATGCCGCCGCCGGGGCCTTAACGTGCTGGGGTATTTCAGCCTAATGACCGATAACTGGGCCTACCAAAATCATCCCGACTGGCGGTTCCTGTGGGAGGATGGTTATGACAGGACACTGGAGGCCCCGACACCGGGGGCCAGCTACCCGGAAGACATACCGGCGGGGGAGGTCTGTCCGAATTCACCATACCGTGACTACGTTCTTGCCTGCCTCAAGGAAATAGTCACGAATTACGACATCGACGGCATGTTTCTTGATCAGATCTTCTGGCCGGGCGTCTGCTACTGCCCACATTGTACGGCGCGTTTCTGGCGCGAGTACAAGACCGAACCGCCTCGAATCGTGGACTGGGATAACCCTACTTGGCGACAATATCAAAAAATGAGGCAACAGTCGCTCCTCGATCTTGCCCTAGCAAATTATCGTACCATCAAGCAAATCCGATCCATTACCGTTTGCCACCAAACTGCCTGGTGCCTCGCACCTTGGGAGGTCGGTGTGCCGTTGGAATTGAACCAAGCAAGCGATTATGCTGGAGGCGATTTCAACGCCGGTAATATGGCGGAGTGTTCACTGGCCTGCAAAACGTTTAACAGCCTGACGAGGACGCACCCCTATGAGCTTATGACATGCGCAGAACGTGGGGATGAATACAACTTCGATCTTGTGTCGTTGAAGCCGAAGGATGAACTGCGGATGACGTCGCTCATTCCGACACTCCACTCTGCCTCTTTTTGTATTTATGATGGAATCCTCCCCGACGGCACGTTGTATAAACCGTTCTATGAAGTCTTTACCAAGATGAACGCCTTGCTTGCCCAGTACGAGCCCGTTCTGGGTGGAGATCTGCTCGCCGATGTGGCGATCTACTACGATAAAGAGTCCATGTACGACCCGACGGAGAAGGGCATACAAGTCAGCAAGTTGTCGGTCGAGCGTAAACCCGGGCACCGAGTTCTTCATAGGGATGCACTATTCGGTATCGCTTCGATCCTTCGGGAAGCCCATATGCCGTTCGGCGTTATCACCAATGTTACCTTAGGGCAATTGAGCCGATATCGGGCTGTGATCCTGCCCAACGTGCTGGAACTTACGGCCGATCAAGCTGCGCAGTTCCGTAGGTTCGTCGAGCAGGGTGGGACTCTATACGCTAGTGGTCCCTCCTCGCTGGACCGCTTTGATCCGCAGGGGGCGCGATTTCTGCTGGAGGATGTCTTGGGGGTGCGCTACAAGGGGACGCTGGGAACATTGATCACCTATTTCACGCCCAAAGACGACAAGGTGAAAGAGGCGATTTGGCCCCAGTTTCACGTCGAATTCAGTGGGTCGATGATCAAAGGCGAAGCTCTGCCAGGCTCGCAAGTTTTAGCGACGGTGACGCTGCCGCATGTGCCGTGGGAGTCTGAACGCGTAATTGGCAGCCACTTTGCTGACATCGAGAGCAGCCAGCCCGCTCTGACTCCGGGATCAGACCCTGCCTTGGTGCAACATGCCTTTGGGAAAGGGCGAGCCGTGTGGCTGGCGGCGCCCCTCGAGTCCAGCCATTCCGGCGCTGAAGAGGCGAATGGGAGGCTTGTTTTGTCCGTTCTCCGGCGAGTTTTCCCGGGTCCATATTACTTTGAGGCTGACACCCATCCGTCGGTGGAGATGACGCTATTCCATCAGCCGGACAAGAAACGTCTGCTCGCGGGGCTGCTGAACATGCAACAGCAGCTTCCGCCGATCCCGGTGGGGGCGACGGTGCGAGTCCAGGTTCCTTCAGGGCGGCGTGCTATGCGAGTTGTCTCAATCCCCGAACAGAAAACGATTCCGTTTGAGGAAGCCGGACCTTACACGCAATTCCAGCTGCGACCCTTCGACGCGTTGGCCATGGCGCTCGTTGAGTACGAGTGACCCTGCGAAGGGAAGGAATGCCTTTTCTTCTTCCACCGCCAGGAGCGCTCGCCGTCGGCCACAACCTGATGGACTTGAAGTCGATTGAATTGACGCCGCTGCTCTAAGCTAAGCTGAGATGTATTGTTCCGGCAAGAGTTGAGGCCAGCAGGCAGAAGGGATCAGAGCGTCAAAAACTCGGGGGCCACTACCGGCGAGTGGTGTTAGATCAGCTTCACTCGAAGAGCGTGGCCAAGTGGATCAACAAGGCGTTAATAGCAGGGGCGGTCCCTGGGCTCCAACATACACCGCGTGGCAGCACCCCGAAGCTGACGGAAGAGGCCAAGGCCTGGGTGGTCCATTGGGCCTGCTCCAAACCGAAGGACTCCGGGTAAGCTGCTGAGCTTTGGACGCGGCAAACCTTGGCCCAGCATGTACGCTGACGGGTGGTGGCCGCAGGGCATCGCGGCCTAGCCCGGGCTTCCAGGGCTAACATGCATCGGATTCTTGCTACTCAGCCGATGCCGTACAAAGTGACCCAGTACTTGCAACGCCGCGATCCAGCTTTCAAAAGCAGAATGCGGGAAGTATCAGGAGGTGCCTTGCAAAACCATCCCGGGGCGGAGGGGGGAACCCTCCTTGCCGATGGTCACGATTTTGGTGGATGAAAAGCCCGGGGTGCAAGCCATCGCCAACACGGCGCCGCCAGGTGTTGGGTATCTGTGCGGTGGGTACGGCGTCAGCGAAGGACGCGCTTGTGAAGTGGCGCATCTGGCTCACTAGACGCATTGCGACAGCAGCGGGAAGGATCCGCAGACTGCCCTCCGGCTCCGCATTCGGGAGATCGCCAGAGCTCGAGTTCGATATGGCTATCGGAAGATCCGGGTGCTGCTGAACGGGGAGGGCTGGGCGGTGGGCAAGAAGCGGGTTTGTGTGTCGGCTGTTTTGAGAAGAGGGTTTGGCGCTGAGCCAGGGACCGCGACGGTGGCGTCAGGTGGCCGTGGACCGACGCAAGCGAAGGAAGCCGAGCGCGCCCAATGAGGTCTGGAGTCTGGACCTTGTGGCCGATCAGTTGACCGACGGGCGCCGGTTCCGTTCTCGGACCGCCGATGACGTGTTCGCGCGCGAGAGCTTGGCCATCGAGGTCGGACAGAGCTTGAAGGGCGAAGACGTAGTTGGTGTTTTGAACCGCTCCCGGCGAGAAGTGCCGAAGATGCTACTCTGTGATAATGGGGACGAGTTCACGAGCCAGATCATGGATCTGTGAGCGTATCAGATTGGCGTGCAGATCGACTTCTCGCGACCGGGGAAACCGGCCGAAAACGCGCACGTGGAATCGTTCAACGGCACCTTCCAGGCGGAGTGCTGGGATGCCCACCGATTCGCCACACCGAGGGAGGCTGACCAGGTTATCGAGGCTTGGCGGCGGGAATACAATTAGCGTCGCCCTCACAGGGCGCCGGGAGAACGAACACCGAACGAATTTGCTCGTCAGCTCGGGGCATGCCCCGAGCTGACCACAGTGCAGGGAGCCGAAAACTCACGTTGAGGTTGGACCAGAAAAAGGGGACTGCTCATCCCCCCCTGGAACTCACATTATGATTTGGTACAGAAAACGGGGGCAGGTCAATGAATGAATCTACCCAGAGCGTTTACCCGACATCCACATCCCGAACGCCGCGCTTAAGTCGGGTTCTTAATCTCTGGGACCTGATTTTCTACGGGGTGATCTTGATCTCTCCCATCGCAGCCGTACCGCTATTCGGCGTTATCCAGGAACTTTCTCAAGGTCATGCGGTCACGTCGATTCTTGTCGCCATGGGCGCCATATCATTAACCGCCGTCAGCTACGGTCGTATGGCAGTGCTCTACCCTTCGGCTGGATCGGCCTATACCTATGTCGGGCGTGGGATCAATCCACACCTCGGGTTCCTGGTAGGCTGGGCCATGTTTCTGGACTATATCATGCAGCCTATCCTAAATTGTATCATAGCATCACTCGCACTCCAACGGCTTCTTCCTAAGGTTCCTTACTTCGTCCTTTCGGCTGTCTTCCTGGCGGTCATAACCTATCTGAACCTGCGGGGAATCCGCTCGACTGCGCGCACCAACCAGATCTTGCTCGTATTTATGTCCACGATAATCACGCTATTCATCGGGTTGGCCATTCAATACCTTTTCGCCATGCACGGCTGGCGAGGGCTTTTCTCCATCCGGCCTTTCTATAATCCCCGAACCTTCAGTTTTCGGACGGTCGCCACTGGGACTTCGCTGGCTGCGCTAACTTATATCGGGTTCGATGGGGTGTCGCTCCTGGCCGAGGAAGTCGACAATCCAAGGCGTAATGTTCTGCTTGCGAGTGTCTTGGTCTGTCTATTCACCGGAGTCTTCAGCGGTTTGCAGATATACCTCGCTCAGCTCGTCTGGCCGGACTTTCATACCTTCCCCAGTGCCGAAACCGCTTTTATGGACGTAGCTAGCGTGGTGGGTGGAGCTACGCTGTTCAACGGTTTTGCCGGAATGTTGGTCCTGACGAGTCTTGGTTGCGGATTGACCGGTCAAGTCTGTTTGGCACGACTCCTCTTCTGCATGGGACGGGACAAGGTGCTGCCGGGAATCTTCGCGCGGGTTGATGAAAAACGAAGTAGCCCGACTTACAATCTCCTGCTTATCGGCGTATTAGCTTATGCTGGTGCGTTGCTAATGAGTTTTGAGCAGGCAGCGGAGCTTATAAACTTTGGGGCCTTCCTCGCTTTTATGGGTGTAAATCTGGCGACCATGCGGGAATACTATTTCTTGAGGCGCGCTGGCCAAAGGCGTCGTTTCTGGTCAGATGTCTTGCTCCCCGGAGTGGGTTTCCTGTTTTGTTTGGTGATTTGGTTAAATCTGCAGCGGCCTGCAAAGATCGTGGGAGGTATCTGGCTCGCCGTAGGACTGATATATGGGGCCGTCAAGACGCGCGGTTATCGGACGAAGCCGGTCATGGTTGATTTCAATATTGACTTCTAGCGCGAGACTCCGGATTATTCGGTGGAGAATGGGGTGCCTGCCAAAAACTCCTTCCTGTGATCCGCAAAAAGTCCGCGCTGCCGCTTTCGTGTCCCGCCTTCAAGCTGCGAACCTCTCGAGCCCATATTCGTGATGCAAGCCACCCAGGATCGGCTTGGTAACGATACGGTAATCTTGGGGAATTCGATACCGGGAGGATGCCTCCTGTGTAAGGTCCAAAAACTCAACTCAGGGCAGTTCCCCTCCCCAGCAAGGTCCGAGGGGCGCAGGTTTTCGCCGGATCAAGGATCACTTCTCGTCAGGTGCTCCCGGGTCCACACGCCTCACGGCTCGGGACGGCCGCCTGCAACCAGCCCACGAACGGTGCGCGCACGGCACCGGGATGAGGGCCGACGCCCCAGCTGATCATCACCCCTCGGATTTTGTTTGCACTCCGTCAGGCTGCCTCACAATAATAGTAGCTCAGCATTCCGCCCAGCCGCTGGCGGCAGC
>JBEKLF010000303.1:0-9622 GCA_050010335.1 Terriglobia bacterium
GGATTTCCCTTCGCCAACACCTTGGTGATCGCCGCCGTCAACGTCGTCTTCCCGTGATCGATGTGACCAATCGTCCCCACATTCATGTGCGGCTTCGACCGATCAAATTTTTCCTTGGCCATAGCTCAGTTCCTCATCCATCAGAGATTCAACTGCCAAGCACTCTCGAAATCCGCTACTTCCCCACCGCCCGGCCTTGTATCTTCGCGATAACTTCTTCGGCAATTGACGCCGGCGCTTGCTCGTAACGGAGAAAGTGCATCGTATACGACGCCCGGCCTTGCGTGCGCGAACGCAGATCGGTGGCATATCCAAACATTTCTGAAAGGGGCACGGTCGAACGGATAATCTGCGTCGAGCCGCGGCGCTCCATCCCTTCCACATGCGCACGGCGGGAAGTGAGATCACCCACCACCGGGCCCATCGATTCCTCTGGGACCACGACTTCAACCTTCATCACCGGCTCGAGGAGGACAGGCTTCGCTTTGCGAATCGCTTCCTTGAAACCTATGGAGCCCGCGATTTTGAATGCCATTTCCGAAGAGTCGACTTCGTGATACGACCCATAGGTGAGGGCCACGGAAACACCATTCAGCTCATAGCCAGCCAAAACGCCTGTCTGCATGGCCTCGCGTACACCCTGATAGACCGGATTGATGTATTCCCTCGGAACCACGCCACCTACGATTTCGTCCTTGAACAGCAGGTTCAACTCCGGGTCAAACTTATTGGTGGATTTCTTCTTCGTCAGCTCAGCGATTTCTTCCAGGTTGGGGTGAGGCAGTGGTTCGACCCGCAGGTGAACGTGACCGTATTGGCCGTGTCCGCCCGTTTGCTTAATATGCTTCCCTTCCGCTTCGGCCATTCCCAAAATGGTCTCGCGATAAGCCACCTGCGGACGGCCAACATTGGCCGCCACACCGAACTCGCGCACCATGCGGTCAACCAGGATTTCCAGGTGCAACTCTCCCATGCCGGAAATTAAGGTCTGTCCTGTGTCCGGATCGGTGTTGACTTTAAACGTGGGATCTTCCTGCGTCAGCTTGGCAAGCGCATTCCCGAGCTTTTCCTGGTCCGCCTTCGTCTTGGGCTCGATGGCCACGGAGATGACGGGCGCGGGGAAATCCATGGCTTCCAGAACAATGGGGGCATTCTCATCGCAAATGGTGTCGCCGGTGGAAACATTTTTCAAACCCACGGCCGCGGCAATGTCGCCCGCATAAACTTCGTTAATCTCTTCCCGCTTATTGGCGTGCATCTGAAGCAGGCGGGAAACCCGCTCGTTCCGGTCCCGGCGCGGATTGTAAACCGAGTCACCCTGTTTGAGGTTTCCGGAATAAACCCGTAGGAAAGCCAATTGCCCCACGAAGGGGTCCGTCATAATCTTGAAAATCAGTGCAGCGAAAGGCTCCGAATCGTCCGCCTTTCGGGTCAGCGTCTTTTCTTCGTCTCGGGGATCGAGCCCTTCCATGGGAGGGACATCCAGGGGGGAAGGCAGGTAACTCACAACGGTATCAAGCAAGGGTTGGACGCCCTTATTCTTGAAGGCCGAACCGCAGACCACGGGGAATGCCTTCATGGCAATGGTGGCGCGACGAATGGCGGCGTGCATATCCTCCGCCGAGATCGCTTCGCCGTGGACATACTTTTCCATGATGGCGTCGTCCACTTCACCTAATGATTCGATCAACTGTTCTCGAGCGTGCCGGGCCTTTTCGGCGTGGTCAGCAGGGATGGGCATCTCGTCGAACGCGGCGCCCAACGTTTCGTCCTGCCAAACAATGGCGCGCTCGGTCACCAGGTCGATGAGCCCATCAAAGCTGTCCTGTGCTCCCAGCGGCAACTGGATGACGATGGGGTTGGCATGGAGCTTGGAACGCAACTGGCTGACGCATGTCTCAAAATCCGCGCCCACGCGGTCCATTTTGTTGACGAAGACGATGCGGGGCACACGATACTTGTCGGCCTGGCGCCAAACCGTTTCGGTTTGCGGCTCCACACCTTCGACCGCCCCTAAAATTGCAATCGCTCCGTCAAGCACCCGGAGCGACCGTTCAACCTCCGCCGTAAAATCCACGTGCCCCGGCGTATCGATAATATTGATTCGGATGTCATTCCAGAAACACGTCGTGGCCGCGGAGGTGATGGTAATGCCGCGTTCCTGTTCCTGCTCCATCCAGTCCATGACGGCGGTGCCATCATGCACCTCACCCATCTTGTGCGTTCTCCCCGTGTAATAGAGGATACGCTCGGTGGTGGTCGTCTTACCGGCATCGATGTGGGCCATGATGCCGATATTGCGATATCTCTCGAGTTGGACTTCTCTCGCCATATATTTCGTAGCGCCAAACGGCGTTTGACCGGGGGCCAAGCACCACGCGGCCCCGCAGGAAAAGGGGAACAGACACCGGACCCGACCTCAATCTCAACGGAATAAGGTCCGGAACCCCCGCAATGTTTTGAGCCACAGGGTCCGTCGGTTGACGGACTGCAATTCGGATCGTGGGCCGGGGAGGCGCCACATCCCGAATTGCTCGAGGTCATCCCGATTAAACAGGATTACCAGCGGTAATGGGCAAAAGCCTTGTTGGCTTCGGCCATGCGGTGAGTATCGTCCCGCTTCTTGATGGCCCCGCCGCGATTGTTCGCTGCATCCAGCAACTCCGCGGCGAGCTTCTCCACCATGGACTTTTCCCCCCGCTCACGCGCATAACCGATGATCCATCGGAGACTCAAGGAGGTCTGACGATTCCGATTAACTTCCACCGGCACCTGGTAGTTTGCTCCTCCAACTCGCCGTGACTTCACTTCCAGGGCTGGCTTGACGTTATCAACCGCCTTCTTGAAGAGCTTCAGCGGGTCATCATTGGCCCGCTGTTTGATCAACTCGAAGGCGTCATACACGATATTCTGGGCAACGCTCTTCTTACCTTCGAACATGACGCAGTTGACGAGCTTCTGCACCAAAGAATTTGCGTATACCGGATCGGGACCCGTTTCTCGACGTTCTACCGTACCTTTACGTGGCATCTAATAGCTCTCAGCTTTCAACTTGTAGGGCCGAATGGCGTTCGGCCGGGGCCGAGTGCCGCTCGGCCCTACAAATACTTAGGCGGCCTTCGGCCGCTTCGCTCCATACTTGGACCGACCTTGCCGGCGATCCGTAACTCCTGCGGAATCCAGGGTGCCCCGGATGACGTGATACCGAACGCCGGGCAGATCTTTCACACGCCCGCCGCGGATCAACACGATGGAGTGCTCCTGAAGATTGTGGCCCACACCCGGTATGTAGGTGGTCACTTCCATGCTGTTGGTCAAGCGCACGCGCGCCACCTTCCGCAATGCCGAGTTCGGTTTCTTGGGCGTCTGCGTGTACACGCGAATACAGACCCCGCGCTTTTGCGGGCAGCTTTCCAGCGCCGGACTGGAGGTCTTGTAGCGCGGCGACTTCCGGCCGAGACGTACCATTTGACTAAACGTGGGCATTCTAAAACCTTTCGCCAATCCCTGCTTAGCGTCGCGTTTAACGAACACAGGTATGGGGTGTAATTTGGCTCACGCCAAATCCCTACAAATGTAACAGAGTTAACAAAAAACTGTCAAGGGTTTGCGTGCAGGAAAATCTGAAACTTTCAACGCATCTCCATAATTTCCCGTTCCTTGCTCTTCGCATGACCTTCCAGTTTTTCCATGAAATCATCCGTCAGCTTCTGAATCTCCTCCAAGCCGCGGCGTTCATCGTCCTCGGATATCTTCTTGTCCTTCAGTAGCTTCTTCAATGCTTCATTACTATCACGCCGGATATTGCGCACGGCGGTACGATGATTCTCCATCGCCTTGTGAAGGTGTTTCACCAGTTCCTTGCGCCGCTCTTCCGTGAGCGGGGGAATGGGGACCTTCAAAATCTTGCCATCATTCATCGGATTCAAACCCAGGTCCGAGGAACGGATAACTTTTTCGATCACCGACAGCAGGCTCGGATCCCAGGGTTGCACGGTAAGCATCGTGGGATCTGGCACCCCCAACGTGGCCACTTGATTGAGCGGTGTAGGCGTCCCGTAATACTCCACCTTCAGGTGCTCCAACAGTGCCGTGGAAGCGCGGCCGGTGCGAACCCCAGCAAGTTCCACCCGCAAATCCTCCGTCGCCTTCGCCATGCGGGTTCTTGCTTGCGCCATCGTTTCTTTGATCATCCTACACGCCTTTCCGGCCCGGTCCTAGGGGGCAACCAACGAACCGACCTTCTCACCCAGGACCACCCGCTTGAGATTACCCGGAACATTCAAGTTAAATACGATGATGGGCAAGCGATTGTCCATACAGAGTGAGATCGCTGTCGTATCCATCACCGCCAAACCCCGCGAAAGCACGTCCAGGTAAGCAATTTCGGCAAACATCTTCGCTTCGGGAAACCTCTTGGGGTCAGCATCGTAAACCCCGTCGACCTTGGTAGCCTTCAGGATAACCTCAGCCTTGATCTCCATCGCCCGCAGCGCCGCTGCCGTGTCGGTGGAGAAGTAAGGGTTTCCCGTTCCCCCGGCAAAAACCACGACGCGGCCTTTTTCCAAATGGCGAATGGCGCGGCGGCGAATAAAGGGCTCGGCAATTTCGCGCATTTCAATCGCCGTGACCACTCGCGTCTGCGCCCCTTTTTTCTCCAGGGCGTCTTGCAGAGCCAGGGCGTTGATGACGGTCGCCAGCATGCCCATGTTGTCGGCGACGACTCGGTCAATCCCCATCGCCGATGCCGCCACGCCACGGATGAAATTACCGCCGCCCACAACCACGGCAATTTCCAATCCCATTCCTTGCACTTCCGATACTTCCGCGGCAATCCTTGAGGCCACTTCCGGATCAACGCCGAATCCCTGCTTGCCCATGAGGGCTTCGCCACTCAACTTTAGCAGGATGCGTCGAAATGCAGGTTGGCTCATGTGCTCCCGGACCGCGATACGGCCGCGGCCTATACTGCTCAACCATCCACTTCCAAAAGCGTTAGCCGTGCGGGCGGCGCAATTGAGTCGGCTCTGTTTAGACCGGAACCGCCGGAGTCGGGACAGGCCCAGCATCAATCTTCGCTGCCGTCTCACCAATCTTCAATCGCGAGAAGCGGCGGATGACGATATTCTCGCCGAATTTGGCGATCTTGGAGGCGATCAACTCGCCGACGGTCAGCGCGCTGCCGCTGTCCTTAATGAAGTGCTGCTCGTAGAGGCAATTATCCTCGTAGAACTTCCCCAGCTTCCCTTCCACGATGCGGTCCAAAACAGCCTCGGGTTTTCCCGTCGCCGCAGCCTGAGAATGTAGCACTTCCTTTTCGCGTTGGAGCACCTCTTCGGTGACGTCTTCCTTGCGAATAAAACGTGGATCGGTGGCACAGATCTGCATGGCAATATCGTGTGCCAGTTGCTGGAACTCCTCGTGACGCGCTACAAAATCGGATTCACAATTGAGTTCCACCAGCACCCCGATTTTTCCGCCGGCATGGATATAGGACCCCACCACACCCTCGGACGCTGTCCGCCCGGCTTTTTTTGCCGCCGTGGCCAGGCCGCGTTTGCGCAAAACGGTGAAAGCTTTTTCCATCTCACCTTGCGCCTCATCGAGGGCGCGCTTGCACTCCATCATGGGAGCGCCGCTGATCTCGCGTAGTTTCTTGACTTGCTCCGGGGTAACACTCATTCTGGGTCAATTCCTCCCGACAGGTGTGAGGCCGCGCCGCCGCTCGCACAGCTAGCCTCCCCATGTCGTCAATAAAACTCTGGGTACTACGGTGGGTCCGGCGCACCGTCGTCGCCTTTGCGCCGGCTGGGCTTGAACTCTCCGCCCACCTTCCGCTTTAGTTTGGGGGTGCGCACGCGGCCATCGAGAACCTCCTCAGCGGCCAGTACGGCGGGTGACAAGCCGGTCTCAGGATCCACTGCGAACTCTTGTGCCACGCCCTCATAACCTGGTGGGGGTATCTCCCCCGCGGCAATGGCCTCGCGCAGGCGCTGTTGTTCGAGTTCCTCAGCCGCTTTCTCCGCCGCAACCTTCTCTTCTTCGAGCCGCTTATCTTCCGCGGCCTGGCGCCCCTCCATAATGGAATCGGCGATGCGCGAAGTGAATAGCCGAATGGCTCGCAGGGCGTCGTCGTTGCCCGGGATCACATGATTCACCATGTCCGGGTCGCAATTGGTGTCCACGATGGCGACCACGGGGATTCCCAGTTTGCGTGCTTCCTGAACGGCGATATTCTCATTGTGGGAGTCCACGACAAACAAGGCGTCGGGCAGTCCGGGCATATCTTTGATGCCCGACAGGTTCTGTTCCAGGTGCTTCCGCTCGCGCTCGAGGCGCAGCACTTCCTTTTTGGTCAGCAGCTCGTAACGCCCGTCCTTGCTCATTTCATCCAATTCCCGCAGGCGTGTGATGGACTTCTGGATGGTGGAATTATTAGTCAGAAGCCCGCCCAGCCAGCGGTGATTGACGTAATACATCCCGCAGCGCACTGCTTCCTCGGCGATGGCGTCCTGGGCTTGGCGCTTGGTCCCCACGAACAGGATCGTCTTCCCTTCCCGGGAGAGATCGGCGACATAGCGCGCAGATTCCTTGAAGAGTTTAAGGGTTTTCTGGAGGTCGATTATATAAATCCCGTTGCGTTCCCCATAGATATATTCCTTCATCTTGGGGTTCCATCGGCGCGTCTGGTGGCCAAAGTGAACACCGGCCTCCAGGAATTCTTTCATCGTTATAGTGGACAAACCCTCACCTCACTTTGCTGGTAGGTATCAGGGATCAGGCGTTAGGTATCAGGAAAAGGGCATTCCTGAAACCTGGCACCTGGCGCCTGATACCTTCTTTATCTCTTCGAGAACTGGAACCGCTTGCGCGCGCCCTTTTGGCCGTACTTCTTCCGTTCCTTGGCTCGGGGGTCGCGCGTCAGGAAGCCGCCTTGACGCAAACGGGGCCGAAGTTCCGCGTTGAAAATCACCAACGCGCGCGCGATGCCCAGCGAGGCGGCGCCCGCCTGGCCGTGGATTCCGCCGCCGGCGGCGTTCACCAAAATGTCGAACTTCCCCGCCAGTTCCGTATGCACCAAGGGGAACTGCACTTCCGCCCGCAGGGCTTCGGAGGGGAAGTAAGTCGTGAAAGGTTGGTGATTGACGGCGATCTTCCCTTCGCCGGGACGCAGAATCACCCGCGCTACCGCAGTCTTGCGACGACCTGTTGCCACAAATTGGACAAGCTCAGCCACAGTTACTCCGCTCTGGTTAAGATTCTGAAGGATTCAAATTATTGCGCCAGGGAAAGCGCATGGGGGGACTGCCCCGTATGGGGGTGGGTCGATCCCACGTACACTTTCAACCGCTTTACCAATCGGTACCGCCACCGGTTCTTGGGCAGCATCCCGTAAATTGCTTCCCGCAGCAGCCGTTCCGGTTGTGTCTCGAAAAGCTTGCGCGCGGTGATTTCCCGGAGCCCCCCCGGATACCCGGTGTTGTGGCGGTAGATTTTTTGGTCGAGCTTCTTCCCGGTCAGCCGAATCTTCTCAGCGTTGATGATGATCAGACCACTGCGGTGATCCGCATGCGGGGTGTAGTCCGGCGAATTTTTGCCGACCAACACCTGCGCAGCCCGCGCCGCCAGCCGTCCCAGCACCCAACCCTCTGCGTCTACGACGTTCCAGTTTATCTGCCCTCTACTCGCCTTGGCGAAATAAGTCCCCACTCTTCTCTCCGTTCGAATCCTCAGGTTACAAACCTATATTTGTACTTGATATTGCCGTACCTTGTCAACTGTCATGAAAACCGTGGTGAGACCGGCGTCCATCAACTGCGGGGTCACTCAAACCAAGGTAACCACTGGCAGGATTATACCACATATTGCGCGATTCTGAGCGGCGAAGCAAACGAAAACTCGTAAATCACCCGGCGCAAGTGGCTCTCAGGATCTGCGGAAAAGCTGCTCGCCTGAAGCCGCCCGCTACAAAAGACAAAGCGTAGAGATTGGAGAGCAACTGCGCTAGAATGGGTGCCCATGCAAGCCTCATATCTGCTCACGTAGTGCGGAAGTCTCGCGAACATACGACGAGGAGGTATCCTGACCTATGACGTCTCGAACGAAAATTCTCCTGATGGTTTTCGTGGGCGCGGCGGTGAGCCTGGGGACTTTAGTGGCTCAGGCCCAGAAGAAGCCCGGCATCGCCTATCCCGCTTATCCCAACGATCCCCGCAAGTGGAGGCACGTCCGAACCATGGTGATCTTCAGCAAAGAGAACAAACTGTTCGACCGGTTTGGAGGTCTCCATAATGTTTATGTGAATGACATCGGTTGGCCCTCGTTAAAGGGGCGCAAAGCCTACCCGGACGGTTCCGAGTTCGCCCTGGAACTCTTTAACATCAGCACCCCCCAAGGGGCCATCGAGCCCCGGGGCCGCAAGGCACTTTACATCATGAAGAAGAATGCCAAGCTTTATCCCGACACGGGGGGCTGGGGCTTTGAGGTTTTCCTGGACGATCAACCGACGGGCTCGGTGAAAGATATGAAGGAGTGTTTTAGCTGCCACGGAAATCTGAAGAGCAGCGACTACGTTTATTCCGTGTATATGGAGTAGGCGCAATCCCCCGGCTGTCGAAGCTGCTATGAGCTACAAGACTGTCGGGGGCTAACGGCTTCAGTTTGGCAGTCGCTTCCGCGTAATCCGGTAATTGTGTAGGGCGACAGCAAGGGCTGGGGAAATCCCTCCGCCACGAGTCTGTTCCACGTGGACAACCTCGCCCTTGCAGATGACCTCTGCGTGGGCGCCATCTCCGTTTGTCGGAGGAATCTGAAGCCTCACATCGACAATCGTTGTTGGCTGGAAAATACACTTACTTCGAAACAAGACTCCAGTGTGACTGACGTTTTCTGTCCAGGCCTCAAACCATTCTGGGCTGCGTGGTATGCGGTAGCGAACAGGTATTTCGACCAGGAAACGTTCGGCGCGAGTCGAGGCTTCGTCCAATCTTCTTGCCATGGTGTCATTCCTCACGATGTTTGCGATGCCCAGAAGGTCTCTTGTATACGTCTTGCTAAAGACTCGCAACCAGTATGTCATTTCTGGGTTTGAGCACTACGTTCCGCCCCGCCTTCGAGAAGGGACTAAGCTCGAAGACCCGCAAGTGCCTTGCCAAAGGGCCGACTCATTAATGGAAGCTGACGAACTGAAATTGCAGGATTTGCAGGCGTGCAAGGCCGAGGAGGCGCGACGGGAGGGAAAGGGGAAGGTAAGATTTGAAATGGTCATGCAAAGTCTACACGGCGGGGCCTGGGGGTCTTACCCGCATTCCGTCGATTGCTTTGGACTCTGGCTCGTGCATTGTTCCTGCCCCCTCGACGGCCTCGCGGGGGGCCCTCAATCTCGCCCCCTACCAGGCCCTCGATTCAGGTCGGCAATTGTGTCGTGCCATTTCGTGCTGATCCAACGCTCAGCGCTACAGCGGCGCGGCACCGGCCCGAGCCCCAAAGGGGCTCAGACAAGTGTAGCGCGTCTATAACGGCATCGGCGTTGTCAAGCAAAACTTCTCCGTGGGGGTGGCGGTTGGGTTTTTCTCGCGCCTTTCCCCCTGTGCGATTCGTTTTCGGCTCATGCCGACCAAGG
>JBEKLF010000304.1:0-9556 GCA_050010335.1 Terriglobia bacterium
CGCTGTGAACCAGGGCATGACCCGGGTTCGCCAATCCCAGCAACTCGCGTTTGCCTTCCTCGACCACGCCGGGCTTTCTTTTTGACCTGATTGTCACTGTATTATGCGAGATTCAGTAGGTGTCAGCAGCAGGCCGGACTGGGGAGGGTAACGCTTCTTCGCGGATGAACAGTCGACTAATATCATTGCCTTGGTCAGGAGGGGGCGGCTCGCGCGCCGCGCCGAGGGAGCCCCGGCGCGGGCCGAACGCCGTTGGGCCCCCCGGGACAGAAAAGGAATTCTTTTTTTGCCACGACCGAAGCCGGAATGTTATTGAAAACAAATGAAATCCGTTCTCACACCTCGCGCGCTGAAGGCCCAATCGAATCGGGTGCGCATTGCGGGCAAAAGGTGGTGAAATCCATTTCGTAGTGTATACTCTAAAATGACGCGTGATGGGGGATTTCAAGATTGATGGAGAAATCAAAATGAGTGGAAGCGGTCGACGGGCCTTGCCCGCGCTGGTTATCGCTGTGACCCTGGGGATCGGAATTCTGATTGGCACAGTGGTATCGCACAGTGTTCGGGCGGCCAAGGGTTTTTCCGGCGCAGAGGCCAAGCCTCTCCCCATGCCCTCTCCCGTGGAACTTTCCAACTCGTTTTCCCAGATTGCCGACAATATTGAAGATGCAGTTGTGAACATCAATACGGAAACGACGGTTCGCATCAGCCGTCGCAATCCGCATTCACCGAATGATTCTCCCTTCGATGACTTTTTCGGCCAATTCTTTCAAGGAGGACCGGAGGGTTCGCAAGGTGGGGAAGGCGACTTTCGTCAGCAAAGCCTCGGCTCGGGGGTGATCCTCGATAAGAGTGGATTCATCCTCACCAACGATCACGTGATTACCCAGAATTCCAGAGATGGGGAAGATAAGCCGGTGGACCGCATCACCGTCTTCTTGCACGGTGACGATACCCGGTACAAGGCCCGGGTGATCGGCGCGGACACGTGGACGGACCTCGCTGTCATTAAGATCGACGCCGGGAAGCCTCTGCACTCGGCTTCACTCGGTGACTCTGATTCGATGCGCGTGGGTGACTGGGTGCTGGCGATCGGGAGCCCCTTCAATCTCGATTCCACCGTGACCGCGGGGATTGTCAGCGCCAAAGGCCGCGACATCGAAGGTGGAACTCAGGGCCAGTTTAAGCGCTTTCTGCAAACCGATGCCGCCATCAATCCCGGAAATAGCGGTGGACCTCTCGTGAATCTGGCGTCGCAGGTGATCGGCATCAACACCGCGATTGCAACACGCCGCGGAAGCTACGAAGGAATCGGATTTGCCATCCCCTCGAACACGGCCCGCAAGGTTTACAACGCCCTGATCAGCACGGGGACGGTTAAGCGTGGCGCCATCGGCGTGCAATTCCAGGCGCAAGCCAATCCTGCCTTGCTGCGAAGTTTCGGCACCGACCACGGCATTGTCGTTGACAGCGTCCAGCCGGATAGTCCAGCCGACCACTCCGGCCTGAAACGGGGCGACGTGATTCTGAGCGTAAATGGCCAAGCCGTGCACAATGGTGACGAATTAGTGGCGATCGTTTCTGAGACTGATATTGGCAAGAAATTGCGCGTGGAATACCTGCGCGAAGGCAAACATGCCAATGCCGATGTGGCGGTTGCCGACCGTAATCAGATTATCGGCGAGAGCCGCGCCGGCCAGGAGGGGGAGCGTGGTTCAGAAGCCGGCCCCGAGGGCGGCGGCATTCTGGGTATGGCGGTCAAAAACCTGACCCCGGACCAGGCCCAGGAGCTGACCACTCAACTCCACCTGGAAGCCAAGCAGGGGGTGCTGGTGAGCGATGTGCCAGGAAGTGGTTTTGCTTCCGATCTGGGTGTGGAGCGCGGCGACGTGATCCTCAGCATCAATCGCCACACCGTAGCTTCCGTGGATGACTACAATAAATTGCAAGGACAGTTGAAGTCCGGCGCGGACGTTGTATTATTGGTGGCGCGTCGAAACGGGCCGCATGGCTTCACGACACTTTACTTGGCGGACCGCCTTCCTTAAGGAGAGAAGAGGAGCGATTTGACATTTTCCGGTCACAAAACGAGCGAGCTCTTGCTTGGTCTGGTGACGGGAGTTTGTCTGGCCGCCAACGGCTTATCCGCGACCGATAGCTCGACTGCGGGTACAACGCGAAAGCCCGCCACGCATCTCGCGGCGGGGTCGCCCCGCTCCGCGCCCACCCACGCAGTTGCGAAGAAGACAGGCCCTCCTACGACGACGTCCCATTCCACCGCCAACCTTGAGGCCACTCGTCACTCGGGCACGGTGCAATCGGGCGCAAGAAGGGCCACTCCGCAGCCATCCAATGGATCTACGGCGAAAACGGCGCCGAATCACACCACGGCTTATGCTTCCCACCACAAAAGCACACCTGCGCGTAATCGGCGGGTGCGTTCGCTCACCGGTCAACAACGGCTGGCGCGCCTGCATTTACAGCCGGAACGCACGCAGGAAATTCAGCAAGCGCTGATTCGTGAAGGTTATCTCAAGGGTGATGCCACTGGCCAATGGGACTTCCGCACCCACGAGGCCATGCAGCGCTATCAGTTGGACCATGGGTTTCCCGCCACGGGTCTGCCGGAAGCCAAATCCCTGATGAAACTCGGTCTGGGCTCACACCCGCTTCCCTCGGAGCTCGATCGCAATCAGGCCGGGGATGCCAATCCGGGCGCCAACCCAGGTGGCCTTCCCGTGACGCCTCCCTCACCGCCGGTTTCCCAGGTTACGCCGCCCTCGTAGCTAAGTATCAATCTGCGCCCGCTGGAGCTTATCGCTGTAGTCTATGTAAATGGATTTCCACTCTGAGTAAAAATCGAGGGCGGCCGTGGCGGCTTCGCGGTGGCCGTTGCCGGTCTGTTTGGTTCCTCCGAAGGGCAGATGGGTTTCCGCCCCGATGGTGGGCGCGTTCAGGTAGAAAATGCCAGTTTCCATTTCGCGCATAGCGGTGAAGGCATTATTCACATTGCGTGTATACAGGGAGGAGGAAAGCCCGTAGGTGATGCCGTTGCCGATCTCGATAGCATGGTCCAAGCTGTCGCAGGGAATTACCGAGACAACGGGGCCGAAGATTTCCTCCTGGGCGATGCGCATCCTGGGGTCACAATCGCCGAAAATCGTGGGCGCATAGAACGAACCTCTTTCGTATTCGCTGCCGTTGGGCCGCTCGCCGCCGCAGAGGAGTTTGGCCCCCTCATTCATTCCCACCTCGACGTAGGATTCTACGGTCTTCCGCTGCGCTTCGTTGATGAGAGGTCCCACCTGTACAGAAGGATCGAGGCCATTCCCGACCTTCAGGGCGCGCGTGCGTTCCACGAACCTGTCGACGAAATCCTTGTACACACCTTTTTGCACCACGATGCGGCTGGCCGCTGTGCAGCGCTGGCCAGTGGTCCCGAAGCCGGCCCAAACCGCGCCCTCCACGGCGAGGTCCAGATTGGCGTCGTCCAGCACCATGATGACGTTCTTACCCCCCATCTCCAGACAACAGTGCTTGAACCACGAGGCGCAGGCTTGTGAAACTTTGCGGCCGGTATCCGTCGAACCGGTGAAGGAAATCGCGCGCACGTCGGCGTGCTGGAGAAATTGGTCGCCCACAGCGCCGCCGGGGCCCGTCACCAGGTTCACCACCCCGCGAGGCAATCCCGCTTCCACCAGAACCTGCACAAGGTTGTATGCGGAAAGCGGAGTGTCCGTGGCGGGTTTCAGAACTACGGTATTGCCACAGATCAGCGCTGGCATGATCTTCCAGGACGGAATCGCCATAGGGAAATTCCACGGCGTGATGAGTCCGCAAACTCCCAGGGGGCTGCGCACCGTCATGCAGAATTTGTTCGGGAGCTCCGACGTTGTGGTCTGCCCGAAGAGCCGTCGGCCCTCCCCGGCCATGTAAAACGTCATGTCGATGGCTTCCTGCACGTCGCCCCGGGTTTCCTCCAGCACTTTGCCCATTTCGCGCGTCATGGCTTTAGCAAACTCTTCCTTATTCTCTTGCAATAAGGTGGCGGCGCGATACAGGATTTCCCCGCGCTTGGGGGGCGGAGTGTTCTTCCACGCCTTGTAGGCTTGTTTGGCCGCTCGGATGGCTGCGTCCGCGTCCCGAGGGCCGGATTTTTGAAACAGTCCGATCAGATCGCTCCGGTCGGCGGGATTTTGGTTCTCAAAAGTTCTGCCGCTGTCCGAGCTTACCCACTCGCCATCAATAAAGTTCGTATAAATTTTAGGTGTAGTCATCATCTGTGTGCTCTCGTGGTTCGTCGCGGTTCATTCCACAACCGCGCGAGCGGTATGCGTCCAACCGTTCGGCCAAGGTGATTGAATATAGCAAACCGTTCCCGGGAAGGAAAGCCGGCGCGGGGAGCTGGTCACAGTTTTATTACATACCCTGCTGAATGAACTGCGGCGCCCCTATGTTAGAATCGCGGCAATGCAGACACTCAAAGGAGAGAAATGATGGCAAACCAATCTGACTCACTGAAGGCGGCGGAGAAAGCCGACCCCGTGGTGGCGGCAACGCTGACGGGGATTATCTATCAGGCCAAATTGTTTAACCGGCAGGCAAGGGTCAGTGTACCGGAGGAAGAAGTGGTGGCGGAAGTCCTCGGCCTTTGGCGAACGGTGATGGGTGCCTTGAATTCCGAATCGGCTCCCGAACTCAGTACCTAGCAGCGACCGGGAGTTAACCGGGAATCGTAACTCAAGGGTTCGACCCGTGGGCGAGGTCCAGTACGAAATTCTGGATGCGGGGGTCAGCCCAGTCAGTCGGGCCCACCACTTTTTCCGCGAGCAGCCCGCGGTGATCGAAAATGTATGTTTCCGGAAATTGGATCGTGCCATAGCGGGCCGAGAGCGAGCGGTCCGGATCGCGCCCGACGGGATAGGAAATGTGGTATTTCTGAATGAAATCCTGAAGAGCTCTTAGGTCCTCGTCGACGCTCACACTGACTACAATCACTCCCTGGTCCCGCATTTTCTCCGCGAACTGTTCCAGGCTGGGCGTCTCCTCCACGCATGGGGGGCACCACGTTGCCCAGAGGTTCAGCACGACGATTTGCCCGCGGTAATTCTTCAAATCCAACAACCCCGAAGGAACAGCGGGCACAGAGAAATTCACGGCGCTATCGCCGATGGCCAGGGGGCGCGCTTGGTGTTGGCGCAGGGCGAAATAAGTGGCCCCCCCCAGAATCACGACCAGAACTGCGATTTTAACGGCGTTGGTTTTACTCATGGCCGAGTCGTCTATTATAATAAAAGTTTGCATTCCGTCATTCGAGATTAAGCAGGAGCTAGGAGTTAGAAGTTAGAAGCAAGGAGGCGCGGACGATCAAGCTTTCTGTCTCGCTTCTTACTTCTGGGCTCTAACTTCTTCAAGTGGATGAGCACGACTCCTGAAGAACGAGTTTCGGCGATCATCCCGGCACGCAATGAAGAGGTTAACATCGCGCGAGTGGTGAGGTCACTCGCGATGCAACAGGGCATTCGGGAAATCCTGGTAGTAAATGACCAGTCGGTCGACCGGACGGGAGAAATCCTGGTCGCGCTCGAACGGGAGATTCCTCTTCTTCGCGCTTTAAGTGTGGAATCCTTGCCGGAGGGTTGGTTGGGGAAGACGCACGCGGTGGCAAAGGGAGCAAGCGCTGCCGGGGGGGATTGGCTGCTTTTCACTGATGCCGACACCGAGCATCTTCCGGGAAGTCTGAGCGAACTCCTACAACGGGCGGAGGGTGAGCATGCCGACCTGCTTTCGGTGTCACCCGGACAGGAGACGCCGACTTGGTGGGAGAAATCCGTCATCCCCTATGTGTACGTAAAGCTCGCCTCGCTCTTTAGCTTCGAGGAGGTTTCCGATCCGCAGTCGCCCGCAGCCGCTGCGAACGGTCAGTACATGCTTATACGGAGGGACATTTACGAGCGGAGTGGCGGGCACGAGGCGGTGAAATCCGAAATTCTCGAGGATGTGGAATTGGCGCGGAGAATCAAGGCTTTCGGGGGGAAACTGCTTTTTCTGCCGGGCGCGCGCTGGGTGCGGACGCGCATGTACCACAGTTTTCGTGAGATGTGGCAGGGCTGGACCAAGAATCTCTACCTCCTGTACGACGGCAACCTTTCCAAAATGCTTGCGGCGGTTGCCTCACTCTGGGTTTTGGATTTGTTCCCGGCCTTCAGTTTTATTGTGGTGTGCTTATGGGTAGCTTCGGCCCGAGCCGGGGTTGTAGTCACGCTAACGGCTTTGTGCTTGTTCCTGCTGGCCCTGGCGCGTCAATGGGATTACGGGCGGGCGCTGGGCCGTTTGGGATTTGATCCAGACCTGGCGAGTTACCAGCCAATCGGGGCCGCTTTGCTGGGGATTCTGATGCTGTGTTCTTTGCGTGCCCATCGCGGCGCCGGAAACATCCAATGGAAAGGGCGTTCTTACGCCACGAAAGGAAAGGGATGATCTACGTCACGCGGCGAGCGGAGTTTTCCGCCTCGCATTACTATCACAATCCGCAATTCACCCCGGAAGAGAACCGTCGGATCTTCGGCAAGTGTAATAATCCGCTGGGGCATGGTCACAACTATACGGTTGAAGTGACCGTGAGTGGTGCGATTAATCCCACCACGGGCATGGTGCTGGACCTCAAGGAATTGAAGGTCCTGCTGGAGCAAGAGGTCATCCAGTTGATGGATCACAAATTCCTGAACAAGGAGGTCCCCGCCTTCGCGGAGAAGAACCCCACCACGGAAAACATCTCAGTTGAAATTTGGAATCTGCTGGCGCCGAAACTTGCGCACGGCAAGCTTCATCGAATCAGAGTATACGAAACGCAGGACCTATTCGTGGATTACTACGGAGAATGATGGTTTACCTGACGCGCCGCTACCGATTTTCAGCCGGGCATCGCCTTCACAACGATGACTTGAGCGCTGAGGAGAATCGCGTTGTTTATGGCAAATGCAACAATCCCAACGGGCACGGGCACAATTATCTTTTGGAGGTGACGGTGGCAGGGACCATCAACCCGGCGACCGGCATGGTATTCGACTTGGTGGCGCTGGATGGGATTGTTGCCGAGCGCGTTCTCGAGAAGCTCGACCACAAGAATCTGAACCTCGACATGGAGAACTTTCGCACGCAAGTTCCCACAACAGAGAATCTCTGCCTGGAGATCTATGAACTCCTGTGCACTCCTCTGGAGGAAGCGGGGGCGGAGCGCGGCTTGCAACTTGACCGCGTGCGCCTGGAAGAGACGAGTTTGAATTCATTTGAATATGTGCCCGGGAACGCCGGCGGCAAGAAGGGAAATGGTTGACAACAACTATGAAAGCACATGAGCTGGAAAACCTCGAGGATCTTGCGACGGCTGCTCCTGCCGACCCGATTGCCGAGGCGGTCCGAAGGCTGATTACGGAGATGGGGGAAAATCCGGATCGCGAGGGTATCCTGAAGACGCCGTCGCGCGTGGCTAAATCCCTGCGTTTCTTGACCAGCGGCTATCAGCAGGACATCGACAAGGTATTGAACGGTGCGCTTTATTCGGTGGCCTACGACGAGATGGTGATCGTGAAAGACATTGAGATGTTCAGCCTGTGCGAACATCACCTGCTGCCGTTTTTCGGCCGTTGCCACGTGGCTTATGTTCCCAAAGGCAAGGTGATCGGCCTCAGCAAGATTCCCCGTATCGTTGATGTGTTCGCGCGGCGCCTGCAAGTGCAGGAGCGCCTGACGGTGCAAGTCGCCGAGACCATTATGGACAAGATTAAACCGCAAGGAGTCGGCGTCATCGTGGAGGCGCGTCACCTCTGCATGATTATGCGCGGCGTCGAAAAGCAAAACTCGGTCGCGGTGACCTCTCACATGTTGGGGGTCTTCCGCGAGTGCGAGGGGACGCGTTCGGAATTTCTCCGCTTGCTGAAAGAGCGCGTCTGAGAGAGCGGCAGAATTCAGCGGCGGGGGAATCCAGTCCTCGTTTGCGGCGACCTATGGGAAACCTTGAAGGGAAGGCCATTCTGATCACGGGCGCGAGCCGGGGAATCGGTCTGGCGATCGCGCGTGCCCTGGATAAAGAAGGCGCCAAGCTCATTCTGGCGGGACGAAATCGCGACGCTCTTGCGCGTGCCCGGTTGGACCTTCCCGGCATGGTGCTGAGCGTGCCCGCCGATGTCACCAAGCCCGCCGACGTGAAGCAGCTCATCGCTGCCATAAAAAAGCAAGTTCACCGGCTCGATGTTTTGATCAACAATGCCGGGGTTTTCACTTTCAAGCCCTTCGCCAAAACCACCCTGGAAGATTGGAGGCGCAATCTCGAGACCAACCTCACCTCCATTTTCCTGACCACGCAGGCGGCGCTGCCTCTTCTCAAGCGCAGCCGTGGCGACGTGGTGAATATCCTTTCCATTTCCAGCCGAGTCGCTTTTCCAAACTGTTCGGCCTATACCGCCGCAAAGTTCGGCGCATGGGGATTGACGGGCGTCCTGCGCCGCGAGCTCCGCGCGGACGGTATCCGCGTGATGGGAATATTGCCCGGGATGACGGAAACGCGCATGAAAGATGAGCTGGATTTTCCCGTGCGCAGCGGGGATCTGCTGCAACCCGAGGATGTGGCCGCCGCCGTGCTAAGCGCGTTGCTCCAGCCTCGTCGGGCGACAGTGGAAGAAATTCTCCTGATGCCCTCCGGAGGGGCTCTCGGCCGGGAAAGCTAAGCTGATTCGCTTTTTGCCGTTTCTTCCTTGGACAGGGCGGGCGTGCTCTCAACATACTCTTTGATGGCATCGCGATCATGCGGTTCAATCTCCGTAAAGAGGACTCCCATACCCATTTTCTCGATGAGATAGTTCACAACGGCATCGGCCGTAATGACTTTGTCTTTCTGGTCGAGGTTGAAACGGACGGTGAAGGGGGTACCCACAGGGAGCGGGACAGTGGTTTCAATGAACATGCCCGCGACGCTGATGTCGCGCGAAAAGGCCAAGGTCATGCACTGCTCACATTCAACCTGGGTGGCCAGTGGCGCGCGCGGACGGAGTCGCCGGTCCCCCGTCTTTTGGTGGATCATGCGGAGGAGTTTGAGATGGTCGTCGTCACTGATTTCTGTAAAGGCAACCGCCGCGCCTTCCCCTGCAACGATATACTTGACGCTGGCTTTGGCATGAATGATGGGCAGGTGCCGGGCAGGGCGAAAGCTTATCGAGATTTCATTTCCGGGCTCGAGTCCGGTAACATTGGTTAGGAAAAGCCCGCCCCCACTCAGAGTGTTGGCGACGCAGCGGAAAGACTCTTCTCCCGTGGTGTAATTCACTGCCACGCGGACGCTGAGCCGGGGATATCGCCTTAAGTACGCTTTGCCCATGAGCTAGCCTGTGAGTTCAATGATGATATCAAACTGTCAAGCATATTAACATAAATCAGAGTGACCCAAGAATCGCGATTGAGCGATGGTAGGGTGTTCCTGAGATGGTGGAAAGATCGTTTGCCGCGAGCCGTGGTTAATCCGGGTGAGGTCGCGACTCCATTGCGGTCAAGATTCAGGGGT
>JBEKLF010000305.1:0-9511 GCA_050010335.1 Terriglobia bacterium
AGGTGGACAACTGGCCGTCGGAAAGGCCGTCAAGAGCCGTGCGGGCGGATCGGATAGACCTGTTGACAGACCGAGCGCTGGTCGGCCGCCCAGCCTGGTTTCTTACTGTCTGAATCGCAGACCCCCCGAAGCGGAGGGTGCTTGTACCGGGCAAAGCATCGAGGCGGATGCTTTCAAGTCTCGCTGGCCCGGTGTCGATGTCTCGTGGGTTCAACGCCGACAAACCCGGCGGGGTCTTCGGGTTCGAAATACCTGCGCTCTCATGCCTCGACGGAGGCGCAAACGAGTCCGAAACAAGCGAGCACGTTTCCGGCGAGAGCCCCGTTGGCGAGCATGAGGTATTGCTTCTCGATATCGTCGGCCACAAGGTGCTCGATAGTCGTGTAACCGCGTTCGGCAAGGAACACTTCCAGGGTTCCCTCCGGGATTCGGAACTGAATGGGCTCGGCATGATAGGTTTCGCGCATCAGCGCCTGCGATTGCGCGACGCCGTATCGGCTGGCCATGTCCGCCGCATCTATCATGTAGTCAAAGCAGAGCCTGCTGCCGGCGGGGGAATTCCGCCGAATGCAGGAGAACGTCTGATCCACCGCCGGGGCCGTCAGATAGTATGTGACGCCCTCCCAGACGTACAAAGTCTGCTTGCCTCTGTCGAAGCCCGCCTTTGCGAGAATGTTGTCAAGGCGGTCGCGCGTGAAGTTGATCGGTACGAACTCGAGCGCCGCTGGCACGCAGACGCTGGCCTGCTTGAGCATCACTTTCTTCCGCTGTTGAGTAGACGGCACGTCGAGTTCGAAAATACGCGTGTCGCGAATGCGATCGGCAAACCGATAGGCCCGGCTGTCATAGCCAGCGCCGAGGAAAACAATCTGGGCAAGATTCTCATCGAGCGCCTCGCGCACGGCGCCATCGAAAAACCTGGTGCGGGCGATGAAGTACTCGTAACTTCCTGGTGCCTTGGCGATCACCCACTCGCGGGCGGCCGAGTTGTCCACCATATGGCGGAACTCCTCCGGCAGGAACTTCTCAGCCAGGTCATCGGGTCCGCGGATTTCGGGTCTGGCGTCTCGGGTGGCGAAGGCGCGGAACAGGGTGACGCCCAGGGCCGACTGCGAGGGTTGATCATCGAGCGACTGCGTGGCCGTCGACGGCTTGCTGGTGATGCCGAACGTATTGCCGAACGGATCCACCAGGGTGGCGGCCCGCGATTTGACGGCCGTGGTGATTATCTCGCCGCGCGAGGTGGCGCCCGCCTCGAGCAACCGGCGGTGTGCCGCATCGATGTCATCGACGGTCCAATAAGCAATCGCCTGGGGTTCGCGAGTCGGCGCCGTTCCCTCCTCGGGCGCCAGGTTCAGCATGACGTCGCCAATCGCGAAAACAACGACGACCGGGGAGTCGTAGACGGGAGGCTTCCCGAGGACTTTCTGATACCACTGCTTGGCCAGATCGAGGTGGGGAACACGGTAGAGGATAGAGTGTAAGCTGGTGAACAAAGCGCCTCCCTTTTGAGACTTGCTATTCTGTCTCATGATACGTCTGGAAACCAGGAGCAGGTTCGGACACAGATTCCCCTTTGCCTTTTCCAAATGGTGGGTGCCCATGCGGAGGGCAGGCCCCCTATAAAACGAGTATGGTTGCGGCTCAACCGCGCTGAGCTACCCTCTAATCGCTCGTCAGGGCCGTCTCACATTCGAAAGTGGAATTCCCGTTCGCCGCCGCGGGCGAGATGGAAATCGAAGTCCGTTTCCTTCCCCGAAGGCGTTGTCACGTGAACGCGGTATTTCCCAAAAAAGCCGCGAAAAGTGACGTGCCCTTGCTCGTCTGCTTTCAGAGAAAGATTGCGAGTCATCCACTCTTCCCGAATCAACTTGTGGAGCCGGGTGAAGATGGGCTTGGGGTTGTAGTCCTTGTCCACAAGCCCGCCGCCGGGCAGCCAGACGTCCCGATCCGAGAGTCCCCAGAAATTGAAAGAGACCACGCTCGGGTGACCGAAACTCAGCCGCAGCATCTGTTCCGCGAACTCGGCTTGGGCGTCCTCGGTCCACGTGCCGTGTCTCCAGCCCGTAATGTCTTTTCCGGACGACGTCGGGGTGAATTCCGTGATGTGAATGCGCAAGCCCTCACTCGCGAAAGTATCAAACGCCTGCCAGACGTCCTGGGGAGAGAACCATTCGGTTCTCGGCTCATGCGCCTGGAATCCCACGTCGAACGGCGGCGCGTTGCGGCGCCGCAATTCCTTCACCAGGGCCAGGAACCGGTCGCGCGGCGGAATATCCTGCTTGCTGAAGGTATCGTGGTTCGGGATGACGTCGTACTCATTGACGAGCAGAGTGGCCCCGGGGTTGGCGGTGTTGGCCCAGCGGAGCGCCCTTTCCACGTAATTCGCGCGTTCGGCCGGCGGGTATGCTTTCCCTTTGGCCTCTTTGTCCTCCCACGTATTCAGGTGGATGGGTTCGTTGACAACGTCCCAGATGTTCACCGCTCCGGCAAAGCCCGAGACGGTGGAGAGCACCCGAGCCTCGAGCAACCTATCGTGAAACTCAACCGGAAATCGCGCGAGCCAGGAGGGGATGCCGGCCTCATCGCTCCACACCAAAGGGTGCCCTTTGATGGTGATTCCGTTCCGAGTGGCCCATTCGATGGTCTGCCCCATGTCGGCCCAGTGCGGTTTTCCGGGCGACGGCTCATAGTACTTCCAATAGAACGGCAGAACGCCGAAATTGAACAGGTCCAAAAAGCGCGCCTGGTATTGTTCGCGCTCGCCGGCCGATAAGTCGTGGCCCGTGAGTGGAAACATAATGCAACCGAACAGGAAATCCTGCTGCACTTGGTTGATTTCCACCCGAGCGCCGTTGACTGGGCGGCCCTCGGCGTCGAGAACTTCAATCACCGCATCCTGTTTGCGGTAGAGTTCGATATTGCGCTGCACCTTCGCCAGGTATGTCTGCTCCGCGCCGCGGAAATCAGGCGGCGCTTGGGCCGCGCTGAACCCGGCCGGCACAATCATCGAGATAATTGCCGTCAGAAGAATCCTTTTCATGAATCGACCTCACAGTTATGCACCGAAGCGCTTTTACCAATCCGCCAGGATTTCTCCTTTGCTATCCTGGCCGGCATCGGTTATACGTCCAACCGCCCTCTGGGGCAACCTAATTGCGAGCAAATTGATCGAGGAAAACGGGTAGCACTTTTTGTCCAAATCGGGTAGCGCCGCGGGGCGGAGCCGCACCCAAACGATGAGGCTTTTCTGATGTTCGATTCTCCGACGGCGACCGCACGTTGTCAAACTGGATGGGGGACCGCCGCTTCAGAACTTGGCGCCCAACGACATTCGTCGCCTTCGAGGTTGGTAGATCGTCGGGGACAGTCCGCGTTACACTTCATCTTTTAGATCAGATCGGTGGGTAGAGAGTCGTCAGGTCAGTAAGAACCTCATCAGGAGCCTGCTGCTCATTTTCCTGAAGATGCTTTGACACCTCTTTCTCAACGTCTTGGGTGGTAGCCAAAGCCATACGGTTCCGTCCCGCAATCTTGGCGCGATAAAGGGCGGCATCGGCGACGCGGACGAGCGTCTCAGCCTTCACATCGCGCACGTCATCGAGCGCCACCACTCCCAGGCTGAGGGTCATGGGAATCAGACCATCTGGAGTCTCTAAGGCTTTGCGGTCGATCCGAGCGCGAAAGCTTTCGGCAAAGCGGGCGGCGGCTGCCGGGTCGCATCCCGGAACCACTGCCAGGAATTCATCTCCTCCGTAACGCCCCAGGGAATCATAAGTTCTCATCGCGCCACGCAGGCGGCGGGAGGCTTCTCGCAGTACAGCGTCGCCGGCCAGGTGGCCATAGGTGTCGTTGATCAATTTGAATCGATCCACGTCGATCATGGCAATGGCAAGAGGGCCGTGAGTGCGCGATGCGCGCGCCATTTCCTTCCGCAAGATGTCGAGAATGGTTCCGTGATTCCAAAGATCCGTCAGTGGGTCGCGACTGGCTTGGTCACGCAGGGCCTCACGCGCCTGGAGGAGCTGTTCCTGAAGTTCCGCGATGCGTCTGCCAGCCCGCAGCCGCGCCCGCAATTCATAGGGATCAAATGGTTTGGTCACATAATCGTCTGCGCCCGCCTCCAACCCTTCCACGATATCTTCTTTCTGGCCCCGGGCTGTCAACAAGATGATATAGATGTAAGCCCGGCCCTTGCGCTGGCGGACGCTTCGGCAAATGTCGATCCCGTCTCTGCACGGCATCATCCAATCGAGGACAGCCAGCCGGGGTGCGTCGGTCCCTTGCAAGGTTCCCCAAGCCTCTTCTCCCTCCGTGGCCACCATAACCTCATAACCCCATTTCGCCAGGAACCCCTCCAGCATGCGGCGGGAAATAGAATCGCCTTCCGCGATGAGAACTCTCAAGGTGTCACCTCTCTTCCGAGATTTGCCAGAGCTGACAAGAGACGCCCAAGCTTCTCTTCCAGGTCCGCCAAGTCCTCCCGATGTCAACATCAGGATAACCGCCCCGGCCAGCGCCATAAGCACCAACCTTCGCCAGAGAATCCTCCATCAATGCCAAGCTCCGGGATTTGCCCGATGTATCTTCATGGCGTCTCCTCGGCATGACCCTGCAAACGATCAAGCTCCGGTTGGACGAATCGGGCATAGCATTCCGGACAAATCCCATGACTGAACTGGGCTTCCGAGTGGTCGCTGATGTAACCTTCGACCTGTTGCCAGTAATTGCGATCGTCGCGGATCTTCTTGCAGTAAGAACAAATGGGCAGCAGTCCTTGCAGAGTTTTGACGCGCGAAAGGGCATCCTCCAACTCCCGGACGCGCTGTGCCAAGGCTCCCTGAAGTTCCAGGACACGGATCCCCACTTGCACGCGCGCGCGAAGCTCCTCCCGGTTAAAAGGTTTGGTGATGTATTCGTCGGCCCCGGACTGGAGACCATGAATCTTATCTTGCTGTCCTCCCCGCGAGGTTAAAAGGATCAGATAGATTGGACGCGTCTGTGGGCTCCCGCGGATCCGGCTACAAATCTCGATTCCATCCATGCCCGGCATGAGCCAATCCAGAATCGCCAGTTGCGGAGCATCTTTCGACTGGAGGGCCTCCCATGCTTGTGTGCCGTTCTCGGCCGCCGTCACGTCATAGCCCCACTTACTCAAGTTCGCAACCAGGATGCGCCGAGATACCGATTGGTCTTCCGCTACCAAAATCCTCATGGAGGAGATCCTTCCCCATCTCCACAGCTTGAGAGCCGCCACCCGGCACGGTGGTTCTCAACCGAAACCCTGCCCTCACCGCAGTCGGCCCATTCCCGCCTTGCGAAGCGCGATGGACAGCCCTTCGAGCGTGTAAGGCTTGCCAATGAACTCTGCCGCCCGAGCGTCGGGAGCGTCGCGCAGAATCCCGCCGGTGCTGTAACCGGAGGCGAAGACCACTCGCACCTGCGGATCAACCGCTCGCATCCGGCGGTAGGTCTCCAGCCCGCTCAGTTCCGGCATGATCAAGTCCAACAGAATGCAGTCGATTTCCCCGCGGTGGTGCTCGTAAATCTCGAGAGCCTGCTTGCCGTTTTCAGCTACCAAGACCTGGTAGCCCAGGCCCTTCAACCCTGCCTCGGCGAAGGCGCGGACAAGCGGCTCGTCGTCGGCCACCAGAACGGTTCCACACCCGCACGGGATTTGTCCTAACCTGCCGGCGCTCGCCTGCGGGGCCGGGGCGGGAATCAGGGGAAGGGAGATAGTGAACCGCGCACCTTGGCCTGGCTCGCTTTCGACATTCACGAACCCGTCATGGTTTTTGACGAATCCGTAGACCATCGCGAGACCCAGCCCCGTCCCGCAGCCCGGCTCTTTGGTGGTGAAGAACGGCTCGAAGACCCTGGGCAAGGTATCCGGTGGGATTCCTGCGCCTGTATCCTGGACGGAAATTCGGGCATAGTGTCCGGGGCACAAGTCGCGGGAAATCCCGGTTGCGGCTCCTCGATGCTGACAGCGACGGCTTCCAGTGTCATCGTGCCCCCTTTCGGCATTGCGTCGCGGGCGTTGATACACATGTTGAGGAGCGCCTGCTCAAGGTAACTGGGTTCTGCATTCACCCACAGGTGCTCGCTCCCCTTGTGGACGGCGACCGTGATATTTCGGTCAAAAGTGCGCTCCACCATCCGCCGCACACGGTCAAGTACTTCGTCAACGCACACCGGCTTTACCTGCTGCCGCTCCGGACGTGCAAAGCCCAGGAGTTGGCGCGTCAGGTCGGCGGCGCGCTGGGCGGACTGCTCAATCATGCCCATGGAGTCTTGCAAGGGATCATCGGAACTCAGCCGGTACCGAGCCAATGACGCGAAGCCCAGCATGACACTCAGCAAATTATTAAAGTCGTGGGCAATACCGCCTGCCAGGGTTCCCAGGGCCTCCATCTTTTGCGCCTGGAAAAGCTGCTGCTGCAACCGGTTACGTTCCTCTTCCGCCTTCTTGCGCTCGTCGATGTCCTGGACCATCCCCAGGAAATAGGCAGGACGGCCGGCCGCGTCATGGAGAAGCGATATGTTGGTCGCGCACCAAAGGGATTCGCCGGACTTGCGCAAGTAGCGCGCTTCGAAAGTTACTTGCCCCGCCCCGCCTTCGCGCAGCGTTTCGAGCCGCTCCTGCTTTGCCCCCGCGTCCTCAGGGTGGGTGATTTCCAGGAAGTGTTTCCCCTGCATCTCTTCGCAGGTGTAGCCCAGCAAGCGCGCGAAGGCGGGGTTAACGGTGGAAAACCGCCCCTCCAGGCTCGCCACAGCCACCCCGAGGTAAACTTGTTCAAAGATCGAGCGGAAGCGCTCTTCGGAAACCCGCAGTTGTTTGTAAAGTTCGCTGCGCTCGAGCGCCAGGGCGGCTTGCGTAGCGACCTGGTCGATCAGCTTGCGGGTTACATTCCGGATACCGTCTGGCTGGTCGGCCGCCACATCAAGCACTCCCAGCACACGCGCGCTGGTTTCGAGGGGTACGGCGTAGAGGCACTGCTCCTCAGCGCCGGACCCTTCACAGCGCGGGTCCCGATCAGCCTGCGGAACGTAAACCGCTTCCCTGTGCCGGATCGCCCAAGCCAGAAGGGTGGGTTCCTGGAGGGAAACAAATCGCCGGGATCCCTCATTCCTGCCACCCCAGGCCACCCGTTGAAGTTCCCCTGCCGATTCGTCCAATTGATAGATTGCCGCATGGCTCAACCTCTCGCGGTCAGCCAGACGCGACAAGATCCCTCCGAGCACTGATTCCACATCGAGAGCCCCTGCCAGCGCGGCGTTGACCTCTACCAACAGAGAAAGCTGGTGGGTCCGGGCTTCGACTCCATCGCCAGGCCCGGCGACGCCATAAAGAGATGAGTATTCCCCCCTCCCCACCGGGGACACCGTGTTCGGTGGGAATCTGACCAGTTGGCTATCGCTCGGTAAGGTTGTGGCCATCCTGCTCCTTTTCAGGTCGAGTTCCCGCGCGGAATGGGGCCAGCTCGGCGGAGCTGCGTTCAAGCGACAACTCGGCCGCCCCACGCACGCGTTGACCCTGCAATTGTCCTTCGGCAAAACGTACGTGAGACTTGAGGAAATCGGCGGGTAGGTGGGGGCAGGGGATTAGGGATTCGGGGTTAGGGATTCGGGGCCGATGTTGGGCCGAATGGCGTTCGGCCTCGAGCCAATCACTCCCGCCGAGCCGCAGAGACGAAGAAACAAAGGAATCAGGAGAAGTCCCTAGCCCCCACCTGGGTAATTCTTAGGCCGTTCCGTCTTCTTTTCGTCTTTTCTCAGCGCCTCTGCGTCTCTGCGCGAGGAAAGGTCTTCTTTTAGGATGGTGGTCCGAAGTAGCGGTAATGCCCGGTGATTCTCCAGTTGAACAAGACATCTTCCATCCTGGGGCCCTGCCCGATGTTGTGGACAATCATGTAGCGTCCGCTGGCCTCCGATTTCTGGTCCACCACAATCCCGATGTGCGGCACATTCCCTCCCAGGTCCCAGGTGACCAAATCGCCAGGAGCGTAATCTTCTGCTCGCGCCGAAATCTTCAGCACTTCTCCCTGGCGCGAGAAAAACACCATGAGGTTCGGAACGCGCCGGTGATCGATGTTTGCATCCGGACGCCCAGCTCGCGACCCCCCCAGGCGTGGATATGCGGAAGAATTGTGCTTCATATCTTCGTGGACTTCTTTCTGAAGATCCACTCCGGCGGCGCGGTACGCGCGAATCACCTCGTCCGTACAGACCCCCGTGTCGGCAGGGACGTCTCCGCCCGGATACGGAATCCCAACGTACGAGGAAACGTACCGCACGGAGTGATGCGTCCGTTCGATCGCTGCCGCCACCAACCGTTTCAGGAATTCGGGGCGGACATTCGATTGAACTGTATTCGCCTGGTCTGCAGCGAGGGCCACTGCGAGCATCGTGGCCAGCGCCACCGCCGCCAGGGGTATGCAACGCCCGTGCGCCGGGCGTGTAACGCCGGCCTTCCGGTCGGCATTGTGTAGAGGCGGCTTTACGCCGCCATGGCGAGGTAAACTCGCCGCTATCTTCAATAAACACATGGGAGGTTGTCCTTTAAGAAACCCGAAGGCCATTAGCGCTTGGGCACCTCCAGTTGCACCGGTCGCGCGACCGAGCTTACGTCGGGATCATAGTACTCGTAGACGCGGGACTTTAATGTCCGCGCGCGGATCGGATACTTGGCCCGCAGGCGGAATTTTACCGTGACGGTGCCACCTGGGGCGAACGATTTGGTAGGCAAAGCCACCTTCCCCTCGAAGCGGATTTCGACGTTGTTGGCGTTCTGCATTGCCGTACCGCTATTTCCTTCTTCTTCAGCAGACCTTTCGCGCCCAATGTAGGGCCGAGCGGTGTTCGGCCTCGGGAGTTTATTCCCCTCCTGGTTCAGGAGGTCCGATTTGCGGGCTGCGAGGGATTCCATCGGACTTCAGAAACCGGAGGGGCGAGGGGGTGGTCCGGCATCATGGGGCCGAACGGCATTCGGCCCTACTTTTCATCGATGCGTAACCTCACGTTTGAGCCCCCAAGAGGCGACCTAATCTAGCCCAGGTCAAACGCCCTGGGTAAAGTGGCCCCATCAATTTCATCCCCCCGACCCCCGAGGGGGCATCATCCAAAACCATGCCACAATCGCCGCTAGGATACCCCCACATCCATGACATGGTCGCACTCATAGTCCGGCTCGGCCGGGAAGCGAGCGAGTGTTACAGGAGCTGGTTATCGACGAGGAATCTCACGAGGCGTGAAGCACCGAGTGGTAGGCTTGGCGAGCCGGATGTCCAATGGCGGCAAGAATATCTTCTCTCTCCAGGAAGTTGTAATCAGAAGGAATTTCTTCGAAGGAAGCCCCGCCCGCCAAGAGACCTAGTATATCGTTTCAGTGAAATATATCTAGTAAGGTGAAAAGCATGTTATGCTTAGGGGATGCCGACAAGATCCAATCGTCCCCCCTTGCTATTAGTGCCCAACGAACGCGATTTGTTGGAGCGGTTGCGCAAGTCGC
>JBEKLF010000306.1:0-9486 GCA_050010335.1 Terriglobia bacterium
ATGCCGTCATCCGCCAGTTGCACCAGGGATTGCCCCGGCTCGCTGCACACCCGCAGCGCTTGCGCAGTCTCACGGCTTGGCCTTGGATTGTTAGTCTCAACTTGAACGCGCATTAGAATTAGATTGCTGCCTGCGACCGGTTGGGGTACCCCGACAAGCGACGGCATCAGTGGAACCTGCGGCCCAATTAGGGCGCGCCCGTGATCGGGCATCAAAACATAGCCGCAGAATAGAAACCCCAACCGCCGCCGTGACGCCGCTAACTCGCCGATGAGCAGCGAGTATTCAGAATCGCTGAAGCGTTTGATCCTCGGCCGGAGATTCACCCTGAGAAAGAAGAGACAGTCCAGCGCAGGCGATGCACGTTGGACATGCGCGCAGATTGCCACCACGGCCCGGGGCCTTCAAGAACCCCGCGTGAGCGCAGTCGTGCCGGCCACAATTCACCGGGGATTGTGCAACAAAGGAAAGCCCACGGAGAAAGACGCTGTCCGTGGCTACGAACTTGAGCCAGCATGGAAAGCAATAGAGGCTGGAAATGATAAAGGGTAAAGTTTTGACGCGATTTATCTTTTGCCCTTTACCCTTTACCCTTTTAATCTGCCTGCGGCATCCGGAAATCTCTATAACTAAATCGATCCCTCCGAGGAATAAATCCTACTGAGTTCAAAGACATGTTGGGGCGAGATAGCTTCCGCCGGTTTGAATGACCGCTTTAACCCGGAAAGAAGATAAGTGAACCACTGTTGAATTTCGGCGTCGCTAACGGTCGAGGGATTGATCGCAAGCTTGCAAATGAGATTCTCTCTGGTGTTCATGGAATGTCTGAAGCGACCCAGCACACTCTTCTTCCACTGATATTCTCTGCGGGACGAAAACAATAAAGTCGGCCTTCCGTCTAACATCCCGAGCGACATGAGGTATTCAATGTCACCTCGAATGAACCCGACCCGAATGGCTATGGCGTGAGGTCGGGCAAACATTTCCCCATATATTATGCCTTCACACGCGCAGGAGTTGATGTCACGGCAAGTGCCGTACACCCTTTCAATCAAGCTTGAACGATCCATCATCAATCGATAACGATCAGTTCTGAAATCCTCAGTCGTATTATAACGGAGATGGAATCTAGTCAGTACGTCCCCTACCCATGAAGATGTCGCACTCATCAAATTACCCTCCACAATAGTTCTGAGCTAGCGCAGAGATCGCACCGCTTACCGGATCAGTTGATTTCTGGTACGGTTTATCAACATGCCGCGCTATGCCGCTCTCCTCTGCCGCGCGCTCTGCCCCTTCGCCGAGTAATCTCATCGAGGTTTCTCCAAGGCGGAAAGGGAATTCCGCATCAGAGGGGCGACATGATACATAAACAAAGAATAAACGTCAATAGACATACTGTCCTATTGGTAAAATGGAATCGCCATGCCGGAAAACCCATTGCCGAGCCCCTCAGGCCGCGGCTCAGATGCACCTGAAAGATGCCATCGGCTTTCTTGCAGTGCCGGAATACTATTTCACGAGGAAATTAGAGTCTGCGGGTGGGGGCGACCATCTGAAGTTGTACTCGGAGGAGCGCGATGAGTTGTACGGCAAACTGCTCACGTTGAGCGACCGGCTCAGCCACACGGTGATTCTTCCCGGCACCGTCACGTGGCGCCGGCAGTCACGTCATCGCGGGCACCATCGAAACCAACGATGCGTTGACCTCGGGCACCAAACTGCCAGGAAAGGCCCCCTTTGCGGGACTCAGGCTGAACGGGAGCGCGGCGGTCACCGGTCCGCTGCACTCGGCAACCGGCCGCCATAAAATCGCGCTTTCTGTGGAACTGATTGCGAGCGCTGGGTCGACATCAGCGAAGGAGAAGCGCAGCATTGATTTCAGCGCGAAGGCGGCCAGCGTCGTCCCGAGCTCTGCCAACACCCACGGCCAAGGCAAGGCTAGCATGGTTTTCACCTGCCCCCAAGACCAACCGGCAAAGCTCACCGCCTCTTTCCCTGGGTCCAAGGTCGTCGTAGCCGCGAGTGTAATCTGGCTCGGAGCGGGGGACATCACCAAGATCTCAGTGCTCAAGGCGCTTGCCCACCCCGCCGACGTTTCTCACGCCCATCGCCTGAAATCCTTATGTCGCACCCACCTCTTCCAATTCAATCTGCATCGTCAAATTCATCAGCGGGGTGACCTCGCGAAACACCGCGAGCATGGATTCCACCAGGTCCAGGCCCGTGGCGCTGCCCACTTCCTCTTCCGTCATGGGATAGTAGAGCTGGAATCCTGCCCACTTATTCTGGGGCGCCGCATCCAGTGAGCGCCGCAGCCTGGCAACGCCGGGAAAATTCTCTTTGGAGAACTGCGCGAGATCCGCTTCCCAGCTACCGGCGAAAAGCCTGAAGCCCTCGCGCAGGATCAGGCGGCGCAGTTCGCGCTCTATAGGACTGCCGGGCCGGAGACCTTTCGCGAGGCGATGCCAATCCCAATCGGGACGTAACTCGCATTCGCGGGCCAAACTCGGAGCCTTCACGTACCCGCGCTCCACCTGCAATCCGCACTTGAAGACCTTCTCTTCGGTTTCAACGGAAATGAAAAATTTCGAGCAGCCAAAACTGACGTGCGAGGAGATTGGTTTGGCGTCGCGGTCGGCGCGGGGCAGGAAGGCGATCCACTGCCAGAAGACCCCACGGCCCCAGCGCTCCGTGACGAATCCTTGCTGATAGCGTGCCTCCAAGGCCAGCTTCAGGATGCGGGTGATGCGCTCATTCTCTTCCAGGTTTCCCACGTGGATGCCGCGACGGAAATCCAGGAATTCCGGCCTGAAACCAATTGCGGCAGTGGGCAGAGGAAAGGTTGCGTGGGGGTTCTTTTTCATACCGGCGCCTCCGGGCAGGGAGAATCGGCATGATTGTACCAGCGAAGACAGGGATTCGCATCCCGTTGGCGGCTTGCGGCCGGCTTGTGGGCTGTTAGCCGAGTTCTGGGGTGATTTCTAGGGAGACGGTGCGCATGGGACGCACGGACGGGCCGCTCAATAGTGCGAGAAGGCGCAGCGTGGGCCTACTACTGCGCCCCTCTCAGCCTAAATCCGCCCACCTCTGCGCCTTACTGCGGCATCGGAGGGGGAGTAAAGAGCGTCTGGAACAGCCAGAAGCCCACAATGACGAGCAGCATGGCCAACGAGAGGAATCCCAGCGTGCGAATCGGGATGGTCAACTTCTGGGTCTTCATCTCGATGATCGTTTGGGCTTGAATAGCCGATGCTTGATTGGCGTCATCCGTCAAGGGAATCCAGTCACTTTCCCCCTTAGTAAGGCTCCGGCGGTATAGGAGCAGCGCAGCAAAGATAACCGTTATCACTCCCCAGGCCGCACTCAAGGCAATTAAGGCATTCATAATCCATCCTCCGGAAAACTCGGACACAGTGTCGCTGAGCGAAAGCTAGTCTTCGATGGAGGTGGAAAGCAAACGGTGTTCCAATCGGGTCCGCGCATAGGGTTCTGAGTTGAGCGCTATGCTTTTAATCGCATGGAGGGCAAATATCGGACTCAATGTCGTGAATGGGCCTAGGGAGGACAAGACACGGCGTGCCGACCAATACCTTTCGTGTGGGGCAAAGGGGAAGATCACATGATCCTCCCCCTTTGCGGGTAAGCGCGACTAATGGGCGCCGTCGTCGCGGTGCTCAAGTTTGACGTCCTGAGTTGCAGGAGCGGGAGGGTTCACCGACGCGGAAGTGGGAGCAGGGGCGGGTGTGACCGCTTGTTCGGGGGCCCGGTACTTGGGCTCGCTCACGTAACCATGCACGGAGTCCTTGTCAATGCGGTTGATGACCAACTCCAGGGGTTGGGGGTAGCCTTGGGGATAAAAGGTGACCGACTCATAAAGATTAATGTGCTTTCGGGTGATCTCTTTATCGTCCACGACCATCTCCAAATCGCAATATTCGTGTTTGCTGTCAGCTTTGCGGAGGGCGATGCTGATGGGGCCGGTGTGGTGATAAGCCTTTGATTTTTCGAAGCTAAATTCGTAATAGTTGCGCTCACCTTTTTTCTGAAGGGCCACCAGCTCATCATGGTTGCGGGCGATGTCGCCGCCCAAATCGGTCCGCGCAGATTGTATATTCCCCTCCAGTTCAGATTTGGCTTGTTCCAGGCTGGCCTGGGTATCGGCAATTTGCTTTTGACTATCCGCCAGCGCCTTTTGCTGGTCGCCAAGTTGCTGCTGGACTTGTTTCCATCGCGGGTCATCGGCGGGCGCGCGGTGGGCATTTAAGACATGCTTGCTGTGCCTGGGGACTTCCCTCGGCTGGGGCGGGAATTGTTCATTCTTTACGGCTTCGGCCTTTACGCCTTCCGCTTGGGCGCGGGTGGCCTCCTCTTGTGCCTGGGCGGCGCTCAAGGCGTTGACTTTTGCGGTCAAGGCATCCTCTTGGGCCTTCGCCTGGGCAAGAGAGGCGCGCAAGTCAGCTCGTTCCAAGGCCAACTGTTGGGCGGCGTTGTGCTGCAACCATCCGTAACCCGCGGCGATACCTGTGACGAGTACGAACAACACCAAGGCGAGTTTCAATCCCATTGAAGACGGTTCTGGAACCGCTTCAGTTTGGGAATGTTCCTGATTGAAGGCAGGTTCTTGCGAATCTCTTGACGGTGCTCGCTCTTCATTATTCATGGGTCCCCCTATTCACGATATGCCCCGCGGAAAAGGGCAAAAACCAAGAAGGCAGATGGAATGCCATTCCCGCAAAATCATAAATCCTTAAGTTTGAAACCCTTGGATGACGAGGCTGAATTGGGGAATGGCGCCGATGCGAAAAAAATTTCCTGCGTCGGGAAAAATATTCAATCAAAGGATTCGGGACGTTGCATTATAGAGGCACGAATAGAGAGCCCTCGGTTATGAAACGGGAGGATTAACAATGAAGCGTCGTTCCTTTTTACAGCTAGCCAGCCTCGGAGGAGCCGCGGGGTTAGCGGGCGCTGTTTCCCCGGCAAAGGCGGCCACCCCGCCGCCGCTGAAGATCACCCGCGTGCGCTTTTACCTGAACCCCCTTTCGCCCGTGCTATTCAATCAGAGCTTCCACATCGTGACCATAGAAACCGATCAGGGCATAACCGGCGTGGGCGAAGGCGGCAGCAAAGACACGATCGAGCAATGCGCTGCCATGATCATTGGCGAAGATCCCTCTCGCATCGACCACCTCTGGCAGATGATGTTTCGCGGTTACTTCTACCCGGCGGGCCGCGAAAAGCTCGACGCCCTGGGCGCAATCGACTTGGCGCTTTGGGACATCAAAGGGCAAGCTCTGGGTGTACCCGTATACGAGTTGCTCGGAGGAGCTTCTCGCGACCACGTGGAGTGCTATGCCACCGGATTCCCCTCCCATGGCAGCCTTAAAGAAGCGGCGCGTGCCTGCATCGAGGCCGGCTTCCGCGCGTATCGCTACGCCACGGCCGATCCGCCGGAAGGGCAACCCTTCAACTCGCAGGTGATGGTTGATAAGACCTACCAGGATTGTGTCGAGATTCGTGAGGGCGTGGGCAAGGGAGGCGATTGGTCGCTCGATTACCACACCCGGCTGGATTTCCCCGATGCGGTGCGCCTCAGCACTCTCATCGAACCACTTGCCCCCTTGTTCGCTGAAGACCTGATAAGGTCCGAAAACCCCGGCGTCTATCGCGAACTACGGCAGCACGTCAAAGTTCCGATTGCGGTGGGAGAGCAATTCGGCAGCAAGTGGGACGTGAACGAACTCATCGAACAACAGCTCATTGACTACGCGCGCGTGACGATTCCCAATGTCGGGGGTATCACCGAATACATGAAAATCCAGGCGCTTTGTGAAACCCATTATGTGGGCCTCATCCCGCATTTTACCGGACCCGTCTCGGAAGCCGCCCTGGTGCACGCGTGCTCGGTGTTTTCCGGCCCGGCACTGATGGAAATGACCGGCGACGGCAACCACAACTATCCGCACTTGCCGGAATGTTACGATTTCCGCAACGGCAAGATGTGGCCGAATCGCCGCCCCGGCCTGGGCGTGACCCTCGACACGAAACCTTTGCAAATGGTGGCCGAGATCACTGAGCGCAAGCGGACGAACCCGATGTTCCAACGGCCGGACGGGTCGATCACCAACTGGTGAGAAAGTGAATTGGTAAACCAGGTTTACCAAGTGGCTCTTTCCAGCTATTATCGTATGCAACATAACTCCCAGCTGGCAGTTCCGCCGCCCGACCCCAAGGTGGCGCGTGCTCGGCCTGGGGCGGAGTGGCGAAGAATTTACGCCGAAGCGGAGGAAGACACTTGAAACGGAAAATAGCGACTTGCAAAGTCTGCGGCTGGCACGGATGGATCGTTCACCATGATACAGGTCACTGCGCACGCTATCTTCACATCAAGCAGATGTACCTTGCTGGGATGACTTCCCGTGAGATTGGACGAGAGCTGGGCACTTCAGGCACGCTGGTGCTTAATGTGCTGAAGGCTGTAAGAGTCAAGACTCGGTCTCCTGGCGGCCTGAATAATCCGGGCGGCATAAATGGCCGATCGAGGTTAACTCCTTTGCGTCGGCCCGATGGGCAAAATCCTAAATCGATCAACGAGTCTTAGGTGGAATACTAAGACCCTTCCTAATCGAGTTCGCGTCCGGCATCCGCGCCTACCCTGCCTGCTCAGCAATAATTAGCGGAGCGACGAAGTGAGCGAATCACTCCTGTCGATATACCAAAAAGTATGTCTGTAAATTGAGGGCACGGGAAAGACCCAAGGAAGGCCTTAGACAGAATCGGACCTCGATGCTGAACGATTTTCGCCAACTCTTGCGCCAGAACCGGAATTACCGCTACACCTGGATCGGCCAGGTGGTGAGTGAAATCGGCGATCATTTCAACAACATTGCCGTATTCAGTTTGGCGATGGAGACCACCCATTCCGGCCTCGTGGTAAGCGGCGTCATGCTGTCGCGGGCCGTGCCCGCGGTGATGGCTGGACCCGTGGCCGGCGTGATTCTCGACCGGTTTGACCGCAAGCGCATTATGATCGCGAGTGACCTGATCCGCGCCGTGGTGGCCCTGGCGTTTGTGCTTACGGTCCACCATCATCAGACTTCCCTGCTTTATGGACTGAGCGCGCTACTGATGTTCGCGTCACCATTCTTCACCAGCGGCCGCACGTCGATCCTGCCCACCATCACCAGCCGCGAGGAATTGCACACGGCCAATTCGCTGACCCAAACGACGCAATGGACGACGCTGACGGTGGGCACCATGGTGGCGGGCCTGAGCGCGGCGAGCCTGGGTTACCAGTGGGCCTTCGTTTTGAATTCGCTCTCTTTCTTCGGGTCGGCGGCTTGCATCTGGCAATTGCGGGGCGCCGGCAGCTTTCGAGCGAAGCGCGAAGCGCTGACCGAAGAACAGGTGGTACGCCCTTGGCACGAGTATAAGGAGGGCCTGCGCTACATGCGCTCGTCGCCGCTGATCCTGGGGATTGCCCTGATCGGCGTAGGCTGGGCCACCGGCGGGGGTGCTGCCCAAATCCTCTTCACCTTGTTTGGTGAGCAGGTTTTCAATCGCGGCCCGGCCGGAATCGGCATCGTGTGGAGCGCCGCGGGCGTGGGACTGTTGGTGGGCGGAGGGTTTGCCCACACGATTGGCCGGCAAATCAGCTTCCGCAATTACAAGCGCGCCGTTGTCATCTGCTATGTTATCCACGGCGGGGCCTACGTGCTCTTCAGCCAAATGTCGAGTTTCGCCGCAGCCCTGTTTTTCATCGCCCTCTCCCGAGCGGGAGTTGCCGTCAGCTCGGTGTTGAATACATCGCAATTGCTGCGGCGGGTTCCGGACGAATTTCGGGGCAGGGTGTTTTCGACGGCGGAATCGCTGACTTGGTCGACCATGATGGTCTCCATGACCGCGGCAGGCATCGCCTCCCAATATCACGGGCCACGGACCATCGGGTTTGTGGCGGGCATCCTCAGTTCAAGCACCGCACTGTTTTGGGGGTATGCGAATTGGAAGGGAAAGCTTCCCGAGCCTGCGCCCTTGACCCTCGAGCCCGCGGAAGTGGAGATTCACGGTGAGCCGACGGTGTAAGACGGAAGTGGCTCGTGGTTAGTGGCTGGCCACTGACACCGATTCATGGGCCACTATACAGAGCGACGTAGACGTGGCTGTTGCGGCGGTCTCTGGCCGCCGGCCGGCGTCGCGAGCGCTAAAAGTCATGTCGCTCTGAATAGCTCTCAAGGGAGGAAAACATGAGTGAGGCAAAACCGCTGGCCATGGTGACCGGCGCATCGAGCGGCATCGGCGCTGTTTTCACACGGGCGCTCGCGGCGCGGGGTTATGACTTGGCTCTGGTAGCGCGCCGCCAGGATCGCCTGCGGGAGTTGGCCGAAGAACTTGGCGGCAAATTCCATGTGAACTGCACGCCGCTGGTCGCGGACCTGACCCGCGATGCGGAGATGCTCAGGGTTGAAGAATACCTTGCCGGCGCGGCCAACCTCCAATTGCTGGTAAACAACGCCGGATTCGGCACCATGGGGCGGTTCTACGAAGCATCCATCGAGAGCCAGGACGCCATGCATCGCCTGCACGTAATGGCCACGATGCGCCTTACGCACGCGGCGCTCCGCAATCTGACCGCGCGCAACCAGGGCGCCGTCATCAATGTCGCGTCCGTCGCCGCCTTTGTGCCACGCCCCGGCAGTATCAGCTATTACGCCACTAAAGGCTGGATTACAAGCTTCACCGAAGGCCTTCATTTGGAACTCAAAAGCGCCGGATCGCGAGTGCGCATGCAGGCGCTCTGCCCGGGATTTACCTATACGGAATTCCACGATGTGTTGGGGATCGACCGGAATTTCATCTCGAGTGCCTGGTGGATGCCCGCCGAGGATGTGGTCGAAGCTTCGCTCCAAGGTCTGGAAAAGGGCAAGCTCTTCGTAGTGCCGGGATGGCGCTACAAGCTGCTCGTATCGCTGATCCGAATGATGCCGCGTGGAGTCGTGCACTACGCGCTGACCAAAGGCCCGGCCAGTCTGCGCCGCGAGCGCAAGCCTGCCGGAACGACGACTCAATAAGGCCAAGCGATCTGGTAGCGGGGGGGAGGATCGAACTCCCGACCTAGGGATTATGAGACCCTCGCTCTACCACTGAGCTACCCCGCCAAGTGCTTCTGGTATCGCGCGAGAGTGACGGCACCTAACTCATAGTAGGGTATTCCAGAGTGGGAGGTCAAGAATGGCGAGTACGAGCTGACCTCGACACTTCAAACGCCGAGAAACAAACTATCAACATGTAACCAGCTTTCCTATCGCCAAGTCTTCCGAATACATCCGGCGAAGGCACGAACGAAAGGTGTCCATGATGAAGGCGATACCACGTGCCGATACCCAAGGGTCACTGCGGCGTAACTGTGACTCGCTATCGGGCTGGCTCCCCGTCCAACCCACTTGTGGGCTTAGCTCTGAACGTCGGGCTCTAGTGGCTACGGGC
>JBEKLF010000307.1:0-9458 GCA_050010335.1 Terriglobia bacterium
TAACTTACGGAGAATTAGGAGTCGTTCGAAGTTCGAGTCCCCTCTTTCGCACCAGCTATCAAACTGTCCAATAATGACTTATCGGTTGCAACCAAGTCGTGTACAGGATACGTGCGATGAAATTCCGGTTTCATGATCGCATCCAGGAAGGCGACTTTTCATTCCGAATCCGCTCGCGGGGCCATCAATCACCTGAAAATCACCGGTGGGAGGTAAGTTTATCAACGGGAATCGGCGTTACTAAACACTACGCCGTTACCCAGGATCTATCTTAGCCCGCGGTCATTTCCGGGAGGCCAACATCACATGCTGAGGCTGGTTCCGAGAATCTCACCGTGGAACTCTCCTAATTGCGAAAGGGACCCGATTCCAAATGACATCACCAACCGGGACACCCATACCCACGAGAAGGGTAATATTCGAACCTACGCGTATGTTTTGCTGCTCGTGTGTCTTTCCAACCTGGAAAACCTGAACGCCCTTTTCATCAAGGAAAGGACGCAGCTTTGAGGGCCTGGAGGCTCGGAATTCGGGGTTAGGAATTTGTTTGTCTGGGTCGTTTTATTTGCGACTTCACTGAAGAGATAGGATGGAAATGAGAAATTCCATAAAACTTCGCTTAGAGGAATGATTTTTTTGAGGGTACGGTTGTCTGGGTCTATTGGGGCGTCTTGCCGTAATGCGGCGGGCTGGCGTAGACGGTCGCTCTCTATCGTCTGCGCCAGCCCTACCTACCTGTGAGACAGACTTCCTGCGTTTTCCCGTTCCACCCCTCGAATGATCGGCGCTGCGAGATTATTCATTTCAGGCGGTAGCCGCAACCGCAACATCACCAGGTCAGGCGCTTCGCTCTGGAGAATTGCAACGCCACTGATGGGGTAGGCGTTCGCTTGTAAGGAGGGTGTCGTGCCCAGTCCCTCGGAATGAGGAGGCGTTTGAAATTCAACGATCCGGGCGCCTTTAGCGGTCAACTTATCATTCGGGTAGGGACCAAACGGAAAATCGCTTGGTGACCCCATCTCGTCTTTGATGATTCCCTCCACGAATGACTTGTGCGCCGGAAAAACCCGGGCTATAACCTTCGCAACGTCAAATCTCCCCGACGTCTCTCCGGAACTGAAGGAGACTTGAACGCTAGGCCCGGTATTCCCTCGCCAATGCGGAGCAAACAAATCATCGGCCTTGAGAGGTTGGGGCGCGACGATCAAAGTCGATCCGCTCGATCCATAGGTTCCAAAGCAATACCAACCCCGTGGAGCGAGAACCCCCGACGAGCCCCCGGTGCTATAGAAGGCGAGGGCACTGGCTTCAGCCGGGCTGATCGGCAATAGTTTCGCGACCCCTCGGGGCGCAGCCACAGGACCCGTCTGTCCGTCCGAATTGCATCCTACAAACGGAACTCGAACGTTAACGGTGTGGCTATCGCCTGTCATCGCCCCTCCGGTGATAGTCAGGGCCGGTCGTTCTTGCCCGGCAGACAGCGTCCGGATTTGATTCGCCCGGATCAGCATCGATGGGGGCGACGAGGTGAAGTCCTGGCTTGAGCTGCCAACCGTCAACTCGTGCCAGGCGGGGCCAGCGCCGGTCTGGGCGTTCCCCACCCCGATATTGACATGGTCTCTCACGGTAAACGAGCACGTCCCATTGGATGGCCAGCCGGCTCCGGCTACCACAATTTCGGTGTCCGTCCAACGCACGACTGCCGGAAATTCACCACAGCCCAGGCCGGGCCTCTTCGAGTCAATGATGACACGCCCCTCCGCCGGAACGGTGGACGATGGGTAGCCTCCGAAATGCCGTCCTTTGATGGTGATCGACTTTGTGATCCCCGCAACAAAAGGCGAAACAGACGTGATGGCGACCGCATTGCCCTCGCACGGAGCGTCGAAGCTGGTAAGAGCTCCCTGGGCTGCGCGGATAAAGCCGTGATGCTTGCAGTTTTTATCCGGGTAGTAACCCACGACCCTTCCCCCAGCGGTTATAGCCGCGCAGATCACACCTTGAAAACGGCCAGGAGCGAGGCTCGCCGGATTGAATCCGGAAGAAGTGCCGTTCGCATTGCGGCTGAGTCCCCGTCTAGCACCCTGCGCGCCGAGGTAGCACGCCGTGATCTCCTCCTGACCGATGGAGCCGAGCGGACTTATAGGGGGCTCTGGAATACTGAAAGTGGTGTAAGCACCGTGCGCGTCCCGGATAAAGACGTCACGATTCCTTCCGTACCAGCCCACGACAGCCCCGTCATCACTGACCGTTTGCGGGTGGGGGCTTTCCCAAGGAGCATTGTCCACGGGCGGCAAATCGAAGAGAGTCATTTTCCCGTTGGCGTCACGCAAGAAGCCCTGCACAGCACCAGAGCTATATGAGTGGAAATGAATATTGTTGACGACAGTAGGCGGATCGTCGTAGGTTCCGGTCACCTCACCGGAGTCGTTTATGCTCTCCGGGACCGTGTCACCGCCGCCCCGAGCGTCGAATACAAGAAAGGTCCCAAGCTTGTCGCGGAGGAACCCATGTCTCACGTCCTTTGCATCAATGAAGTAGCCCGTTATTGTTCCTTCATCGTTCACGCTGGTAGCTAGAGTACCTTGCCCAGAGAGGAGCTCTGGATGCCCCATCATCATGGGTCGACTCAGCCCTGCGCCAGCGCCGGGCCCATCCAGTCTGGTAAGGGCCCCGTTTGGTTCGCGTACAAACCCGTAGTGCAGGCGTTTGGCGTCGATATAGTAACCGACAGTCGTGCCGACATTGTTGATGTCGTTGGCGAAGGTGCGTTGCCGTTGGCCCGCCCCAGCCCTGGGGGCATCGAAGACCGTGATGCGACCCCGCACGTCGCGGATAAAGCCGTGCGCTACCGCAATGGAGTCGATGCAGTACCCTGCGACTTCGTCGCGAATGTTGGTGGCCGTGGGAAAGGTCCCTCGCGCTACGGGGTAGGAAATTGCAAGAGTGCGGATCGACAGGCTGAGTAGAATCAATAGGGTACATCCCGTTTGAATTCGATCTTTCCGCATAGAATCCTCCAGATACCCTGGGAATGCTCGGAAACCGTGCCCGCATTCGATCTCGCTCCGCTTTCACCGCACCAACGATTCATTCCACCAGATCGCACAAACTCTTAAACTGCGCGTGAGAAGCGGGAAGCCGTAGCCTGCACCGCCCGTCGAAAGGCTGTCCTTATTTGGACATCCGAAAACTTGCCGTCAATGAAGGTGACCTTCAAGTCTTTGTACACGTAGATCTGTTTTGACCCCAGATTGACGGCCTTTGCCAGCCGGCCTTTTACCGTAACCTGCTGTAGAGCGCGCTACTGGTGTTTCTGGGTACCGTTGATCGAGGTGCTGGGAGACGATCCGGCCGGTACCGTGATTGTAACAGTCCAAGCACCAGAATTGTCGGGGTAATAGCTGTCGTTAACTCCTAAATACAACTCCCCCGCGGATGCTGCCTCGAAAGTCGTCGAACTCCCGACTTCAAACGGCGTGCCAGTTTGGGTAATCGCCCCGATTAGCGACCAACACGGGAGTCCAGGAGAAAAATACGGGAGAGATGATCCCTCCGCACACGCGGGCCATGGCTGCCCGTTGGGGGTTTCATAATCAAGCGCAGAGGAGCTAAGTGCACCGACATAAATCGTCCCGGACGCCGTGATGGTTACTGTCTCGCCGGCACTTATCGCCAATCCGGTGTCCGTCAGAGACTGTCCAGCCGGTATCGAGATCGTCGTTGTTACTTGCGAGCTCGACGCTGCAGGAGGATTCGATACCACGACAATTCCCGCCGGCTCGCTGATACTAGGAAAGCCCCCAGGTGCAGCTGCGCTTGTTATGTCGTTACCATCGAAGTCGTATACCGTCACGCTCCCGTTGCCGGTACCGCCGTACAGATTGACCACATAAATTTGATTGTTATTACGGTCGAGACCCAGGCCATTGGGGCAGTCTACTGTTGAGAATGATCCTGATGGAGTGATGTTGTTGCCGTTTCCATCAAATTTCAAAATCCCACTCACAACACAACCATTAAGCGTCGCGTTCTGCGCGGTTTCTGTCACAAAGATGTCTCCGGTTCCCGGATCGATCGCAATGTCGCCAGGGTCAGTAATTCCCGAAGGCTGAACACCGAGCGTCACAGGCATGCCAGTCGCAGTGAATGCACTGATTGTGCCAGTTCCGACGCTTGACACGTAGATATTGCCATTAGTCGGATCCCAAAATAATCCCCAATCGTTGCTCAGATTAGCAAACGCGGAGGTCAGGGAAATCTGCCCGCCTTGTGGGCTGTAAGCGAGGATTGTATTGTCTGTTGGGTCGCTTGCATACAATGTGTCCGAAAAGGAATCGTACTTAATCTCTTGTGCATTTGGAGCGTTTTGCGGAAAGGTAAAGGTCGCGGAGGTCGGGACCTCATTTCCTGCCAGGTCATAAGCATTAATGGTTGCGGGGCCATTCGCCACTACATACAGATACCCTGTCCGCCCGTCGTAAGTGATGCCGTGGGGCTTATTGAGGTTTGGAAACGCCGCAGCGGCTTCATTGAGCAAATTGCCTTGCTCATCGTAGGCGGTAACGGTGTTGTTCGAGTAGTTAGTCACGAAGAGACACGTTTTCCCAGGAGTGCATATTGGTGCGGATGTTGGCGGCGGTGGTGGAGGACTGACGAGTTCGCAAGCAACCGCTTGGACGGCACCCGAAAGTGAATCGGCGGCAGGCTGGATCAAGAACTCCGCAACGTCGGCGGCGACCCCGCCCTGGGCGCCGAGAGTCATTTGTGCCGCATCGGCTGCGAGGAATCCTATACAGCCTGAACCGAGAGCTTCCTCGACATCGGAAAACGAGAGGACACAAACCATGGCCGCTGTTCCGAATGTTGCGTCGGCGGCCGCGAAGCATCCAATCGGAATTGCCACGGCGCCGGCACACTCCGCAATCCCCTCGACCTCACTGACCAGATTTGCAACCTGGCATGACTCGCTTAGCACGTTTGCCTGAGAGAGCGAGACCCCGCCGTCCGACAGAGTTTGTAAACATGTGTTGCTCAATGTCGCAGACCCGGAAACCGACGTGACGCACTGTTGCTGGCTTGTTGATAAAGACACAAACTCATTTGTAGAGCCCGGCGCGGCGCTGATTCCAAGGCTCGCCGTGGAATTGTAAAACATTTGAGCGGTTAAGCTTGAGACTGACTTACGAGCTGAAATGCTGGAAAGTTGGCGCGAGTGCGTGGCAACTGCATTCGCCGAGCCTGAAGGAGTATCTGTAGACACGACGGCAACCGCTGTTTGCCCGCCAGTCGTCGCGGACAACGTGTCAACCTCTGTGGAGTTGCTTGGAGACGGAGTATAAGTCGCAACGAAGGTGCCGAGAGAATCAGACACGGCACTTGTGGAACCAAGCGTGCCATATTGGGCGTTTAGACTGATCGGAAGACCGACGACAGGATTGCCTGCTTGGTCCGTCGCGGCTGCTGCCACCGACCAAGGGCCATTCGGCTGACCGGCGGTTTGAGGAATAGCGAGAATCACAAACGATTTTATCGACACCAAAGCAATCGATGCCGTGCCGGAGTTCCCCCCGCCAGGGCTGGGATTGTCCACGCCAATTTGCAAGCTCGATACCTGAGAAAGATCACTAGCAGGAATCGTCGCGTTAAGTTGGGTTGAGGAAACATATGTAGTATTAAGCGCCCCTCCTCCAAGAGTGACTTTCGAGGTGCTCACAAAATTCGACCCGGACACAGAAATACTGGTGTCCGGCGAGCCCACGGCAAGGACAACGGGGCTTGTTCCGGCGATTGTGGGGACAAGGTTGTCTACGGTGAAGTCCCTGGAATTCGAGGCTCCCCCGTCGGGCGCTGGGTTCGTTACGACCACCTGGTAGTTCCCCCCTGTGGCTTGGTCGCTGGCGCTCAAGGATATCGTAAGTTGGGCTGCACTCACAAAGGTCGCAGTATGTCCCGTGCCATTGTATGTCACCGTGGAACTGCTCAGGAAGTTCGTGCCGTTAATCGTCAGCGTTTGGGCTGCCGCTCCCGCTGTGGCCGAGGAGGGCGAAAGGCTCGTGATCGCGGGTGCGGGGTTATTGACCGTAAAGTTCACTGAGTTCGACGCTCCCCCGCCCGGCGACGGGTTCATCACGACAACGGCGTAAGTTCCTGCCGTGGCTTGGTCGCTCGTACTTAAAGAGATGGTTAGTTGGGCCGCACTGAGGAAAGTCGCGGTGTGCCCCGCGCCATTGTAGGTCACCGTGGAACTGCTAAGGAAGTTCGTGCCGTTAATGGTGAGCGTCTGGGCGGCCGTTTCCGCCGTGGCTGAGGAGGGCGAAAGGCTGGTGATCGTAGGCGCGGGGTTATTGACCGTAAAGTTCATTGAGTTCGACGCCCCCCCACCGGGCGCCGGGTTTGTAACAACCACCGCGTAAGTTCCCGCTGTGGCTTGGTCGGCCGCGCTCAAAGATATCGTCAGCTGCGTCGCACTTACAAAAGTCGCGGTGTGCCCCGCACCGTTGTATGCAACCGTGGAACTGCTGAGGAAGTTCGTGCCATTAATGGTCAGAGTCTGTACAGCGGCCCCCGCAGTTGCCGAGGACGGCGAAAGATTGGCAATCGAGGGGACCGGATTGTTTGCCGGAGCTGGGGTCGCGGCAGAACCACCTCCACCACATCCTAACCATCCCAATGAGAATCCGAGCGTGAGTGTGATGATCGCTATTCGCCAAGCCTGTCCATGGCGCTTCATTTTGTTACCCTCCCAAGTATTCCGAAATAAACGGGAAGCTTTGCCGGCTGCGAGTCGGGGCAGATCATCACGAAGCCGAGCGGCAACTCAATCTCGGCCGGGACGTTAAGCCTTCTACAATTTGATCTTCCTTTGCTCGCGCAGAACTTTCCCTACGGGCGTATCCATAAGCGGGTTGACTTTCCTACGTCAAGCGACATATAACGTCATTCGGCGACATCCCTATCGCTCGCCAGACTCAGGCTGTTCATTCATCATCGCGGGGCTGCGCCAATGAGCAACACCTCCCCGAGGAAGCTTGTAGGCTGGAAAGAGATTGCCGAATACCTCCGTACATCCACGCGTACAGCCCAACGCTGGGAGCGAGAACTCGGGTTGCCCGTGCATCACGCCGGCAGCAGTAAGGGGTACTCAGTGTTCGCGTACGCCGAGGAGTTTGAGACTTGGCTCAAGACCTCAAAGGGCAAGACGGCATCAACTAGCGAACCGCAAGGGCTTGGAACTTCCAGGGATGTCGGAACCCGAACCTCCATTTGGTGGCGACCAAAATGGCTAGCGGCATTGGCAATCGTAGTCCTGGCGGCAGGCGCTATCCTTGCAATATATCGATATATTTCCTCCCACCGTCCCAAGGTCAGTTCCATCACCTTTTCGGGGCGGCAATTGCTGGCATGGAGCGGCGGTAAGTTATTGTGGTCGTATGATTTGGGCCAACCGACCCGAACCTTACAGCCGGAAGAAGACGTGAGTCGAAAGTCCAGCTACTGCCCATGAATGGCGACCCTGAGGGCGGGGTACTCGTAGCGGCGCCGCTAATGCAGTTTGCGGCAGGAAATCTCTCAACAGATGCAGTTTACTGTTTCACTTCGGCGGGGAAACTCTTATGGCAGCATGCCTTTACGGACAAAATCCGTTTTGGTAGGGAGGACTGCGGCCCGCGATGGGAGATCCAAGCTCTGATGGTCACCGGAAATGAAGCGCATTGTTCTGCATGGTGCACGATTTGTAGCTACCCGACTTCAGTCTCCATCCTTGTGAGAATTGACCCCAACAGCCATGCCACGAGGTACTTTGTAAATTATGGACATTTAGGCCATTTGAATGAAGTACATACCGCACGTGGTTCATACCTTTTGGCGAGCGGTATCAATAACGAAAGCGACGAAGGGGCTTTGGCGGTGCTGGAGGAAGGCGAACCTTCGGGCCATTCGCCACAAGGCGGCGCGCTTTCCGAGTGTGATTCCTGCCCCCAGGGACAGCCCTTCCGCTATTTCTTGTTTCCTCGATCCGAATTGATTCGGGTCACGGGCCCACCCTACAATGCGGTCATGGGCGTTTTAGTGACGAATGCTCAGATTCAGGTTATGACCATCGAGGGCCCAGGTGCCCCTCGTACCGGAGTTTGGGCCCTGTATGACATTTCCGAATCACTCGTTCCCCGGTCCGTTTTCTTCAGCGACAATTACCGGTTCACGCATGAAAGGCTCAACGCCGAAGGCAAGATCAAGCACACCTTGGCCGATTGCCCCGAGCGCCTTAAGCCCATCACCGTTCGTGAATGGAGCCCTCACGGAGGCTGGGAGAACATCCTGCTCCCGCCGGTTGAGTCGGGAGCAAGCAAGTAACGTAGCTCTGCTTTCCAGAGTCTGCGGCTCTTATGTTTTTCGGGTGGACATTTCTCAGCGGCGAGCAAGAGAACGAGGTTCACCGGATGCGCCTCAAACGCCCCGGGTAGGGCCGAACGGCGCTCCGCCTCCGCCTTCACTACCGCATCCAACTCTTCGATCCCCGGGTCCAGCCGGTCCAGTAGTTCCAGCAACTCCTGCCGCCGCCAGCTCGCCCACGGTCCCAGATTCATGGCCAGCAATTCCGCTCACCTCTGCTTCGTCCACAGCTTCCGCTTCCGGCACACACCCTGGTTCATCGCCGGGTAGTGCAGTTGATTCTTCACCGAGGTTCGCATCAACACCAGCTTGCTCCGATGCTGCAGCAGTTGCCGGACGTCGCGTTCCTCCGGCGTGGCGACCCAGATGCGCGGAAAGCGGTTGGACAGCAGCAGATCCAGCAGGTGCTCGGCGTCGCGCGTGTCCGTCTTCTGCCGCCGCACCACACAGGCTCGAATCTTCGCCGCGTCCCCCACCCACAACTCAGGCCCCAGTTCCGCCAGCAGCCGCTCGAACCACTGCGTGCACGCCGTGGCCTCAATCCCCACCCGCGCCTTTTCGGGAAGACCGGCGTAAAACTCCCGCGCCTCGCAGTTCTCGCGCTCTAACCGGCGCGACACGATCTCTCCCGTTGTCAGGTCCAAAGCCTTCGGCGCACTGACCAATCACTCCGCACCTCACGAGGCGGCGGTTTCGATTTTGACCGGTTGCGATCAGGCCCCTTTGAGGGGCCAGCAACCATAAAGCCTCCGGCTTTGACGGAGGATCATTACTTTTGGATTAGAAGTTGGGTAATTGCCACGCGAGCCGAAATACTAGGTTCGCGATGGGGCATGGTCGCCGCGAATAGCGCTGGCATAGGTCCCGGGCACGAATGAGGGTTCAAGTGCCTCATCACCAAACGGTTGCTGGGGCTTCTCCATATTACTCCCCATAAGTCGCCTAGCCTGAATTTCCACGGAACGGAATTCGCCTAAGTTTTAGGGTTGTCAGCCGGCCCATTCTAGATGGTCAGCCGCAAAGGCAATCCATTCCACCAAGGGACTGGAACGAGTTTTTCC
>JBEKLF010000308.1:0-9349 GCA_050010335.1 Terriglobia bacterium
TCTTCATAATGGCCAGCCGGTAATAATGCGAACATTGTACTACGCTTCATCGGCGTGAAACGTGGAGTTATGTCGAGCCAGACCCCCGTTTGCACTCGGAATCTCACCACGTCGGGGTCGTTCTCGGGCACAAATATGGGCGTATTGTTGATGAAAGGGCCTTCCACCACCTCCAGCAGGCCAAACCAGCGGGTTGCGCACAGGTACGCGTACTTTGCGTTCCTGTGCGGTTTTTCACTTCGTGTTCGCGACGAGAAACATCGTAACGCTGCTCGAATTTGGGAAGAACCGCGGAGGAACGCGAACTGCCCGCACCTCCACGCTGCCCCCCTTTTTCCAAAGTCAATTTGGTGGAGAGGGCAAATTCGTTGCATAAAATTTCAGACTGCGCCACGACCCAATGGCGGAAGCCAATGAGATAAGACAGGAACTACAACACGCAGGTGAGCTAATCAGCCCCGCTTTAGAATGCCCGTCGTTATGTCTGGTTCGAACGCTCTGGAAAGTCGTCATTTCAGGAATTAGCGGAGCGGCGGTTTGGGGAATGGCTGGCAGTCAAGATCGACCCCGTGTAACGCCGTAGCACTTAGTATTACGGACCGGCGACCCGGCCAGTCCGTTGGTATCTGAGCGCTACTTGGGCGACGCGCGCAAGGCCATATCCGCAAGGCGGAGCAGGTCGTTTCGGCTTGCTCCGTTGATGGCTTGCACGGTCATGCCCTGGCCAACGGCTGTGATGAACCGCGCCAGACCGGCGGCATCAGCATCTTTGGGCAAATCACCTTCGGACCTTGCCCGCTCAAAGCGCCGACGAAGAAGATCCTATCCTTTCACGCGCAGCGCGATGAGTTTGCGCCGGACCGGCCGCGACTCCTTGCCGCCGACCAGACCTGCCTGAATCGTCATGCACCCCCAGCGTGAACGCCGGTCGGTTAGAAACTCGGCGGTTTGGTGCAGGGTCCGCGCGGCCACGGCATACGCTGTCGGCTGCTCCAGCGCGGCACGCATGAACGCGACGGGCCCAGCGAGATAACGGTCGAGGGCGCGTTCGAAGAGTGCCTGCTTGTTTCCAAACGCTGCATAGAGGCTTGCCGGCTTGATGCCCATGGCGCCGGTCAAGGAGCAAAAAGGCAAGCTTGATATTGTGTTTGCCAACGTTGAAACTGGCGGGATCGCCCCCATCGGCCAGATTACGGAAGAACATTTCGATAAGCAGTTCGACGTGAACGTGAAGGGACTCCTGTTTACTGTCCAGAAGGCGCTTCCGCTGTTGCAGGACGGAGGGTCCATCGTGCTGAACGCGTCGATAGTTTCGATCACCGGAAATCCGGCTTTAAGCGTCTACAGCGCGACGAAAGCGGCGGTCCGTTCGTTTGCGCGTACCTGGTCCGTCGACCTCAAAGAACGTAAGATTCGGGTGAATGCCATTAGTCCGGGAGTTGTACCAACGCCCGGCTACAACACAGGTCTGGGGATGACCGAGGAGCAGGTCGATCAATTTGTTAAAAGCATGTCTGCCAACGTACCCCTGGGCCGCACGGGTACCACGGATGAGATCGCGAAAGCTGTATTGTTCCTGGCGTCTGACGACAGCAGCTACCTGAACGGTATCGAACTGTTTGTGGACGGCGGCTTGGCTCAGATCTGAACGCTGCCAGGTATATTGAAGGAGTTCACCACGGAGGCACGGAGTGCACGGAGAGAAGAGGCAATGAACAACAGCAGCAGCGGCAGCTGTTAGGAATATTGAAGGAGTTCACCACGGAGGCACGGAGTGCATGGAGAGAAGAGGCAAAGAACAACAGCAGCAGCGGCAGCAGGTTGACAATCTAATGGATCGTAACCTCTTTCCCCTAAACTGAAGCAGTTCTCTCCATGATCTCTATACAACTATTCCCGAACTTGTTTTCGTGCCGCGAAGATTTTGTGCCGCGGGCGTCCCGCCCGTGCTCGAGCATGGCCGGGACGGCCATGGCACGATTCTGGTTGCGGCTCTGCCGCCCTGTGCCTCTGCTAAATGACTGTGCCAAAGCGCTTCGCGCATTTTCATCCATCGTGGCGAGCCGCAGGCTCACGGGAATCTGCGGTGAATCTATTCTACGCGGGTCAATTCTTACCTTGGTGCCAATGGGGCGTTGCCCTGGGCTAGATGAGGCACCCCTTTGGGGCCGTAGCATGCCCATGGCCGACTGCCCATCTGCCCACTGCCTTCTGCTTACCGCCTACCGTCTACCGCCTACCGCTCTCCTCATCCTTCCGGACTGACTCTTGCCACCGACGGTTGCGGGGTGATCGTTAACCAGTCGGCGCGCACGCGGTCCCACTCCTGAATGAACAGGCCCTGCTCCTCAAAGAAAGTGCGAATGCGCGGCGTGTCCCAGCCGGCGATTTCCTCCAGGATCGGAACCATGATGCTTAAGGCGTCGTCGCTCAGGACGGTGCGCTTGGCAATAGGCGCAATTTGCCGCCCCTGCGAAACGGCAATCGTAAAACCATCGCGGCGGTTCACATGCAGCATGACGTGAATGTCGGAGCCGCCGTCTCCGACGTAGAGGATGCGCTCCGGGCCGACCTGAAACCTCTTCTGTAAATCATCCAGCACCGCCACCTTGCCGTACCCGGCGTTCACCCGGATGATGGATTCCACCTGCCCGGAGCGGTCGTATTGCAACTGCGTGCCGTGGATATGGTCGGCGGGAATGAGGTCTTCGAGCGCCGATTCAATTACCTCCTGCGGGGCGGCGGAAATGACGTGGAAGTCGAAGCGATACCCCGGGATGGCGCTCGCAAGCAACTCGGAAAGCTGCCGGATGTTTTTCTTCAAACGAACAATTTTCCCCGCTTCCATCAAGTGCTCTTTGCGGACGCTGGAGCGATACTCGGGGTCATGGAGCAGGAGATAGCTTAATTCGCCGCCTTGCTGCACCAGGTTCTGGATCGCCAGCGTGGCAACTTTGGCTTCGAAAATCTTGGCCGGGATTCCAACCAATTCGCTGAGGACCAGGCCGGAATCGTTGAAACTTAAGGTCTGATCGAAATCGCTGGCCAGCAGATGCTGCTTGACCGAGGCAATAGTGGCTGCCATAAATGTTCTCCTCCTTTTGTAGTCTGGGGTTCCTTGACTACATTCAATGTTCAAATTCGATGAAGATTTGATGGCGGAACGATTATCTGGTCGATGCCATAATCCCGCGCATAGTGCAGGCGGCGAAGCGTTGCCACACTGCACCCGGGCAACGGAAAACGGACTGAGGGGGCCGGCTCTGATCGCCTAGTGGGTATCCCATCGCAAGACTCATGTTAGCGGAAGGCCCCCGGTTCCGTCAAATCCATTGAATTTATAGCTCCCATAAAACGCGCGGCCTAGCCTGCGAACTTGAATCGGCAGGCGTAGACTCGGAATTCCCCGAGGGGGGAAGCATGAGCAGGCGAAATCCAAAAGAATGTGGGCCGCAAAAAAAGAGGGTAAAACACGGGCCAGCGGGGGGGACCAGCAAGCGCGACCCTCCGATTGGCGCAGCCCACCCGGCTGCCGCACCGCAGGGTATTTTTGACCGAAAGGGGGTGTGCCCCGTCAGCGTCAAAATGTCCCTCGGCGACCGCTCCGCCCTGCCAACGGGCGCGCTGACGGACCACATCCCACTTCGCTGCGCCCCTGCTGTGGAGACGGCGTCTGGGATGAAGCGACCGCCACCGGCATCTCTCGGCCCCTAAGCCAAGTCTCCGAGAACGTCTTCCCGCGGTAAGAATCGGGGCAAGGCAGAAAGGCTCCAGTGGGCCGACAAGCGGAAGCTCGTCGATGAATCTCCCTTAAGTGTCGGCCGCGCGGTTTGCGAAAACATTGCGCCACTTGAAAAGTTCTTGTAGGCAGAAAAACCGGTTGTGATAGCATTTCGATTTTGCCACCCCCTTGACTGCCTGAGGGCGGATTTAGCGAGCAGAGAAGAGCCAGAGGCATGGCGCGTCGAATACCTTTCGCGGTTGTCAGCCCATCCAGAATCTCAGGGGACTTTGTCATCAGATTATTCCTGGGAGTTTTGATTTTTCTAGTTGTGGTTCTTGTTGGTCTGGCAGGAGTAGGAGCGGCTCTGACCTACTATGTGACTACGGCCAACAGCTCACAGGAAGCGGTCAATCCCCAAAGTTACCTTTTGAATAGTTATTTTTCGCTTAATTTTACTGACCGCCACGGAGGTGAGCATGAGGGTTGGTTGTTGCTCGGATTGCGGCGCGCGCCTGTCATCATTCTCTGTCACGGTTACGACTCGAACCGCTCTGATCTCTTGTCGCTGGGAACCATATTGCGTGACAACCATTTCAATGTGTACCTCTTCAATTTTCACGGGCCCAAAGCCAAGGAACGCACTTCGAACTTGGGACCCCGGCAGGCATCTGATTTGATGGCGGCGATCGAAACCTTAACCAAGCAACCCGACATTAATCCCAACCGCGTCGGATTGTTCGGGATGTCCGTTGGCGGTTACGCCGCGTTGGTAGCCGGCGAAGTGAACCCCAAAGTGAGGGCCCTGGTGGTGGACACGACCTACTCGACCCCGGAGCGGATGTTTGATTCGGAGATTGAACGTCTGTTGGGAGGCTCCAGCGGACTCTTCCACGTTATCACCGACGCGGAGTTTCGCGTCGCTTCGATGGGGGGGGACTCTTACGCGATGCCTGCCAACCTCCCCAAGCTCGCAAGCGTCCCCAAACTATTTATTTCCGGGCGCGACAACCCTTCTTTGGCGGCGATGACCGAAGCACTCTACGAACAGGCGCCCCAACCCAAGCAGTTGCTGGTGATGGAGCATTCGGAATCCGGGTTGGCAGTCGAGGCAGAAAAGAAGGAATACGAGGATCAGATCCTCAATTTCTTCCTGAAGAGTCTCTCTCTCCGCGCCGACTAAAGCTGGCACGGCAGCGGCACGCAAGGGCGTAGGCGGGTCGGATGGTAAGAACTCACAACAGTTCCTTTGCTTCTGAGAGGTGAATGAAACCAGTATTGGTGGACAACAATCCTCAAATATCCGCAACGGCGGAGCAGGGCGCAACCCAGTCGCACGTGGCATTCAATCAGCGACTGCAATACTGGGCCGCGCTGGCGGTGCTCAAGACGATCGGCTGGCTTCCCCACAGGTTGGCGCGTGGCGCGTGCGCCCTCCTGGCGGCTTTGAGCTACTGGCTTTGGCCCCGCCTGCGAAGAGTGGGCCTGTTCAATCTGCGGCTGGCGTTTCCAGAATGGACCGAGCGGCAGCGGCGCCGCGTGGTTTTTGGTCTCTTCCAGAATTTCGGGCGCATGCTGGCCGACTACGCCCATTTTCCCCGCTGGAATCGCGACAACATTGAAAAGCTGATTATTTACGATGGCTTTGAAAACTACGCGCGCGCCCAAAGCCAAGGCCGCGGCGTTCTTTTCCTCACGGCGCACTTCGGCAACTGGGAATTGGGGTCCTTCGCCCACGGGCTCTACGGCTACCCCTGTCATTTCGTAGTCCGCGAATTGGACAATCCCCTGATCGATCGGCTGGTCAATCGCTACCGCTGCCAGAGCGGCGGGAAGTCTATCGGTAAAAGCGAATTTGCGCGGGGTGTACTGCGAGCTTTTGCGCAAGGTCACGCGGTGGGTGTGTTGACCGATCAGAATATGATGCTGAACGAAGGTGTCTTCGTGGACTTCTTCGGCGTGCCAGCTTGCACCACTACGGGTCCCGCGCGCGTGGCACGGAAAACCGGCGTCCCCATCGTCCTGGGTTTGGTGATCTGGGACACGAAGCTGAAGAAATACCGCCTGCGCTTCGACGCTGTGGAATGGATCAAGCGCGACGACCCCGAAGAAGAGATCCTGGCCAACACGGCGAACTTCACCCGCCTGATCGAAGAATATGTCCGCCGCTATCCGGACCAATGGCTCTGGGTGCACCGGCGTTGGAAGACCCGGCCGCCCGGGGAGCCGCCGCTGTATCCCTTTTAGCTTTCAGCTATCAGCAATCAGATAAGGCCCGGGCTGATAGCTGACGGCTGAGAGCTTTTTGCGCGTCACTCGCCACTGGTCACTCGTCACTGCTTCTGGGAGGCCAATCATGAAAGTCTTTGAAATTGCCGAATTATTGCAAGCAAATCCTGCGGGCGATACCGAGCGCGAGATTCATGGCGTGGCCTCGCTCGAAACCGCCGGGTCCACCGAATTGGCATACGTGGAAGGCCCGCGTTCGCTCGAACAGGCTGTAGGTTCGTACGCCGGCTGCCTGCTGGTGCCGGAGGGCGTGTCCCTGCCGGAGCACACTACCATTACCGTGCCCCACCCAAAGCTGGCGCTGATTCGTGCCGCCGAGGCATTGCATCCCGCATCACCCCTGCCACCCGGGATTCATCCTACGGCAGTAGTGGCGCCGGACGCACAACTGGCGCCTGACTGCTCAGTGGGCGCGAATGTTGTGATCGAATGCGGCGTTGCGGTTGGCGTGGGAACGCGCCTTTGCCCGGGAGTCTTCCTTGGCGCGGGCGTGTGTGTAGGGGCGCATTGCACGTTGCATCCCCACGTCACTGTCTATCCCGGGGCGCAAATTGGGGACCGTGTCATTCTCCACGCGGGGGTGGTGATCGGGTCGGACGGTTTCGGATACGTTTTTGCCGAAGGGCGGCACGTGAAGTTTCCCCAGTTGGGAAAGATTGTGATTGAGGATGATGTCGAGATCGGTAGCAATACGACTCTGGACCGCGGCTCGCTGGGGACAACGGTGATCGGGCAGGGGACGAAGATCGACAACTTGGTGCAGATCGCCCATAACGTCAAGATCGGCCGCCACTGCATCATTGTTTCGCAAACGGGAATTTCCGGCGGGGCGGAGGTGGGCGACTTTGTCGTCATGGCCGGACAAGTAGGAGTGGGGGAGCATGCACACATTGAAGACCGCGTCATCGTCGGTGGGCAGGCCGGAGTTCTTCCTGGCAAAATTGTGCGTAGCGGTTCGATAGTCTGGGGAACACCCTGCCGTCCCATGAGCGAATTCAAGAAAACCATCGCCCGACTGGCGCGACTCGACGCTTTGGCAGAGAAGGTGAAGGCGCTTGCACAACAAATGGAAAAGCGGACTTGAAGCTTGCAAACGGCGCGGGAGAGGCGGCGCGTCAGTCTCCCGTCGGGATTATGCCAGCGTTTTCGACCATGAGGATTACCGTACGCTCCGGAGCGCGCGTGCGGTGCAGGACTCCCTTGGGGACAACGAAGCCCTGTCGTGGAGCAAGTTCCACGGTGCGACCTTCCAAGTCAATCAAGAATCGGCCCTCGACCACATAGAAGAATTCATCGTCGGCTTCGTGCTTGTGCCAATGATACTCGCCCTCCACAACTGCCAACCGCACCACGGATTGGTTGACTTGGCACAACGTCTGGTTATACCACTTGTAAGCGCAAGCGTCGGCGAGGGCCTTCTCATCGATCACTTCTAACGGTTTAAACAGGATATTGAGCCGGGTTTCGTAAGGGTAAGACTCCGAATCGCTCACGCGAACTCCTCCACAAATCTACAATTCAACCTGACTCCCCGGCGTCCGATTTGCAACCAATGGCATAATCTGGGTGACCGCCGTCATACTTCTTTGCTCGAAGCACAAGTTCCATTCGGGCATTGTCCGAGCGAATCCCCACTGGCCCGTTGAAAGAAAGCACTCCTGGTCCGACATTTCCTTCCCAAACCAAAGTGTCATCGACGAAAACGGCCATTTCCGACAGGTTCATCTCGGCGCGAACGGTATGTGTCTCACCGGGATGTAGGAGAGGCACGGGCGAGGCTTTCTGGGGCTTGATATTCCGGTAGCCGCGGTTGCCGCAATCGGTGCTGGTGTGTTCACTGGGATTGTTTTTTACGGACACAACCAGCTTTGATTCCGGTTCGAAGCGCCAGATTCCGTGGACCAAGTTACATCCGTCCTGGGTACGCAGTTTGAGACCAAACTGCCGCCGCATCTCACCGGAACCGAGCGGCGATTGGACGGCCGTCGGGCCTAGATAAGTGAAGCGCGCCTCGATGGCCTGCGCCGTCGATCTGCTCAAGTGCGCACGCATCTTGGGCACATCCACGGATAGGCGATTTCCCGGAGCTTCTTTGATTACGCCTTCCGTAACGCACAAGTTATTCCGGCTCACAGAAAACCAGATCGGGGTGGGAGCATCAATAGGTGCAATGCCGTAAAGGAGGGCAGTAATAGAAATAATCGAAAAGGAAATTGGGGCGAGACTTTTCATGGAATTTGGGACTTGTGTGGCCCTAAACGAGTATGGGGAGTCCGTCAACTGACGGCCTCCCCATCTCAGGTTATTCGCCGTTAATGCCGTGGCAGCGTCCGCGGGGCGTTGCCAGCGGTGCGCACCGCAAGAGCGGTGTGATTTAACCGACTAACCTCTGCATGCCCGGTGGAGTCTTCTCTCCCTCGGTCAGCATACCTCCTTCATACGCCTCTCCGAGCCGAAATGCAAGCCCTCAAAAGTACTATTCTCCGTCGCAGTGTTTTGAAGTTCGAACCTCGCGGGCCACGACCCAATGGCCAGAGGAAATGATGCTCTGATTCTTGTGGCGTATTCCTCAAAAACTGGTATAATTACAAATAGGTTTCAAGAGTCTCCAGAAAAGCCTATACAAGTTATAAAAAGACTTTTCAAAACCCTTGACAAACGGCGAATGCCGCCGTAATATTGAAAATTGCTCTGTGAGACAAACCCTCGACAGAGTAATGGCAGTCGGGACGCCGATTTAAGTTTTCCGAAATACGGCGCCATAAGCCAACCTTCCCCAAAATGGGGACCCCGAGAACATCGGGGCCTTTAGCTCTTTGACAACTGAGTTGAGCAAGCCACGTCAATCGAAGTTTTAGTTTAGAATCGATCGCTGAGCGACGTCTGTTTCTTTGGCGAGAAATGGACGGAGATCTTCTGCTGAGTTCGTTGGTGCAAACCAGCGTAACGGCAGCAGGGGAAACTCAAAAGTTTAGCGTACAGGCGCTTATAGTTTGGCAGCCTGGGCGCGAGCCGAATTCAAACGAGAGTTTGATCCTGGCTCAGAATCAACGCTGGCGGCGTGCCTAACACATGCAAGTCGAACGAGAAAGTCTCCGCAAGGGGATGAGTAAAGTGGCGACCGGGTGAGTAACACGTAGCTAACCTACCCTCGAGTGGGGGATAACCTGGGGAAACCTGGGCTAATACCGCATCACATCCCGATGGCGCAAGCCGTTGGGAGCAAAGGCCCGCAAGGGCCGCTGGAGGAGGGGGCTGCGGCCGATTAGCTAGTTGGTGAGGTAACGGCCCACCAAGGCGATGATCGGTAGCCGGCCTGAGAGGGCGCACGGCCACACT
>JBEKLF010000309.1:0-9328 GCA_050010335.1 Terriglobia bacterium
GTGAAATCTCGGTTAAACATGGAAACCGGCTGCCAAATATAAATCTGGGCTCAGGCCGGCAACACCCTAGAACATCCGAACCAATCAAATCAGACATACGAGAAAAATCGCTTAGATAAAGGGGGATTGAAGAATCCGAGGGAGTAGCTTTCGACCGGGCATTGCACCTCTAATGTATTGGCCTGGAGCACGTAGGCAACCCGCTCCCTGGCCTGCTCGGCCCGGTACGCATCAAGCTCAATGCCATAGCGAAGCACTTGGGCGCCGCTGGTGATGGCCTCGAAAGCCCTACCGTCGCCGACGCAGGGATCGAGCGCCGACGAGAGTTGATCTGGAAACAAGAGAAATTTGCGAATCCGCTCCGCTTCGGACAGTGGTAGCGGAAAATATCCCATACGTATACGGCCAGCCCAGCGCATCCAAATTTCCTTTCTTTGACAAATTTTCGGGTTGTGACTAGACCCGCAACCTTGCCGCGTCGGCAACTTTATCGGGGTCGATTCTTAATCTTTTGGCGTTCTCGCACCTATTCTTATTGGCGTGAGCTGAGAGGCTGTTCAACTTCCGGCGAGGTTACGGGTCCAATTGGCACTTCGGGCAAGCATATGGGTTCAGAGGTAAATGGAACGGACGAGGTGGGTCATCGCGAAATCGGAATCATAACCATTGCGTCGCGGCCCCTCGTCTTACGTTGGCGGTCACTTGGATGTAGTTGGCATACCATTGAAGTTCTTGAGCCGCCTTAAACCCAATCCCTAAAGCAAACCCCGAAGTTGTCTGGCGGAATTTTCCTTGTGCCCCTGATAGCTGGAAGCATTTCTCGCGAGTAGTTCTTCACCCGTCGTGCCACAGCAGGAGGTTCCTCCCCCTTATTAGACCGCGCCTAGCGTCTGGTTTGCTGTGCAGTAAAATTCACAGGACGCGCCCGTTCCTTTTTGTCCACGCTTATCTTCTTACGCATGTGCAACTTAGAAGCAAATTGACCTCATTTGACGCGGACTCCCAGGCTGGCTATGCTGCACTCAGGATGGAGACGAGCGTCCAAGCGGCAAATGGAGTGGCGGAGACGATCCGCCGGGGCTCTGTCTCGGAGGTTAAGCAGGAGGGCGACAAGACCGTCTGTTGCTTCAAAGATTGCGGCAGTATCCTCCTCTCCAATTTCCTGGCAGCGCATATCCGCTCCAGCGACGAAATCGAATTCCCTCTGGCCATTGATTCCGCTGGTGTCGGGACTGAACTTTACATTCACAAGACCTCGTCCCCCACTCGGAGTCGCGATCTTTACCAGGCTCCTATCAGCTATGCCACCCAGCCCAAGACCGATAAGCGAGAGCATCTCTATGTGCGGGCCGCGGTTTCCGCGGGACGCCTGGGCATTGGCACCATCCATCTGCCTTGCGAGGTGGTGCGCGATTACTTCTATGTCGCCAGACGGCGCCAGGCCTGGGAGCGCCAAGCGAACCTTTATGACACTCTACGGATCAGCGCGACTGCGTCGCCCGCTGAGCTGCGACTCGCCTTCAATCTCCGCCAATTGGAACTCCGTGCATCCAGCGCTTCCAAACTTGATCGTGCCACCTTGGAACGAGCCTTCAACATCCTGGCTCAGCCGGAGTTACGGGCTTGTTATGACTCGCTGCTGAAGGACACTTCGTCACCGGCGCTCTTCCCGTATGGCGGCTTCGGTTCGATTCTGGTCGCCGGAGACCGCTCGCGGGATGGGCAGACGTTCTTCGCCACGCGAATCCTGTCTTTCGCCCCCGAGCATCGGGAGCGCCGGTTCCGCGCGCCTCTGCGCAATTTTGACTTTCATAACGATCACGCCATATACCGCGATGTCCGAAGAAGACTCGAGGTCATGCTCGACCAGTCGGCCATGCCAATCACATGGGATGCTACATGGAACCAGTGGAAACATCTCATGGGCGCCAAGTTCGAGTTGCGGGGAACCTTCGTCCAAATGGGCAAGTATCGCCACCGGCGTGGCGAGGGGCACCTGATGAAGTGGGAAACCGCCTTGCCGAGCCGTATCGAGGTGAAGTTGCCTGCTGACATCGCTGTGCAGATTGAAACCGCCCGAAAGAGTTACCACCGTTTTGGTGAGTTCGCAGACGCCCTGGCCAAGATCCGTGCCCGCATCGAGCGCGAGCCGTTGGAGAGGGAACATCTGCGCAGCCTCTGTTGGAACCTCGGCATCCCCGGCGACTTCGACATCGCTCAGATTAACTGGCAACCGGACTACGATGCCTTCTTCTACCGTGAGCTCGGCAAGCGAGCAAGACGACTATATCTCTTTGGAAGCGAGTACATCCTGGAGCTCGAGCATTGTGTGGTCGTAGAGACGCCGCAGATTGGCCACGCTACATATCTCTTTTCAAATCCCCTAACCATGGAGGAGTTCTTCGCCGTTTACATTACAAGCACGAAGGAAGATATTCGACAAAACCGCTGCAACATAGCCGAGAAACTACGCTTTCTGGGCCACATCGCCCATGGCACGAACCCTCATACTTGGTTGAAGGAATTGAGAGTTCGCCTCGAAGAACCAATAGACTTCGAAACCGGCGGCAACTGAAATCCATTTATGCCGTATCAAGGATTCAGGCTCGTTGAAATGCCATGGGTGCCTCCGAAGATGAACTCGTCGTCACGCGTTCTTGTCATGATAGGTAAAGTCGCCAGGCTTAACCTGTAGTCTCGCGCGACCAACACGCTGCTATGCATGTGCGCGCCCATTCCCTGGTCTGATGGCCAAGGCGACTCGGATTTTACAACTCGGCCATTACAACTCGGGCGGGTTGACACGGAACATCCAGCGATGTACCATGGCCGTGGTATACATCATGGCCACGGTACAACCTATGCCTCCTCAGATTCACCGTCGCGAGCGCCCTCAAGAGAAGGAATTCGAAGCTCTTCTCCTGGACACCTTTCGCCGAGCCGGTTGGAGCATCTACGAAAAACCGCCCGCCGACGGTCAAGCCGATGTGGTTGTAGAGTCCGGGGGCAAGAAATATGTTATCGAAGTCAAACGGTCGGCCGAGGGTCGGCGTGATCGACTAGTTCCCCTTCTATCGCAAGCCATTCTAGAAGCGCAAGCGGCAGCGCGGCATTATTCAAACTCTGTCATCCCGGTGGCTGTAGTTGCTTCCCCTCATATTTCCGATTCGGTGGCCGCACAGGTCCAACAATTCGCTCTGAGGCATGCACCAAATGTTGGAATCGGGGTTATGGATTCGGAAGGATTTCGAGCTTTTCATGGGTTCGGCTTGGAAAAATTCAACTCGGAGCGGTCAACCCGTTCACAACTCGGGTTGCCGATACAGAGTGAATCATCCGCGTACCTGTTCTCAGATCTAAACCAATGGATGCTCAAGATACTGCTAGGCCAAGACATTCCGGAATCTCTGCTGACCGTTCCTCGCGGTCAGTATCGAAGCGGAAGGCAGCTTGCCCAGGCAGCGGGCGTTTCCGTAATGAGCACATCCCGCTTGGTTCGACAGCTCTCGAGCGAGGGTTTCCTTGACCAGCGAAAAGGTTTGTTGCGCCTCGTCAGGACGGAAGAACTGATGCGGCGGTGGCAAGGCGCAAGCCAGAGAACTGCGCGTGAGGTCCTGGTACGCTGGATCATCCGCGGCGGTAAGGAACAGTTTCTGTCCGCTGTTAGGTCATACTGCTCGTGGCTGGATGCAAAACTTTTGCGACCTCCAAATCCGCGGGTGGGCCGACTCGTTGTGCCAGCTCCTCGCATCGCGATCGGGCTTTTTGCAGCGGCCGATCTGCTCGGAGTCGGATTCGTTCATGGAGTCGCTCCTTATATCTACCTGGAGCATCTGAACTCGGCCGCCCTGGAGCAGCTCGGCCTTTCGGTCGAAGATGCGGAAGGACAGCCGGACGCATACATTCGAATCCCGGAAAACAAAGAGGCGGTGTTCCGGGCTGTGGTCCGACATGAGGGGGTTGCCGTGTCGGATATTCTCCAGGTGTGGTTGGACGCGTCGAATCATCCCGCGAGGGGCAAAGAACAAGCGGACCAAATCTGGAAACGGGTTCTGGCTCCTTCTATTCAACAGGCGCATCGATGAACGGTCATCCCGAAAATGAGCCATTTGCTCGACTGATCGCTTCCCTTGAACCGTGGCTCGCGAATGTAGTGATTATTGGCGGGTGGGCTTATCGGTTGTATCGCCTTCACCCCAACGCACAGCAGGTTACATACGTCCCGTTGATGACGTTGGACACCGACGTTGCTGTCCCCCCTCGATTGCCGGTCACAGGCCAGGACATCCGGGAACGATTAGTGTCCAATGGATTCGAAGAGGAACGATTAGGTGAGGACAAACCACCTGCAACACACTACCGCCTGGGTGACGCCAAGACGGGCTTTTACGCCGAGTTTTTGACTCCGTTATTTGGCGCCCAGCATGGAAGGGATGGAAAACCAAAGGTAACGCGGCGAATAGCCGGTGCGGTTTCACAGCAACTCCGCCATCTCGAAATCCTACTTTACGCCCCTTGGACGGTTGACATCGATCGCTCGAATGGATTCCCGGTTGTCGAGCCTAAGCCGGTTCAGATTGCGAATCCCGCGAGTTTCCTGGCTCACAAAGTATTGATTCACAATAAGCGCACGCGCGGCAAAGTCGCTAAGGACATTCTATACATCCATGACACACTCGAAATATTCGGTGCAAGACTTGGAGATTTAAGCCTTGAATGGGACACCAAAGTGAAGCCGCGAATTCATCCGAACAGCGTCCGAAAAATCGAACGTGCAGCGACCGACCTCTTCGGTAATGTGAACGACGGAATTCGCGAGGCAGCCCAGATGGCCGGCTCCAGAAAGCTTTCGCCAGCGGCCGTGAGGGAACGGTGTAATTTCGGGCTGAAGCAGATTTTCGGTTAAGTGAAGCACAAACACGACGGTCAGGCGCTGGTGCTTAACTTCCAATGTGGAGTTGCGCTGACAAAGCCCATTTCCAAGGCATGATGAGCTCTGACCTTACGCATAACCTGAGCGGATCCAGGTGGCATGAGAGAAGTCTCGTCTGAACTAAGCGGCTTACAAACATTTGAAAAGGTGAGCGACGATATAGACTGCGCTGCCGAGAGCGACGGCCAGTAGAAAGAAGCCAACGGTCAGCCAAAGGAAACGGCGAATACCTTTGAATTCGTTTTGACTTTCAGACATGCGGGGGATCCCCATTCCTTCCTGTGTGTGCGAGTGACCCCAGGGGAATCGGTCACCATCCGTGGCGCCCACCCGCACTGGTGAGGCGATCTTCAAATCGGTAATTGGCAATGCCGTGGGAGAGTGACAAGATTTGTCCCCTTGTTTGTGAGCGACAAGAGCTCATAGGCAAGTTATGAGTTGCAGAAGGTGCGAATCAGCATGACGAAAAGACCGTCAGAAAATCCGCGACCCAATTGTGAAGCTTTGTGAGCTCTCGGCAAGCCTGCGCAGGATTTCAGGCTAATCTATTTCTCGGAGGAATATACGCTGACTCACTTCTTTTCGGCGGCCGGTTTGTTCCGACCGCCCTGCAAGGGTGCCAGTCGCCTGTTGACCTCATCGACCGAAAAAGCCTCCGGTCGACCTCCACTCGGATCTGCGCCCACTTTGCATCGGCGCGTCCTTTCTGTAATATCGGAATCATGAATGACGCGACCATCGTCGTGGCGGGAGCTACCGGTAATCTCGGCGGACGCATCGCGCGAGCTTTGCTCGAACGGGGAGCCAGCGTAAGAGCGCTTGTTCGCCACGGCACGGCGCGAGACAAGCTAGAGCAACTGCAGGAGATGGGCGCAGCGATTGCCAGCGTCGACTGGAGCAGCCCTACCCGAATGGCGCCGGTATGCTCGGGTGCGTCCTGCGTGGTGTCCGCGCTGGCGGGATTGTGGGACGTGATCGTGGAAACGCAAACGGTTCTGCTCGACGCTGCGATCAAGGCTGGCGTGCCACGTTTTATTCCGTCCGACTACTCGATCGATTTCATCAAGCTTCCAACCGGAGAAAATCGCAATCTCGATCTGCGCCGAGACTTCCACCAGCGCCTCGATAAGGCTTCGATTCGAGCGACCACGATCTTCAACGGTGCCTTTGCCGAAATGCTGACCGGTCAGATGCCGCTCATTCTCTTCAAACGGAGGCGAGTCCTCTATTGGGGCGACGCGGACCAGCGCATGGACTTCACGACAATGGACGACACGGCCGCATTCACGACGAGCGCGGCTCTCGATCCGTCCACTCCTCGCTTTCTACGAATTGCTGGCGATCAACTCAGCGCCCGGGAACTCGCGGCGGTGGCAAGTGACGTGACCGGAAAAAAGTTCCGCCTGTTCCGTGCTGGCGGTCTGGGACTGCTCGGCACCCTTATCAAGGTCGCGCGCACGGTTGCTCCCGGAAAGAAGAAACTTTACCCGGCCTGGCAGGGCATGCAGTACATGCGAAACATGTTCGACGGCCGGGCAAAGCTCGAGCCGCTCGACAACAATCGCTATCCCAGCATTCGTTGGACGACTGCGCGGGATGTGCTCTCAGCGCGTCAAGTTAGCTAGCCCGCCCCAGCGTCTCGCGGTAATTCCAAGGTATCCACGCTGCCGGAACCTTTTGCCTCTGCAGAGTCGGCGCCCTTCCAGAAATGGTGACAAGATTCGGTTTCTTGCACAGACCTGCAGGCTGACCCCGGGGGGCAAGGCGAAATGAATTTAGTTATATTCCAATCCCACGAGTAATGGGACACGGCTAATGGCGGTTGCCACCGGGACCTGCGCGGTCGCCTAGACGGATCAAGCCGTGGGGCGGTCAAGCAAGGGGCGGCTATGTGGCCCGCGGCGTCAAGTCCTGCTCCGATCACTCTTGCAACGCCGCCGGAGTCGCCTCCACAGAAAGGGGTCCACCGCCAGCCTCCCGCCAATGCCTTCCCTTAAGTTGATGAACCCGCCGTGATAGCTGACACTCCCATAGCGGAAAAGCCGCGCGAGCAAAGCAAGAGCGTGCTGGGCGAGGACCTGGTTCACAAAAGGTTCTTGGCGGCTAAGTGAGTCCGCCGCACTACAACTCGGGAATCCGTCGTCATCCAGGCTGCCGTCCACCGATTCCGGGTAGAGTTCTGAGACTGTGCGCAAGCGTGTTCGGCTTCGTCGGTTCACTTGATTCAAGGGCTCACCCAAAATGAACTGCCCACTGTCCGAAGTGTTTCCAATATCCAGGTAATAACGTGCCCTACTCCAGCGGCTGGTGCATTCCCGGATTACAGCCCGGGCGGCACGAGTGTCCACGCACCCGATCACGACGTCAACCCGGTCGAGCGGTTCCTTGCGGGTCAAGTGTTCCGGCACCGCCTCCCAACCGAAATTCCAGAACAGGTTCAGCCTGTTGACGAGAACGACCACTTTGTAAAGCCCCACCTCACAACGACTGAACGGTTGCCGCACGGAGTTGGTGGGAGAAATTACGTCCCCGTCCATGACCGTCACATGCAAACCTTCGGGATGCCCATGCGCGATCATGGCATGGTGCAAATAAGGCAGTCCTCCGACTACGGCGCTCCCGGTGCCTCCACAACCTACGACTAATACGCGCACTCGCCGGCGCAACAACTCCGCGTGAATGATGTGTGTTTCCATAAGCTCAGTCGCGTTCCACAAACTGTCGCAACGTCTCCTTGGCATCAGTCAGGTATTCGTTGGGAAAAGGAAGCTGGCTGCCCTTCAGGCTCTTCCACAGTCCCACGAACCCTCCCGGGTGACTGGTGAGCCGCACCGCTCCGTTCGCGTGGGTAAATTGGCTGCGGAAGAAACCCATCTGCCAACCGGCGATCGATTCCACTGTGGTCTCGTCTGGGACGCGCATTGAGCCCAGGCAAACCCGGCCGGCAGCGTCGCAATTCCAATAGGGAGCGGTTTTCATGGGAGTTTCTCCCGTTGGGCGCTCGTCCGTCTCCAAAGCACGCACAAAAAGCTCACGGCGTGTCACCTTGAAAACCAGCGCTGGGTGTGGGTAGGTGGCGCCATCCAACTCGCGCGCTTCAGTATCTACACCGCCGAAAAACATCACCTCACGCCGCGCCTGCATCCACCAAGTGATGATGTCGGGCGTGCGGGCCAACACATTCTGGGGCAGGATCTCCGCCGCGATGCGGGCTCCCAAGCCCTCGGCCAGCGTTCTCAGGAATGCTGTGGTCAGTGTTCGTCCAGGCCCAAGATGGGGGGCGCCATTTTTCGCTCGCATCATCACGGAGTGAAGAGTGGCGAACATCGCTGTCCCATCGCCATACAGAAGAACCGCGTTTTTTAGGGCGAAACTCCTGTTAGCTCCGATCACCACCCGAGCTGTCATCGTCCTCCTCCGATTCTGTGACCCATTTCTCGTTTCCCGGCATGAGATCGATCAGCCGGTTGGCTGCCGCCAGCGTCTGGCACACCACTGCCAGCGTGTGAAACGTAGACTGAACACTCTCCGGGTCGAAAGCGTTCAAAGGCAGAATCAAGTTGGGCTCCGGCGTGGCCTCTCCCCACGATTGCGCCTCATCCTCAAAGTGCGCTTCAATCGCGTCATGCTCGGCGAAGACGACCAGCGCTGCAGGTAGGGCCGGATTCGTATCCCCGAGCTGCTCACGCACATCATCCGGGTATTCCGGGCGTTGCATTGTGGCCGAAATTTGTTCGAGTTCGAGCGCGGCCTTAATTAGTGCTTGTGTCTCGCCTGTCTTGCCTCGTGTGCTCAACGCGTGCGTGCTCCTCGTGAGCGCTTTCTGTTTCATGCAAGACGGAGTCGATCCCGCCACATCCGCGATCTCGTATTGTTCCTCTTCCCCATCGGCCCAATCACGCAACATCTGGGCGCGGTCCTCGGCATCTCGGTAGTCGTATTTTGTGGCGATTCCCGTTATGTGGCGTTCAGACACGGGACGCAAGTGCGGTGTGGCCGCCGCCGGCCCGAACGCCACATAAGTAATCGAGGGTTAGAGACTCCGCAAGAACGTCATGAGCCCCTTGTCCCTAGACCACCGCCCCACAGGTGTTGTCACTCCGGGTTCGCAGTGCGCGATGGCTTTGGCTTTGGTTTCCAGATCCACTGCGGCATAGATGTTAGTCGTGTTGGCGGAAACGTGGCCGAGCCAGTCGCGTATGGTGTTGATGTCCAGACCGCTACGGAGGAGATGGGTCGCGCTTGAGTGCCGCCTATGTCTTCAGAGACATAGGAGGCACTATCTACCCTCTCTGACTATGTCTTGTGATCGCTCGCCAGCCTAATGTTTACGGCCCGATGCATGTAACGGCATCGACATAGTATTGACTCCTCAACCCTGTACAAGGGGAGAAA